>CALLQH010000379.1 GCA_938014945.1 uncultured bacterium | reverse complement strand
TGCTGACGTCGGACGACAGCCAGCCCGAGGTCTATGAGAACTGGGTGAAGAAGAGCCTGAAGAAGGGCGACGTCATGAGCTTCGCCCACGGCTTCAACATCAACTACAAGGAGATCGTCCCCGGCCCGGATGTCGACGTCGTCATGGTCGCCCCGCGCATGCTGGGCGAGGGCGTGCGCGCGACCTTCCTGGAAGGCCGCGGCTTTCCCAGCCTGATCGCGGTCGCCCAGGACGCCAGCGGCAAGGCCCACGAGATGTGTCTGGCGATCTCCAAGGCGATCGGCACCACCAAGATGGGCGTGCTGGAATCGAGCTTCGAGGAGGAGGTCATGATCGACCTCTTCGAGGAGCACCAGCCGAGCCTTTACGGCCTGCGCGCCATGTACAAGGCGCTGGTCGAGGCGGGCTGCTCGCCCGAGGCGGTGATGCTCGACCTCTATGCCTCCGGCGAGGGCGTGAAGTTCGCCGAGTACGGCCGCGACCTCGGCGCCTTCGAGCGCATGAAGCGCACCAGCATGACCGCCCAGTATGGCCACCTGGTGTGGTCCAAGCAGTACTTCGACGAGGAGAAGACGCTGGCCGGCATGCGCGAGATGATCGGCAAGATCAAGGACGGCAGCTTCATCCAGGCGCTGAAGGCCGAGCGCGCCAAGAACGACAAGGCGATCGACCAGACCTGGGCCGAGAACAACGCCGAGGAGATGATCAAGAAGGAGCACGAGCTCTACCAGTTGCTGGGCCGCCGCCCCAAGGGCAGCCCCGCGCCGGGCGAGGACAAGAGCTGAGCCCGGCACGGCACGGGTTCCGGAAATGGCGCGTTACCGCCTGGGCATCGACATCGGCGGCACCTTCACCGACCTCCATGTCATGGAGGAGGAGACGGGCAGGCTCTATGCCCTGAAGACACCCTCGACGCGCGAGGACCCCTCGCTTGCCGTCTCCAACGGCATCGAGGAACTGGAGCGGCGTTACGGCATCGCGCCCGCAGACATCGCCTATTTCGCCCACGGCACGACGCTGGCGGTGAACACCCTGCTGGAGCGCAACGGCGCAAAGGCCGGCGTGCTGATGACGAAGGGGTTCACCGACACCCTGGAGCTGCGCCGCCTGCGCCTCTCCAAGGCCAACGACTTCTTCGTGCCCAAGCCCATCTCCCTGGTGCCGCGCCGCCGGGTGAAGCCGGTCGACGAACGCATGCTCGCCGACGGGCGGGTGCGAACGGCGATCCGCCGCGAGGACGTGGAGGAGCAGGTCGCCGCCCTGCTGGAGGACGGCATCGAGACGCTCGCGATCTCCTTCCTCCACGCCCACCAGAACCCCGCGCACGAAGCGCAGGCAAAGGCCTGGATCGAGGAGACCTTCCCCGATCTCTACGTCTGCACCTCCTCGGAGGTCTGGCCGCAGCAGCGCGAATACGAACGCTCGCTCATCAGCGTCATCAACGCCTATGTCGGGCGGCGCATGAAGGCCTACTTCCACACCCTGGAGAAGCGCACCGCAGGTCTCGGCATGACCTGCCGGGTCTTCTCGACCAAGTCCAACGGCGGCGTCATGGCGGTCTCCAGCGCGGCCGACCGGCCGGTGGAGACGCTGCTGTCGGGGCCCGCCTCGGGCGTTATTGGCGCGGCCTACATCGGCCGCCTGATCGGCGATCCCAACATCGTCACGCTCGACATGGGCGGCACCAGCGTCGACGTCTCGATCATCCAGAACGAGATCCGTTATTCCAGCGAGAACACGGTCGGCGACTTCCCGGTCATCATGCCCGCGGTCGACGTCTCGGCCGTCGGCGCGGGCGGCGGCTCCATCGCCTGGACCGATGCCGAGGGCGTGCTGAAGGTCGGCCCGGAAAGTGCCGGCGCCAATCCCGGACCGGCCTGTTACGGCCGCGGCGGCACACGCCCGGCGGTGACCGACGCCTATATGACCGCCGGCATCATCGCGCCCGACCGGTTCCTGGGCGGCGAGATGCAACTCGACCGCGAGGCCGCACACCGCGCCATCGATTCCATCGCGGGTGTGCTCGGCATGGGCCGCCGCGAGACGGCGGACGCGATCCTGCAGGTCACCACGGCCAACATCTATGCCGAGCTGCTGCCCCAGATGGCGCGCCGCGGCGTCGATACCACGGGCTTCTCGATGCTGGCCTACGGCGCAGCGGGGCCGACGCAGACCTTCATGCTGGCGCGCGAGCTCAACATGCGCCGCGTCATCGTGCCGCCCTCGCCCGGCATCCTCTGTGCGCTGGGCTGCCTGGTCGCCGACCTGCGCGCCGACTTCGTCCAGAGCATCTGGCGCGAGGCCGACACCATGCCCGACGAGGAACTGCAGGCGATCTACACACGCCTGGAAGCCCAGGCGCGGGAATGGCTTGCCGAGCAGAACGTCGACCTGGAGCAGGTCTACATCCTGCGTTCGGCCGACCTCTGCTACGTCGGCCAGTCCTACGAGGTGAACGTGCCGTTCCCCGACACGCCCTCGGACGCGCTCACCACCGAAGGCGTCGCGGGCTGGTTCCACAAGCAGTACGCGCGCGTCTATGGCTATGCCGACACCGACACCCCGGCGCGCCTGCTGGAGGCCCGTCTGCAGATCGTCGGCGTCACGCCCAAGCCCGCTATCCAGCTTGTCGCCGGCGCGCAGGAACCCCACGACGGTCCGCTGGAGAAACGCACGATCTTCGAGCACGGCGCGGAGGTGGAGGCCGATGTCTGGCGCCGCGGCAGCCTGAAACAGGGCGAGGTCTACGAAGGCCCCATGGTGGTGGAGCAGTACGACACCACCATCTACATACCGCCCGGCTTCCGTGTCACCGTGGACGACCACGCCAACCTGATCGGCGAACTGCCATGATGAACGAGAAGATCCGCCTGGAGATCCTGCTCAACCGCTTCCAGGCCATCGTCGACGAGATGGCACAGGTCGTCTCGCGCACGGCCCACACCGTGTTCGTCAAGGAGACGCAGGACTACGGCGCCGTGCTGGTCTCGCGCGGCGGCGAGGTCTTTGCGGCGCCGCGCCGCTACGGCGTGCTGATGATGATCGGCATGCCCATGGAGGCCGCCATCGCGGCCTGCGGCGAGGATGTGCGCGAGGGCGATGTCTTCATCTCCAACGATCCCGACGCCACCAAGGGCATGGCGACCCATCTTTCGGACGTCTATCTGTGGAAGCCGATCTTCGTTGACGGGAAGTTGCTGTGCTGGACCTGGAGCTTCATCCACGTCAGCGACATCGGCGGGCGCGTGCCGGGCTCCATCGCGCCGTCCTCGACGGAGGTCTTCCAGGAGGGCCTGCGCATCCCGCCGCAGAAGCTTTATGTCGCGGGCGAACTGAACAAGGCCCTGCGCGACATGATCCTGATCAACACGCGCACGCCGGATCAGAACTGGGGTGACATGAAGGCCTGCCTCGCGGGCCTGGCGACCGCCGAGAAGCGCGTCCACGAACTCGTCGCCCAGTACGATTACGCGACCATCGACGCCACGGTCGATCAGGTGCTGGACTACGCCGAGACCCAGGCGCGCCGCGTCATCGCCCATGTGCCCGACGGCACCTACCGCTACACCGACTACATCGAGGCCGACATGGTGGGCCTCGGCCTGGTGCGCATCCATGTCGCCATGACGGTGAAGGAGGGCGAGATGCTGCTCGACTTCACCGGCACCGCGCCGCAGGTGCGCGCCGCGCTCAACATCCCGACCTACGGCCATCACGGCCACTGGATGCTCATCACCGGTCTCGTCAACTGGATCTGCACGCAGGAGCCGGGCATCGCCTACAACGCCGGCATCGTGCGCCCGCTGAAGGTCAAGATTCCGAAGGGCACGATCCTCAACCCCGAGCCCGGTGCGGCCTACGGCGCGCGTTATGCCACCAGCCACAAGGTCTGCGACGTCACCGTCGGCGCGCTCGCCCAGGCGGTGCCGATGGAACTGCCCGCCACCGATTCCGGGCAGGGTTCGATCCTTCTGGTCTCCGTGCCGGACTTCAGGACAGGCGGGCACAAGGTGTCGGTGGTGCAGCCCATCGTCGGCGGCTCGGGCGGTCGCCCGGTCGGCGACGGCGTCGACGGCACCATGGTGATCCTGAATTTCCTGAAGAACATCCCGACCGAGATCTTCGAGAACGAGATGTCGGAGATCGTCATCCGCAGCTACGGCCTGCGCGAGGATTCCGGCGGTCCCGGCAAGTACCGCGGCGGCACCGGCATCGAGATCGAGTTCGAGACGAGCTCGCCCTACACCTCGATCACCAGCCGCGCCATGGAGCGTTATATCTTCGGTCCCCCGGGGCGCCTGGGCGGCCACATGGGTGCGACCGGCTACACCACGCTCAATCCCGGCAGCAACCGGGAGAAGGACCTCGGCAAGATCGACGTGCTGGAAATGGAACCCGGCGACGTGCTGCGCATCGGCACCCAGGGCGGCGGCGGCTTCGGCGATCCCCTGGAGCGCCCTGCCGACAAGGTTGCGGCCGATGTCGCCGACGGCTTCGTCCATGCCGATACGGCGCGTGATGCCTATGGCGTGGTGCTCGGGCCCGACGGCGGTGTCGACGCGGCGGCGACGACGGAGCGCCGCGCCGCGATCCGCGCCGAACGCGGCTGGACGACCGCCCCGCTCTACGGCCTGGGTGCCGCCCGCGAGGCGCATTCGGCACGCTGGACGGAGGAGCTGGAGGACGCCATCGCCGCGGTGGTCGCCGACATGCCGGTGCAGTTGAAGCAGTTCCTGCACCGCCGCCTGATCGACGCCATCACCGAGCGCCTGGACGACGGCCGCGGCATGGCGGCGGCAGAGGTTCCCGCCCTGCTCGGCGATCTGCGCAGCGCCTTCGAAAACGGCCGGGTCGCCGCCGAGTAGTTCAGCCCTCGTTTTCTGCGAGCTCCGGCCAGTCGCCGCTGAGGCGCCAGGCGGCCCAGCAGCCGACCAGCGCCAGGGGCACGAAGGCCGCGAAGATCCAGAAGGAGATGGTACGCAGCGTGGCTTCGTCGGGCGCATCGGCAAAGCCGATGGCGTTGGCGAGGATGCCCACGGCCGCGGCACCCACGGCATAACCGAACTGCTGCACCGTCGGCAGGGCGGCCGAGGCGCGCTCCCGTTCGCCTTCGGGCGCCGATGCGGTGACGCGCTTGATGGCGAAACCCCACATCAGCCCGAAGCCCGCACCGAGCATCACCACGAAGGGCATGATCGGCAGCACCGCACCGCCCGGCATGAAGACGGCCATGCCGGCGATGCCCAGGGTGACGATGATCGGGCCGGTGCGGATCAGCCAGCGCTCGGCGGCGGGGCCGGCATTGGCGATGGCGACGGCGCAGACACCCCATGCGACCGACTCGACGGCGATCAGGTAGCCGGTCATCAGCGGCGTCAGGCCGAAGAGCTGCTCCAGAAAGAAGGGGCCGTAGGTGAAAAGCGAGGTCGTCGCCGCCGCCAGGGTCAGCGCCAGCAGCAGCCCCGCGCCATAGGCGGTGCGCGGGCTGAAGGGGCCGGGCGGCAGCAGGGCGTTGCCGCGCCGGACGCGGTCGCGCGCCAGGAACAGGGCGAGCAGCACGCCCGCACCCAGGACCATCGCCGGGGCGAGCAGGGGATCGGGGTGGGCCGCGGCCGCCGAGACCAGCAGCACGCCGCCCGCGAGCAGGGCAAGGCGCAGGAAGGGCGGACGGCTGGCGCCGTCGACGCCGCGCGCTCGGGGCCCGCCCGGCACGGCATAAAGCACCAGCACGATGAACACCGCCGCCTGCAGCGCGAAGGCCCAGTAGGCGCCGCGCCACATGCCGTAGTTGGCGAACAGGCCGCCGACCAGCGGGCCGCAGAACGCCGACATGCTCCACACCGCCGAGGTCAGCGCCACCAGCTTGGGCATCATGGCATTGGGGAACAGACGGTCGAGCGCGACGAAGACCAGCGCCACCTGGCCGCCGCCGCCCATGCCCTGCACGAAACGCCCGACCAGCATGATGCCCATGTCGGGCGCCAGCGCCGATATGGCGCAGCCCAGGGCGAAAAAGGCCCCCGCCGTGGCAAAGGCGGTGCGCAGGCCCAGCGTCAGCGCCAGCAGGCCGGTGGAGGCGCCGACCAGGATCGAGGCCAGCATGTAGAGGGTGTAGGCCCAGCTCACCCATGCCTCGCCGCCGATTTCGGCGACGGCACTGGGCAGGGTGGTGACGACCAGCAGGCTGTCGGCGGCATGCAGCCAGATGCCCAGGGTCAGCGCGATGGTGATCGGCGCCCGGCCGTCGCGGAACAGGTCCAGCCAGCCGGTGCCGGTTGTCGCGCTTGTCGTCATGGGTCCCCCTGTGCAGGGTCTAAATAGAAAGCAAATACTTTCTTTAGTCAACGGGTCTGGACCGCAACGCCGCCCGCCTGCGGCGCTTCACCTGCCGCGATGCCCTGCTATGCTGGGCCAAAGCAAGATGGAGGAAACCATGGCGACCGCGCGCGCAGAACTGGGCCTGGTGCCCGACGGCATGACCGAGACCGAATGGCAGACCCGCTGCGATCTGGCGGCCGCCTACCAGCTCGTCGATCTTTACGGCTGGTCCGATCTTTCGGGCACCCACACCTCCGCGCGCATCCCCGGCACCGAGCATTTCCTGATCAATCCCTACGGCGTCCTGTTCGACCAGGTGACGGCCTCCAACCTGATCAAGGTCGATCAGGAGGGCAACGTCCTGAGCAAGACCGATTACCCCTTCAACCCCGCCGGTTTCATCATCCATTCCTGCATTCACCGGGCGCGCCCTGACGTGCAGTGTGTGATGCACACCCATACCCGCGCGGGCAACGCCGTGGCGATGCAGGAAGGCGGCCTGCTGCCGCTGAACCAGAAGGCGCTCATCATCCTGGGCTGGACCGCCTACCACGAATACGAGGGCGTCGTGCTCGACACCAGCGAGCAGGAACGCATGATCGCGAGCCTGGGGACCAAGAACATCCTGATCCTGCGCAACCACGGCCTGATGACCTGCGGCGACAGCATCGGCGCCGCCTTCGTCTGGATGCACCGCCTGGAATCGGCCTGTCAGTACCAGGTCGACGGTCTGGCCGGCGGCGTGCCGCTGCACTATCCCAGCGAGGAGGTGCAGAAGAAGACCATCGAGCAGGGCATCAAGATCTTCGGCCGCAACGGCCATGCCCGCATCGGCATGGAATGGCCGAGCCTGCTGAAGCAGCTCGAACGGGAGCGGGGCACGAGCTACCGCACCTAGAACCTCACCCCGCCGTCAGGCCGCCGTCGATGACGAACTCGGCGCCGGTGACGAAGCGGGCCTCGTCGCTGGAGAGATAGACGATCATGTCGGCCACCTCGCCGGCCTCGCCCAGGCGGCCGATGGGAATCTGCGCCTCGAGCTTGGCCTGGGTCGCAGCCGGGTCCTTGCCGCGCGCGATCAGCCCCTCGACCATGGGCGTCATGATGAAGGCCGGGTGCACGCTGTTGCAGGTGATGCCGTAGTTCTTGCGCGCGCAGTGCAGCGCCACGGATTTGGTGAGCAGGCGGACCGCGCCCTTGCTGGCGTTGTAGGCCGCCATGTTGTGGCCGCCGACCAGGCCCGAGGCGGAGCTGATGTTGACGATGGCGCCGCCGCCGGTCTGTTTCATGGCGAGCACGCCGTGCTTGCAGCCAAGGAAGGTGCCGTCGGCGTTGACCGACATGACGCGGCGCCAGTCCTCCAGCGTGGTCTCCTCCACGTTGGTCGCCCGCCCAGTGCCGGCGCTGTTGAGCAGGATCGACAGGGACCCCAGCTTCTCCACGGTCTGGGCCACGGCGGCGATCCAGGCGTCCTCGTCGGTGACGTCGTGGGTGATCGTGATGACCTCGTCGCCGAACTGGGCGGCGGCCTCGCGCAGGACCTCGCTGTTCCAGTCGGTCATGGCGACGCGCGCGCCTTCCTCGACGAAACGCTGCGTCGTCTTCAGCCCGATCCCCGATGCCGCGCCCGTCACCAGCGCCGTCTTGCCCGCAAGCCTGCCCATGTCGTCTCCCGTGTTCCCTAGGGCGCGCATTCTGTCCCGAAAAACATGCCCGCGTCAGGTTAAGAACGGTTCGCAATGGTCCGCAACCGGCGGTAGGCTCGACCCATGTACATCGACC
>CALLQH010000378.1 GCA_938014945.1 uncultured bacterium | reverse complement strand
TTGATGTCGAGCGGATTGATCTGCTCGTTGTTGACCAGGACCTCGTAGTGCAGGTGCGGGCCGGTCGCCAGGCCGGTGGCGCCGACATAACCGATGACCTGGCCCTGGCGCACCCGGCTGCCCACCGAGAGGCCGCTGGCAAAGCGGTTCATGTGGGCATAGGCGCTCTTGTAGGTGCTGTTGTGGCGGATGCGGATGTAGTTGCCGTAGCCGCTGTTGACGCCCAGGAACTCGATGGTGCCGTCACCGGCCGCCAGGATCGGAGTGCCCGTCGGGGCGCCGAAGTCGACGCCCTTGTGCATGCGCGAGTAGCCGAGCAGGGGATGGTCGCGCATGCCGAAGCCCGAGGTGATCTTGGCGCCGTCGACCGGCGTGCGCAGCAGCGCCTTGCGCACGCTCTCGCCCTTGTCGTTGAAGTAATCGGTGAAGCCGCTGGAGGGCGTGTAGCTGTAGATCGGCAGCGTCACGCCCGAGACGTTGAGCACGGCAAAGAGCGGCGCGCCGTAGCGCACCACGTTGCCGCTCTCGTCGCGGAAGACCTCGTAAAGCACCTCGAAGCTGTCGCCGACGCGAATCTCGCGCTGGAAGTCGACGTCGAAGCTGTAGGCGCGGATCAGGTCGGCGAGCACGGCCAGCGGCACGCCGGCCTCTTCGGCGGCCTGATAGAGGCTGGTGCGGATCGTGCCTTCCATGGCCTCCAGCGAACGTTCGGTCGGCAGCACCACCTCGCGGGCGACATAGCCGTCATCGCCGAGGATGACCTCGACGCGTTCACCCGCGCGCGGCGAGAAATCCATGCCCAGCAGGTCGGTGCCGCTGTAGGTGACGTCGATCAGCTGGCCCGCGCGGATGCTGCGCGGGTTGAAGACATCGCGCAGGACGTCGATCGAGGCGTCGGCCTGCACCGTGTCGATGCCCAGATTGAGCAGGGCGTTCATCAGGGTGCCGCCGGCGGCGATTTCCAACTCGGCCGTCTGCACGGCGGTAGCGCTCGCCGTGATCTCGGCCGGCGTACGCGGCCACAGGGGCAGGTTGGCGACCACGCCCTGATCGGGTTCCAGCAGGACGAAGTCGGAAAGGTCGACATGGTTGGAGGCATGGCGCAGGGCATAGCCACCGTCGTGCTGGCGCACCACGGCAAGGGTCTCGCCGGGTGCCAGTTCCAGGGTCAGCGCCACGATGTGGGTGCCTGCGCCATCCTCGTCGATGATGACAACCAGTTGCTGTCCGGCATGCAGGTCCGCCTGGTCGTATTCCGATTCGACCGTGGCGACGACGTTGGAGATCTCCTTGCCGTTGTTGGTCAGCGTCCGCAGCATACCGCCCACGGTTTCGCCGTCCTGGAGTTCGAACCACACCTGTTCTGCCTCGGGCGAGAGGCCGATTTCGGCCTCCAGAGGGCTCACCGGCGGCGGCAGTTCCCCCGGCGACTCGGCCTCCGGCGCCGCAGGCGCCATATCGACAACGATCTCTTCCTGGGATTCGAAGTCCGGATCCGCAACGGCCTCCTCTTCCTGCACGGCGGTCGCCGCGGGGACTTCTTCCTCGGCGATCTCGGGTTCGGGGTCGATGGCGACGGGACGCACGAAGCTGGGATTGAGCGGGGTCGTCGTGCGCTGAGCGACGAACTCGTTGCCCTGGAGGTCGGCCTGCACGAAGAGATCGTCCTTGAGCTTGATGGAAACGGCGACCAGTGCGTCGGCCTCGAACACGGCGCGCACCGCCTGGCCGATCTGCAGGCGCCGGGGGTCATAGGTGGGGCGAATCGCCCGGACCACCCGCTCTGCCTCGTTCCGGCTGGCGCCCGCGCGGGTCAGCATGGAGGTCAGGGTGTCGCCGGAGGCGGCGGTTACCAGCTCGACGCGCATGTCGGAGGAGAAGTCCGACAGAGCTTCACGATCCTCCTGTTCGGGCGCGGTGGTGTCGCTGAACGGGGCGAGCACGGCAAGGTCTTCGAGGTTGGCGATGCGCTGGCCGACGAAGCTGCCGCTTTCCGGGTCGCGCGCCACGGCCACGAGGCCGTCGTCGCCGGCGTCCAGGACCACGAGGCCCAGCACATCAAGGCCGGAGCCGGCGGGGCCGGGTGTGCGCACCACATAAAGGGTCTGGCCGATCTGCAGGCGGCGGGGGTCGAAATGGCGCCCCAGGGTGCGGGCGGCCTCATAGGCGTCCGTGATGGTGGCGCCGGCTTCGACGATAAGATCCATCAGCGTGTCGCCACGGCTGATCGTCAGCCGCTCGACCTCGGCGCCGTGGCTGCCCAGGGCCGCCAGCACCGGCGCAACGCCTTCGGTGGTTTCCGCGGGGCCCACCACCTGCGCTGCGGCGGGCACGTCGCTGCGGCGGGCGACATAGTCGCCGGACTCCGTGCGCTCGGCCACGACATAACGGTCCTCGCCCGTATTCAGGCCCAGGGCCAGCAGGGTCGGTGATGCGCCCGGCGACACAATGATCTGCAGCGCCTGGCCGATCTGCAGGTTCTGCGGATCGAACAGGCGGCTCAGAGCGCGAATCGCCCGGTCGGCCTCGATCCGGCCGACGCCTTCGCTCACCACCAGACGCATCAGGGTGTCGCCGCGGCGCACCTGGGTCTCGCGGATCAGCGCCGTGGTGCCGCCCGTGATCTCCCGCTCGACCGGTGCGGTCAGCGCCGCATCCAGGGGCTGGTCGCTGCGGTGCGCGACGAACGCGCCCTCGAGCGTGCGGCTGGCGACCACATAGTCGGCCTCGCCCAGGCTCAGGCTCACGGCGGTGAGCTGGCTGGTGCTGTCCTGGCCGTCGGCAAAGACGGCGGTCACCACCTGGCCGATCTGCAGGCGCCGCGGATTGAAGTAGTCGGCGATCGCGGCCACGGCGCGCCCGGCGTCGGGCTCGGCGCTGCCGGCATCGACCAGCATGGCAAGAAGGGTATCGCCGCTGCCCACCTTGAGGGTGGCGACCGTCTGGTTGTCGCCGATCCAGGCTTCGGGCGCGCTGACCGTCTGGCCGGCTACGCCATCGTCCAGGGTTTCGGCGGCGACATGGGCCGCTCCGCCGCCAAGGGCAAGAAGGGCAACAACGCTGCCTGCGGCAACGCCAAGGGTAAGATAGGCAGGGCGGCGCCGGGCCATGCAGGGTTCCTCGTCAACGGTCACGGATGGGGCGCGATGGGTTCGCAGCCGATTCTCTCGATTCGTGCCGGCCAGGGCGGCCGGGACGCTTCGGGAGCTAACTTGCTGGATGGCCGGAGCCGTTGTCAACGCGACGAACGCCCCCTTGTAATTCATGCGCAATCAACCACTTAGGGAATCCGGCCGAGGCTCAG
>CALLQH010000377.1 GCA_938014945.1 uncultured bacterium | reverse complement strand
CCAGCGGGTCCAGGGACGTTGCACGGAATATGCCGCGATCTGCGGGCGAAATCGTGGCGGTGACGTCGCTCGCCCAGTCCTGGCCGAAGTTGAGGAAGACACGCCGGTTGACCACGGCGGCGTCGAGAACCACGCCCTCGACCAGTTCGAAGCTGTCGAGCGGCACACCGGCGGGGTTCGCGGCGTCGCGCACGGCATAGAAGGGCTCTGACCAGATGCCGCGCCCGGCCTCGCGCGCCGCGCCCTCCAGCGCCAGCATGGCGGGCACCGCGGCGCGGTTGTCGGCAAAGCTGTAGACCCGGGCCAGGCCCTGTTCCAGCATCCAGCCCTGCACCCAGGTGCCGTCCTCGAGGAAGAGGTGGGCGAGAACCCTGCCATGGCGGTCCCGCCGTGTGCCGCCGTAGGCCAGGGTGACGCTCTTGCCCAGGACCAGGGCGGAAAGCGCCGCGCTCGCCTCCTGCGATAGGGGCTGATCGGCGATCCAGTCGCGCCCCAGGGAAAGCTTGGGCGCCATGATGCCGACCAGGCGGACTTCCCGGCCGCTGTCGAGCATCACCGTGTCGCCGTCGATGACGCCCGTGACGGTGGCGTTGCCGCCGTCGTCCAGTTCCCCGGTGTCCAGGAAGGTGTTCAGCGGCATGGCGGTAAGCAGGGCGGTCACAATCAGGGCGGGCAGAAGCATGGCTGCAGGTTAGGCCAGTTCACGGGGCGCGGAAATCGCCTGCATGGGCCGGTCGGTTCGGATTGACGCCAGCGGCTTGCCGACTACGATGTCTCCCACGCTGACAAGGGGTCGCTACCGTGAAGAAAATCCTCTGCCTGGCGGCATTTGCCGTTGCTCTGGCCTCGGCTCCTGCGGTTGCCGAAGACGATCCGGATTTCCTGTCCTTCCAGGCTGGCGCCTTCGATGTCAACGACACCGAAACCACCGCCATGCTGGGAGTGGAATACCGCTCCGACTTCAAGAAGTTCTACATCGCCCCCATGGTCGGCGGCTTCGTCACGGCCGAGGGCAGTGTCTATGGCTACGGCGGTCTCTACATCGATGTGTTCCTCGGGCGCCGCGTCGTGCTGCGCCCCAGCTTCTCGGTCGGCGCCTATGGCGACGGCAACGGCAAGGATCTGGGCGGCGTGCTGGAATTCCGCTCCGCCATCGCCCTTGCCTGGCGCTTCGACGACCGCTCGCGCCTGGGCATCGAACTCAGCCACCTCTCCAATGCCGGCATCTACGACAACAATCCCGGCACCGAGAACCTGACGCTCAACTACTCCGTACCGCTCGACCAGCTCTTCTAACTGCTGCCGCGCCGGATCGCGGCGCCCTGTTGTTGGTTGTGGTGTTGGCGTGTTCTTGCCCCTATTGATCCCGTTCGTGCGGCACGGTGCCGCCTGACGGCTTTGTGGCCGGAACGGAGGCGTGGATGCCCCTGAGCGGGAAAAAGACGCAGATTGTCGTGGTCGGCGGCGGTGCGGGCGGGCTGGAGCTGGTCCGCCGCCTGGGCGCGCGTTTCGGGCGTTCGCGCCACGACATCATCCTGATCGAGCGCAACCGCACCCACGTCTGGAAGCCGCTGCTGCATGAGGTGGCGACCGGCTCGCTGGACGCCAACATGGACGAGGTCGGCTACGGCGGTCACGGCAAGCGCTGGGGCTATCGCTTCTTTCTGGGCGCCTTCGAGGGGCTCGACCGGGAGAGCCGCCATGTCGTCACCGCGCCCATGGTCGATGACGAGGGCCAGGAGATCATCGCGCGCCATCGCATCCGCTACGACTATCTGGTCATGGCCGTGGGCAGCGTCGCCAACGACTTCGGCATCCCCGGCGTGCGTGAACATGCCCTCTTCCTGGAGGACCGCGACCAGGCCGACCGTTTTCGCATGAAGCTGCTGCACGCCTGCCTGCGTGCCTCCCATCAGGGCGCCGACAAGCGCGACGACGGGCGGGTGCGCATCACCATCGTCGGCGGCGGCGCGACGGGCGTCGAACTGGCCGCCGAGCTGTGCAATGCCGCCGCGGCCCTGCGCGACTACGGCCTGGAGACCTTCGACGAGGCCAGCATGTCGATCACGCTGATCGAGGCCGGCCCGCGCATCCTGCCCGCCCTGCCCGAGGAGCTGTCGGACGCCGCGCGCGAGGAGCTGGAGGCGCTGGGCGTCGAGGTGCTGACCGCCACCCAGGTCTCGGCCTTCGAGAAGAACCTGGTGCGCACCAGCGACGGGCGGGAGTTTCCCACCGATCTCGGCGTCTGGGCCGCCGGCGTGCGTGCGCCCGACTGCCTTGCGGGCCTCGAGGGACTGGAGCGGGACCGCGTCGGGCGCCTGGTCGTCGGCCCCACCCTGCAGACCACCAACGATCCGCGCATCTACGCCATCGGCGACTGCTGCTGCTTCGTTCCGGAAGGGGAGGAGCGCCCCGTGCCGCCGCGCGCCCAGGCCGCGCACCAGATGGCCGACACCGTGCTCCACAACCTGATCGCCCAGATGGCCGACAGGCCGCTCAGGGGCTTCGTCTATCGCGACCGTGGTTCTCTGGTTTCGCTCAGCCGCTTCTCAACGGTCGGCAGCCTGATGGGCAATCTGATCGGCGGGCGCATGGCGATCGAGGGGCGGCTGGCCCGCATCGCCTACATGTCGCTCTACCGGATGCACCTCATCGGCATCCATGGCTGGATCAAGGGCCTGGCGCTGATCGTCGTCGGCCACGTCAACCGTATCGTGCGCCCGCGCCTGAAGCTCCACTGAACCGGTTCAGGCGTCCTCGACCAGCAGGCTTTCGAGCCCGGCCCGGATGTCCTCGGGGATCGCCTTCTTCTCACGCTTCTCGAGGTCGAAGCAGACCGTGATCGTGCGCGCCTTGGAGACGACCTCGCCGGTTGCCGCATTGGTCATGCGCGAGACATAGGTGAACGAGGTGTTGCCGATCTTGGCGACCGCGCTTTCGATCAGAACGGGGTCGTTGACCATCATTTCGCCGATGAAGTCGAGCTCGACATGGACATCGACGAAGCCGGTGTGTTCGGCCTCCAGCCGCTCGCGACGCACGCCCGAACGCTGGATCATGTGCCAGCCTGCCTGGTCGAACATGCCGTAGTACTGCACCGTGTTCATGTGGCCCTGATGGTCGCAGTGCCAGGCGGTGACCATGCCGCGATAGGTTTCGATCCAGCCGCTCATGCCGTCCTCCCGTTGCCGGCGCGCACGGTGCCGCGAAGGCGCCGTCGTGTCGAGCCTGCCTGTGGCGTGAATGCGACAGCGCGCGCCGGTGTGACGGTCGTATGTTTCGCGGGCGATGGCTTCGTGCTGTGATCCCGGCTCATTGCTTCAGGAAGACCCGCGCCATGATCCAAGGCATCGCCAACCCCGACCTCGTGACGCTTGCCGACAACAAGGCGCGCTGGAACCTGCCGGACCACCGCCGCCACGGCTTCCACAATCTCCACACCATCGCACGTTACGGCCTCTCCTTCCGCGCGCCGCGCGTGCTGCCGCTGAGGAAGGAGATCGACTGGACGATCGGCGAGCGACCCGATGTCGCGCGCCTGCTGGCCATGCCCCATTTCTCCGGCTTCGTCGTCGTCAACGGCGACCGCATCCTCTACGAGCGCTACGCGCCGGACTTCGGGCCCGATTGCGTCCACTCCATCCAGTCGATCACCAAGACGACGCTCAACCTGATGCTGGGTCGCGTGGTGGCCGACGGCCTCGTCAACCTCGATGACCGGGTGAAGACCTATCTGCCGGAGATCGGCACCGGTTACGCCGAGGCGACGGTGAAGGCCATGGCCGACATGAACGTCGCCAACGACTTCTCCGAGGACTACGCCGACCCCCACGCCGGAAGCTACGGCATGGAGCTCGCCATGGGCTGGCGCCTGCCGGAAGAGGGCGATACGGCCGAGACCATCCGCAGCTTCGTCTGCGGCGTCACCGGCAGCGACGTGAAGAACCGCACCGGCCACGCGCTCTACAAGTCGACGAATTCGGATGCGCTGGGCTGGATCATCGAGCGGGTCTCCGGCAAGCCCCTGCGCCACTGGCTGATCGAGATCATGGAGGCCGCGGGAATCGCGGGCACCTTCCACATCACCTGCGACCGCGACGGCGTGCCGCTGATCGACGGCGGCGGCGTCATGACCGCCCGCGACCTCGCCCGCTACGGCCTGCTCTTTGCGCGCAAGGGCAAGGGCATCGACGGCCGCCGCGTTGGCGACAAGGACTTTATCAAGGCAACCCGCAAGAACCCCGGCCCGCCCATGCCCAAGCCGCGCGACTGGATGGCCTACTCCAACCAGACCATGACCGACGGCACCTGGCTCGGTCACGGCGGCTACGGCGGCCAGTTCATGCTGGCCAACCCCGATACCGGAACGGCGGTCGTCTATTTCTCGGTGCTGGAGAACAAGGACGCCTACGACGCCGACTTCCAGGGCGCCATGGTCAAGATGATGGCGGGTGTGGCGGCGCTGTAGGCAGTCGAAACCCCCGCGAATCGGCACAGACGAGGCTGGGCGCCTCTGCGATACTGGCCGCATGGGATCGGTGTGCCGGGGGGCAGCATGACGAACGAGCGGTCGCGCAAGCCGGCCGGGGCGCCTGTGCTCTGGCTCGCCGTTGTGCTGGCCTGCTGCGCCATCGTCCGGCCGTCCCTGGCCCAGGAGCTGGAGGTGCGCCTCTGGAGCCACCTGCCCGACGACACCAACTTTGCCTCGATGGCCTATGTCGACACCGGTGCCGACATCAATTTCGACCCGGCGCTGCAGATCGCGGACGCCACCATGGAGATGAAGACCTACATGGCGGCCTACCAGCGCAGCTTTGCCCTGTTCGGGCATTCGGCGCGCATCGACCTGCGCCAGCCATGGAAGCAGGCGACGTGGACCGGCACCCTGGCGGGTGCGCCGGCTGAGGTCGACCGTGAAGGCTGGGGCGACACCACGGCCCGTTTTTCGCTGCTGGTCCTGGGCGCACCGCCGCTGGAAGGCGCCGAGTACGCAGCCTACCGGGCCGCCGCCAGGGACGAGACGATTGTCGGTCTTGGTCTGGCGGTCGACCTGCCCACGGGGGAGTACTTCAGCGACAAGCTGCTCAACATCGGCAGCAACCGCTACACGTTCCGGCCGCAGATCGGCATGGTCCAGAATCTCGGGCCGTGGGCATTCGAGTCCACGGCCATGGCCGCCATCTTCACCGACAACAACGACTTCTTCGGGGGCGGATCGTTCGAACAGGAGCCGATCTACTCGCTGCAGGGGCACGTCACCTACACGTTCCCGGACCGGTTCTGGCTGTCGGCTGGTGCCGCAGGCAGCATGGGCGGCGAGGTGACCGTCAACGACGTGGGCAAGGACGATCCCAAGGACAGCCTGTTCTTCGGCATCAGCGCCGGATATCCCGTGATGCAGCGTCTGGGCCTGAAGCTGGGTTACATCGGGACCCGGGCGCAGACCGCCACGGGATCGGATTCCGACAGCTTCATCCTCAGCCTGTCGACCTTCTGGTAGGTCGACTCAGCGCGGCACGTCGCGGTCGATGACCGCATAGACGTCGATTTCCATGTCCATGTGGGCGCGGGCAAGGCCGTTGATGATGACCTCGCTGGTCGTCACCGGGATGCCCTTCATGTGCTTGCCGATGACGCGCATGACCGGCTCCAGGTGGGCGCGGTCGGTGACCCAGACCTTGATCTTGCAGATGTCCTCCTTGACCGCGCCGGCCTCCTCCATGAGGACGGCGAGGTTGCGGAAGGCCTGCTCGGTCTGCTCGGCCGGGTCGCCCATGCCGTGGAAGTCGCCCTTCAGGTCGTGGCCGGTCTGGCCGCGGATCGCCAGGTAGTCGCCCGACTTCACGACCATGCAGAGCTGCGAGTTGAGCTGCTGCGTGCCCTTGTACCACTGGTTCGTCTCGAACTTGCGCAGGCGTTCGTGGGTCGTCATCGGCAGTGATCCCTCACAGCATGGATGGTCCGGTCAAGCCGGACCATGACAAGGAATATGGCTCAGGGCTTGTTGCCCAGCACCCGGTCGGAGAGCCCCGCGGCGGCCTTGACCTTGCGCTTGGGGCCTTCGAAATCGAAGGTCATGTATTCGGCGTTGAGGTGGGCGAACGGCGGCGACTGGGCAAAGAGGGCGAAGGTCAGCCGGTGGCCGGCGTGGTCGGAATTGACCAGATCGCGGGCGTAGGCGAGCAGCTTGCGCCGGTCCTCGGCGATCCAGCGGTCGTTGACCGTGTAGAACTTGTCCATCCAGGGCGAGGTCTCGACACCCTCGAAGGTGGCGGCATCCGGCGTGATGCATATCTGCCCGCCGGTCAGCTCGCGCGCGAGATGCATGGCCTTGGGCAGGCCGGTGCAGGCGTGGATGCGCCCGGCGTAGATCATCGACTGGTTGGGCATCATCAGGCCCGCCGGGCTTTCCTGGGCCATCTCGATGGAGGCGACGATGTGGGCCTGGATGCCCTCGCGCCACGCCGCCAGTTCGGCGAGCTTCTCGCGCACGGCCGGCTGCTTGTCGAGGCCGGTCTGCTCGGCATTGAACTTCGCCGCACCGATCAGCAGGTCGGCGATGTGCAGGATGCGCACGACGAAGGGCAGGGCGCTGTAGCGGTGCAGCATGGAGCGGATGAAGGCCGCCGACTTCGTGTGCTGGTAGAAGAACACGTCTTCCCAGGGGATCAGCACATCGTCGAACACGAGCAGGGTGTCGATCTCGTCGAAGCGGGTGGCGCTGGGATAGTCGGCGTTCGACTTGCCGCGCGCCAGGGTGGAGCGGCAGATGTGCTTCAGCCCCTTGGCCCCCATGGGGCACATGAAGCCCAGGGCATAGTCCGACATCGCCGCATCGCCCCAGTTGGCGATGGTCGGCTTGACGAAGGCCTGGTGGGCATAGGCCGCCGCGGTTTCGTACTTGGCGCCGCGCACCACGATGCCGGCGTCGGTTTCCTTCACCGCATGGAGCAGCATGTCCGGGTCCTGCTGCTGGGGCGGCAGGCTGCGGTCGCCCTTGGGGTCGGTGTTGGCAGAGACGGTGAACCAGTCGCCGCGGAAGGCGCGGTCGACATGGCGTTCGATGTTGGCGGTGTAGTCGCTGGTGACGGTGTCGAGCACGTCCTTGCCGTCGAGCAGGGACCAGACCGCGCCGATGGTCTCGTCGCCCAGACGGAAGGCGACGCCCTCGATGTCCTCCATCACCGCATCGACCCAGGCGCGCTTGGCGCGCAGGTCCGCCTTGGAACGCGGCGGCTGCCAGGAGACCGAGCAGCGTTCGCCGTCGGGGGCCTCGACCGTCATGGTGTCGCGGTACCTGTCCTCGTGCGCCATGTCGTAGATGCGCGCGCGCACATCGACCATCGGCTTGAAGGCGGCGTGGTTCGGCACGTCCTTGACGCGCTCGCCGTCGATCCAGACCTCGCGGCCGTCGCGGATGCTTTCGATGTAGTCCTTGCCGGTCAGCAGCATGGCCGTGGTTCCTTCAGTACTGGCGCGCGGTGTCGATGCGGTTCTTCAGCGTCTTGCCGTCGAGCAGGCGCTCCAGATTGGCAAAGAAGAAGTCGAGCGTGTCGGGGATGTAGAGATCGATATCGTCGGACGAGCAGTGCGGCACCATGATGAGATTCGGCACCTTCCACAGGAAGGAGGAGCGCGGCAGCGGCTCGGGATCGAAGACGTCGAGGATGGCGCCCGCCAGGTGGCCGCTTTCCAGCAGGTCGGCGAGCGCGGTGTAGTCGACGATGCGGGCGCGGCCCATGTTGAGCAGGCTGGCGCCGGGTTTCATCTTCTCCAGGCGCGCCCGGTCGAAGAGGTTTTCGGTTTCGGCGGTGAGCGGCGCCATGATCAGCACGACATCGGCCTTGGGCAGGACGCTGTCGATGCGCTTTGCCGTCACCACCCTGTCGGCATGACGGTGCGGCTTGCCCGAGCGGGTGACACCAATGACGGTCATGCCCAGCTTCTGCTTCAGCCAGCGCGCGGTCGCCCCGCCCATGCCGCCCAGGCCGACGACCACGGCGGTGCCGCCCTCGATGCGGGTGGTGAACTTCTTGGTCCACTGGCGCTGGCGCTGCTGGGTCGCGAAGAAGGGCAGGCCGTGGGCCATGGCGAGCACGGCCGCGCCGGCGAATTCGGCGGCCTTGGGCGCGTGGACGCCGCTGTTGTTGGTGAGGTCGAGGCCCTTCCAGACCCAGTCGAAGGGCTGCAGGTGCTCGGTGCCCGCGCCGGTGAGCTGGATCCATTTCAGCCTGGGCGCCATGGCCTGCAGCTCAGGGCGCGGGAAGCGCCAGCCGATCATGATGTCGGCCTCCGCGATGCCCTCGGCAAAGCGGTCGTGATCCCAGCTCCAGTCGAAGGCGACACTCCTTGCCAGGGCCTTGTGCCGCTTGCATGCCGCGGCCACGCGCTCCTTCGTCACCCAGAACGTCGGGTCCTGGGTGGAAAGTGCGGAAACGTGGACGCGCAATTGTTTCATTAGTGAACGGGATGGCGAGTGACTGATACACCCTCTCTTGAATCAAGATTCAAGAGAGGGTGTATCCGACGGTTCAATTCTATCGGCAGATCACGATAAAAGACAGAATGGCAAAGATCATCTCGATGATCTGAGCGATGTCGGCCATATTGGATAAATAATCCATGACATATATCTCCCACTTCCGCACGCGGTCGGAACGCCACGAACCTGTGTGCCCGGACACACACAAGTTCGAGGAATTGATCCAGGGAGACTCGAAACTCAGCTATCAAACATGCATTTCGTACTGAAATCAGTCCAAATAGTATTGCGTTCAAAATCACCCAT
>CALLQH010000376.1 GCA_938014945.1 uncultured bacterium | reverse complement strand
CAGGTAACACTGGAAGGTGAAACTGGAGAGCCGGTCCAGCGCCGGGCTGCCCGGCACCGCGGCATAGGAGCCCGCGTCGACCCGCTGGAAGCCGCCGGGGTAACTGCCGTCGGCGGCGGTCTCGATCTCGACTTCCCTGTAGGGTGCGCCTGTGGGCGTCTCGACGCCGTTGACCACGCGCACGACCTTGAAGTCGAACGCCTCGTGGTCCTCGAGGCTCACCTTGAACGCGACCTTGTCGCCCGGCCGCACGCTGATGCGGTCGGCGTAGGCCAGCACCCGGCGTTTGTAGTCGAAGCCGGCGGTCACCGGACGGGGTCCCGGACCGCGCTCAGTCGAGCGCCAGGTCCTGACCGGTGTGCTTCTTCCAGCGCATCTTGAAGATGTACCACTCGGCCTCGCCGAGGTCGGTGAACTTGACGTCCTCGTGGAGCTTCACCGGAATGCCCCGCTTGCCGGGAAGCTGGGCCAGGCACCACTCCTTGTGGGGCACCGTGTTGACCAGCACGTACTTGCCCTCGACCGGCTCCCAGCGCATGACGTTGAGCACCTTCTGCAGCTCCGCGCTGTGCGGGCCGAAGGGCTTCTCCTTGAATTCCCGGGCGAGCTCGGTCTTGGCGGGGTCGATCTTGTACATGGCGTGATTCCCTGGGTGCTGGCGGGCGAGTTAAGCGCCCGCGCGCGGCGGGATCAAGGGGCGCGCGACGGAATAGGTGAAGTTGTTCGACAGGCGGGGGAAAAACAAAGGGCCGCGGTGTTGCCACCGCGGCCCCTGGGAAGGCTCTGATCGCTGCGGATCAGAAGTCCATGTCGTCCATGCCGCCGGGCATGCCGGCCGAAGGAGCAGCTTCCTTCTTGGGCTTCTCGGCGATCATGGCCTCGGTCGTGATCAGCAGGCCGGCGACCGAAGCTGCGTCCTGCAGCGCGGTGCGCACGACCTTGGCCGGGTCGATGATGCCGGCCTTGATCAGGTCCTTGTAGTCCTCGGCCTGGGCATCGAAGCCCCAGGCGTCGTTCTTCTGCTCGAGCAGCTTGCCGACCACGACGGCGCCGTCGACACCCGCGTTCTGCGCGATCTGGCGGCACGGGGCCTGGATCGCCTTGCGGATGATCTCGATGCCGACCTGCTGATCGGCGTCATCGGCCTTCAGCTTGTCGAGCGCGCGGGTGGCATAGAGCAGGGCGGTGCCGCCGCCGGGCACGATGCCTTCCTCGACCGCCGCGCGGGTCGCATTCATGGCGTCCTCGACGAGGTCCTTGCGTTCCTTCACCTCGACCTCGGTCGAACCGCCGACCTTGATCACCGCGATGCCGCCCGCGAGCTTGGCCAGGCGCTCCTGGAGCTTCTCGCGGTCGTACTCGGAGGTCGTGGCCTCGGCCTGGGCGCGGATCTGGTTGCAGCGGCCCTGGATGTCGGCCTTCTTGCCGGCGCCGCCGACGATCGTGGTGTTCTCCTTCTCGACGATGACCTTCTTGGCCTTGCCGAGCATGGAGAGGTTCACGGTCTCGAGCTTGATGCCCAGATCCTCGGAGATGACCGTGCCGCCCGTCAGGATGGCGATGTCCTCGAGCATGGCCTTGCGGCGGTCGCCGAAGCCCGGGGCCTTGACGGCCGCGACCTTGAGGCCGCCGCGCAGGCGGTTGACGACCAGCGTGGCCAGGGCCTCGCCCTCGACGTCCTCGGCGATGATCAGCAGGGGACGGCCGGACTTGGCGACTTCCTCGAGGATCGGCAGCATGGGCTGCAGGCTCGAGAGCTTCTTCTCGTGGATGAGCAGGACGGCATCGTCGTACTCGGTCTTCATCTTGTCGGCGTCGGTGATGAAGTAGGGCGAGAGGTAGCCGCGGTCGAACTGCATGCCCTCGACGACGTCGAGCTCGGTCTCGCGGGCCTTGTTCTCCTCGACGGTGATGACACCCTCGTTGCCGACCTTCTCCATCGCCTCGGCGATCATGCGGCCGACTTCCTTGTCGCCGTTGGCCGAGATCGTGCCGACCTGAGCAACTTCCTCGGACGACTTGATCTTGCGGGCGCGCTTGCCGAGATCGGCGACAACGGCGTTGACCGCCATGTCGACGCCGCGGCGCAGGTCCATCGGGTTCATGCCGGCGGCAACGGCCTTGGCGCCCTCGCGGACGATGGCCTGGGCCAGCACGGTCGCGGTGGTGGTGCCGTCACCGGCCTTGTCGTTGGTCTTCGAGGCGACCTCGCGGACCATCTGGGCGCCCATGTTCTCGAACTTGTCCTCAAGCTCGATCTCCTTGGCCACCGAAACGCCGTCCTTGGTGATGCGGGGCGCGCCGAACGACTTGTCCAGCACCACGGTGCGGCCCTTGGGGCCCAGCGTGACCTTCACCGCATCGGCCAGGATGTTGACGCCGCGCAGCATGCGCGTGCGGGCGTCGGCCGAAAACTTGACTTCCTTGGCTGCCATCTAGCGGTCCTCCGTTCAGGCGGATTTCTTGGCGGACCGGGCCTTGCCCTCGATCACGCCCATGATGTCGGCTTCCTTCATGATCAGAAGCTCCTGGCCGTCCAGCTTGATCTCCGTGCCCGACCACTTGCCGAACAGGACGCGATCGCCTGCCTTGACGTCGAGCGGGGTGACCTTGCCCTTTTCGTCCCGGCCGCCCGGACCGACGGCGACGACTTCGCCTTCCATCGGCTTTTCCTTGGCGGTGTCGGGGATGATGATTCCGCCTGCGGTCTTCTCTTCGCTGTCAACGCGACGAACCACAACGCGGTCGTGAAGCGGTCGAAACGACATGCTCCAGTCTCCTGATTAGAGTGTCTGAGTACCCGAATGGTGTTCTTGGCACTCACAAGGGGCGAGTGCTAACAGCCGATTTAGAGAATAACCCGCCAAGGTCAAGAGGCAGGTGCAGGCGGAGGGTGATTTTTCCCGGAAAGCGCCTCAGCGCGCGGGTTTGGCGTCGCCCTTGCGGCGCGTCACCTTGCGTCCGCGCCGCTCCAGAACGGCCTCGACGTCGCGCAGCGGGACACCGGCGCGGGCCATGGCGACCATGGCGAAGTAGATGACGTCGGCGGCCTCGTGGGCGACCTCCTCGGGTGTCGTCGCCTCGGCCAGTTCGCCGGCCTCCTCGACCAGCTTGGCCTCCAGCAGGCCCGCTTCGTCGAACAGGCGGCGCGTGTAGGAGCCCTGTGGGGCGTCCTCGCGCCGGGCCGCGGTCAGGCGGGCGAGTTCCGGCAGCCCCTGGTCCTCGCCCCAGCAGGTCCAGGTGTCGAGGTGGCAGAAGCCGGCCCCGGCCTGGGCGACGGTGAAGCGCAGGGCGTCACGGTCGCAGTCGAGATCGATCTTCAGCAGTTCCTGGGTCGCCCCGGAGGTCTCGCCCTTCACCCACAGGCCGCGCGAACGGCTGTGGTAGGCGCCGACGCGGCGCTCCACGGCCACGCGCAGGCTTTCGAGATCGGAATAGACGAGGCCCAGGGCGCGGCCATGCTCGTCGCAGACCACGGTGGGCCACAGGCCGTCGGCGCGGTCGCTCTTCAACGGCGCGGCGATGGCATCGGCCAGGTTCAGGCGGCCGCTGTAGAGCGCCATGCCGACCTGGGCGTCGGCGCCCACCTTGTCGGCCAGCGCAATGTCCTCAGGCGTGGTGAAGCCGCCGGCAACCGTCAGCTTTGCGCCGGAGGCGGCATCGACCAGGCGGCGCGTCGCCGTCATGTCGGTGCCCTGCATGCGGCCCTCGCGCTCCACGAAGGTGACGAGGAAACCGCCGACATAGGGCGCCAGCTCGGCCATGCGATCGTCGATGGAGGCGCCGGTCTTCGTCGTCCAGCCGTGGGTGACGACCTCGCCCTCCACGGCATCGAGCGCGGCGATCACGCGCTCGCGCGGCAGTTCACGCAGGATTTCGGGCTTGGCCGCGGTGCCGAGGATCACCTTGGAAGCGCCGGCGTCGAGCCAGCGGATGGCTGTCTCGACATCGCGGATGCCGCCGCCCACCCGGCAGGGCGCCATCTTCACCAGGTCCTCGATCAGGGCGGCGTTGTCGCCCTGGCCCAGGGCGGCGTCGAGGTCGATGACGGCGATCTCGCCTGCCAGGCGGAAACGCTCGGCAATGGGGCGGGGATCGCCCGCGTCGATGGCGCGTTCCTTGCCGCCGATGAGCTGGACGGCCTGGCCGCCCATCAGGTCGATCGAGGGGATGATCATGTCCGGCTCTCCGGGGCAATGACGGGGAAGGCCAGGCTCGAAAGGATGGCGATGGTCGCCGAGACGATGGCGAAGCCGGACGCCAGCACGAAGGCCCAGGTGAGATCGAAGTCGCCGGCAAGGCCGCCCAGCAGGGCGCCCAGCGCCCCGATACCGTCCATCATGACGAAGGTGAGC
>CALLQH010000375.1 GCA_938014945.1 uncultured bacterium | reverse complement strand
AGGTCGAGCGTTACGGCCACTACAGCCTGGCGGCCGAGAGCATGTACGACCACCCCTTCCAGTGGGGCTCCAAGCGCACGGGTCCCGATCTCGCCCGCGTCGGCGGCAAGTATTCCGACGACTGGCACGTCGCGCACCTGATCGACCCGCGCGCCGTGGTTCCTGAATCCATCATGCCGCCCTACGCCTTCCTCGCCGAACGGCCGCTGCAGACCGACGACATCGTTGCCCGCATCGAGACCAACGTTGCGGTGGGCGTGCCCTACACCGACGAGATGGTGGCCAATGCCATGGCCGATCTGCTGGCCCAGGGCGACCCGAACGCCGACCACGAGGGCCTGCTCGCCCGCTACCCCGGCGCCGTGGTGACCCAGCTCGATGGCAATCCCCGCGACCTGACCGAGATGGACGCCCTGGTGGCCTATCTGCAGGTGCTGGGCCGCATGGTCGACTTCACCAACACGGCGGTCGAGGACCTGGAGGCGGCACGATGAGCCTCCACGACATCTATCAGTTCGCGGCCCAGCTCTGGGTCGTGTGGCTGGTCCTCCTGTTCGTCGGCATCATTGTCTGGGTCTATCTGCCCCGCAACCGCACGAAGATGAACGAGATGGCCGATCTTCCCCTGCGCGACGACGAGGAGCGCTGAGTCATGACGACCCCGAAGAAAGATGAACTGACCGGCGTGGCGACCACCGGACACGAGTGGGACGGCCTGACCGAACTCAACAACCCGCTGCCGCGCTGGTGGCTCTACGTGCTCTACGCCACCATCGTGTTCGGCGTGATCTATGCCTTCTTCGTGCCGCCGATCCCGGGCGTCGAGGGCATCCTGCCGACCACGCGCCAGGCGCTTTCCGAGAAGGTCGCCGAGGCGCGCGAGGGCCAGGCGAGCTTCCTTGCCGGCATCCAGGACAGCGATGCCGCAGCGATCCGCGCCGACGGCGAACTCTTCGCCTTCGCCACCGCGGGCGGTGCGGCCAGCTTTGCCGAGAACTGCGCGCCCTGCCATGGCGCGGGCGGCGCCGGCGCGCCGGGATATCCCTCGCTGGCCGACGACGTCTGGCTGTGGGGCGGCACGCTGGCCGACATTCAGACGACAATCGTCCACGGCGTGCGCAACAACGACGACCCCGACGCGCGCTTTTCGGAGATGCTGGCCTTCGGACGCGACGGCATCCTGAACGGCGTCCAGATCGGCGAGGTCGCCAACTATGTCCTCTCGCTTTCGGGCCGGCCCGACGATCCCGCTGCTGCCGCGCGCGGCCAGGAGATCTTTGCCGAGAACTGCACCTCCTGCCACGGCGAAAACGGCGAGGGCATGCAGGAGCTCGGCGCGCCCGCGCTCGACGATGCCATCTGGCTCTATGGCGGCACGCTGGCCGACATCGAGGCCCAGGTCACCAATCCCAAACACGGTGTCATGCCGGCCTGGGGCGGCCGTCTCGACGAGACCACGATCAAGATGCTGACGGTCTACGTGTCCACCCTGGGGGGATACAAAGAGTAAGTTCATGGCCGACGTTTATGCCGATCAGGAAGCCCAGTCGCGCAAGGAGCAGTCTCTCTACGCAAGCAGGGTAAAGGTCTATCCCAAGAAGGTATGGGGCCAGGTTCGCAAGCTGAAATGGGCAACGCTCATCGTCCTGCTCGGCATCTACTACATCGCGCCGTGGCTGCGCTGGGACCGGGGGCCCAATGCCCCCGACCAGGCCTTCCTGATCGACATGCCCCACCGGCGGGCCTATTTCCTGTGGCTGGAGATCTGGCCCCAGGAGGTCTATTTCCTGGTCGGCCTGCTGCTGCTCGGCGCGCTGGGCATGTTCTTCGTCACCAGTCTGTTCGGGCGCATCTGGTGCGGCCATACCTGCCCACAGACGGTCTGGACCGACCTCTTCATGTGGGTCGAGCGGCTGATCGAGGGCGACCGCAACCAGCGCATCCGCCTCGACAAGGCCGGCTTCAGCTTCGACAAGCTGTGGCGCAAGACCGCCAAGCACGCCGCCTGGGTGGTGATCGCCATCCTCACCGGCGGCGCCTGGATCATGTACTTCAACGATGCCCCGACCGTGGTGCCCGCGATCCTGAACGGCACGGCGGGCATCAAGGTCTACGGTTTCCTTTTCCTGTTCACCGCGACGACCTATCTGCTGGCCGGCTGGGCGCGCGAGCAGGTGTGCATCTACATGTGCCCCTGGCCGCGCTTCCAGAGCGCCATGTACGACGAGGACACGCTGGCCGTGACCTATCGCGAATGGCGCGGCGAGCCCCGCGGCAAGCACAAGAAGGGTGAAAGCTGGGAAAACCGCGGCCACTGCGTCGACTGCCGCGCCTGCGTCGCCGT
Source organism: uncultured bacterium (assembly GCA_938014945.1). Lineage (GTDB taxonomy): Bacteria > Pseudomonadota > Alphaproteobacteria > SP197 > SP197 > CALGGB01. Next base: position 10,756 of record CALLQH010000375.1, on the reverse strand, counting down.
CTGCCCCATGGGCATCGACATCCGCGACGGCATGCAGCTGGAATGCATCGGCTGCGGCCTGTGCATCGACGCCTGCAACAACATCATGGACAACCTCGACCTGCCGCGCGGCCTGGTCGGCTACGACAGCCAGAGGAACCAGGACCTGCAGGCGACCGGCAAGCCGTTGCACTTCCACTTCATCCGCCCGAGGACCATCGTCTATGCCGTGATCTTCTCGCTCATCTGCGGCCTCATGGCCTGGGGTCTGCTGTCGCGCTCGACGGTGGAGGTCAATGTGCTGCACGACCGCAATCCGGTCTTCGTCACCCTGTCGGACGGCAGCATCCGCAACGGCTACACCATCCGCGTGCTCAACAAGACGCGCGACGAGAAGGTCTACAAGCTGTCGTTCGACGGCCTGGGTTATGCCACCATGAGCGTGGTGGGCCAGGAGGACTCCATGGCCGACAACATCGCCCGGCTGACGGCAGCGCCCAACATGGTCGCGACCTATCACGTCTTCCTGACCGTGCCGCCCGAGCTCGAGGCCGAGGAAAGCCACGCCTTCGAGTTTACCCTCACCGACCGCGACACCGGCGCCGTCGCCCACCACGAAACCGTCTTCCGGGGACCCTGATGATGAACCCGCGCACCTGGCTGATGACCAACGATCGCTGGATTCCCGGCCTCTTCGTTCTGGGTTTTGCCGTGATGCTGGTGGCCAACGGCACCATGGCCTGGATTGCCGTCGGCAGCTTCGGCGGCCTCGCCACCGCCGACTACTACGACCGCGGCCGGACCTACAACCAGACCCTGGAGATGGCAGAGGACATGGCCGCGACGGGCTGGAGCGCCGAACTGGCGACGGCCTCCCTGGGCGGCGGCCGCTTCGAGGTCGAGGTCAGCCTGGCCGCGCGCGACGGTGCGCCGCTCTCGGGCGCGCAGGTGATCGCGCGCTTCGTGCGGCCCAGCGACGATGACGACGACTTCGAGGTCATGCTCGAACCCCGCGGCAACGGCCTGTGGCAGGCGCAGGTGACGCCACCGGCGACCGGCCTGTGGCAGGTGCGCGTCTATGCCAGCCGCGACGACGACATCTTTGCCGTCGAGAAGCGCGTGGTGCTGACGCCATGAGCGATACCGCGCTGCAGGCACCCGGCGGGCTGGCCGACGCCGCGGCGCAGAGCAGTGATTCCGGCGAGGCGGTGTTTGCCGATTATGTCGGCACCGGGCCGGACGGCAGCGCCTCGATCCATCTGCTGGTGGAAGGCGCCCATTGCGGCGGCTGCGTGCGGCGCATCGAAAAGGCGCTCAACGCGGAGGACGATGTCCTCGATGCCCGCATGAACCTCTCCACCCGCCGCCTGGTGGTGCACTGGCGCGGCGAGCCGGCACGCGCCGGGGCCCTGGCGGCCACGGTCGCCCGCCTGGGCTTCACCGTGGTGCCCTTCGACCCGGACGCCGCCATCGACAGCCATGAGCGCCACGGCCGCGACCTGCTGCGCGCCATGGCCGTGGCGGGCTTTGCCGCCGCCAACGTGATGCTGCTTTCGGTCGCGGTCTGGTCGGGCGACGTCCAGGACATGGACCCGGTGACGCGCGACCTGTTTCACTGGATCTCCGCGCTGATTGCCCTGCCCGCCATCGCCTATGCCGGGCGGCCGTTCTTCCGCTCGGCCGTTGCCGCGCTGGCCGGGCGCAGCATCAACATGGACGTGCCGATCTCGCTTGCCATCCTGCTGGCGGCCGGCATGAGCCTGGTGCAGACCGTGAACGGCGCACCGCATGCCTATTTCGACTCCGCGGTCACCCTGCTCTTTTTCCTGCTGGTCGGCCGTTTTCTGGATCACCGCGCCAAAGGCCATGTCCGGCGCGCCGCCGAGCGCCTGCTCGCCCTGTCGCGCGAGCCGGCCACGGTGATCGGCGAGGACGGGCGCCACCACAATCTGGCAGCGAGCCGCGTGCGCCCCGGCATGCGCCTGTTCGTTGCAGCGGGCCAGCGCGTACCCGCCGACGGCACCATCGCGGAAGGTCGCTCCGCTCTCGACAACAGCCTGCTCACCGGCGAGACCCTGCCGGTCGAGGCCGGGCCCGGCACCGCCGTGCTGGCCGGCGCACTCAACTGCGGCGGACCGCTGACGCTGACCGCCACGGCGACCGGCGACAACACGGTGCTCGCCGACATCGTACGCCTGGTCGAGGCCGCCGAGCAGCGCCGCTCGCGCTACGTGGCGCTCGCCGACCGGCTGGCCGCGATCTATGCCCCGGCGGTCCACGGCCTGGCCGCCGGTACGTTCCTCGGCTGGCTCGTGCTGGGCGGCGCGGCCTGGCAGGACGCGCTGCTCGCGGCCATTGCCGTCCTGATCGTCACCTGCCCCTGCGCCCTGGCGCTGGCCGTGCCCGCCGTGCAGGTGGTCGCCAGCGGCCGGCTGATGAAGGCCGGTGTGCTGCTGAAGTCGGCGACCGCGCTGGAGCGTCTGGCCGAGGTCGACACCGTGGTCTTCGACAAGACCGGCACGCTCACCCGCGGCCGTCCCGAACTGACCGGCGCCGAAACCATCGCGCCGGACGACCTTGTGCTGGCAGCGGGCATCGCGGCGGCGAGCCGCCATCCCCTGGCCCGTGCCCTGGCGCGTGCGCTGCCCGATGTCACGCCCGCAAGCGGCGTCACCGAACAGCCGGGCATGGGCCTTTCCTGGACCTCGCCGGAGGGCGAGGTTCGCCTGGGCAGCCGGACCTGGTGCGGCATCACCACGCTCGACAGCGACGATGCCATGGAACTCTGGCTGCGCCGTGCCGACGGCAGCGCGCTGCGCTTCACGTTCCGCGACCGCCCGCGCGAGGATGCCGCAGCGATCGTCGCCGCCCTGCTGCACCGCGGTCTGGCCGTTGAGATGCTTTCGGGCGACCGGGTCGAGGCGGCACGTGCGGTCGCCGGCGAGCTGGGCATCCAGAACTGGCGCGCCGGCCAGAGCCCGTCCGACAAGGCCGCCCGCCTTGCCGAACTCGCCGCCAAGGGACATCGCGTGCTGATGGTCGGCGACGGTCTCAACGACGCCCCGGCGCTGGCCGGCGCCCATGTCTCCCTCTCGCCCACCAGTGCTGCCGACATCAGCCAGAACGCCGCCGACGCGGTGTTCCAGGGCGCCCTGCTCGCCCCCGTGGTCGACAGCCTGCTGGTCGCCCGCCAGGCGCGCCGCCTGGTGCGCCAGAACTTCGCCCTGTCGCTGGCCTACAACGCGATCACCGTGCCGCTGGCCGTGGCCGGGCTGGTGACGCCGCTGATCGCCGCGATCGCCATGTCGAGTTCGTCGCTGGTGGTGGTCGGCAACGCCCTGCGTCTGGCGCTGCTGCGCAGGACATCGTGAGCGGCCTGCTGCTGCTCATCCCCGCGGCCCTGCTGCTGGGGCTGATCGGGCTGGCGGCCTTCCTGTGGTCGCTGCGCAGCGGTCAGTTCGAGGATCTCGACGGGGCGGCCGAGCGCATCCTTCACGACGACGATGACGACGAAAACGGCAAGTCCGATGCCGAGGCGCTCAGGCGCCCTCGGTAAGCTCCCGCAGGCCGTCGGGATCGCACAGCAGGGCGCTGTGGGTGTCCGGCGTCTCGATCAGGCCGTCATTGCGCAGGCGGGTGAAGCCGCGACTGACGGTCTCGATGGTCAGTCCCAGGTAGTCGGCAATGTCGGTGCGTGTCATCGGCAAATCGACGATCTCGCCCTTCTTCTCGTGGTTCTGGCGATGGGCGAGCGCCATCAGGAACGAGGCCAGCCGTTCCACGGCCGTCTTGCGCCCCAGCAGCAGCATCTGGTCCTGGGCGGCGATCAGCTCGTTGGAGGCCTGGCGCAACAGGCGGTTCTCCAGACGGGGCATCTCCTCGAACAGGGATTCAAGCTTCAGGCGGGGGAATCGGCAGACCACCGTGCTGGTGATCGCCTCGGCGCTGTAGGCGTAACGGTCCTTCAGCGCCAGGCCGATGAAATCGGAAGAAAAGAGGAAACCGGTGATCTGGCGGCGCCCGTCGGGCAGCAGCTTGAACAGCCGCACGGCGCCGCCGATGATGTTGTAGACGGCGTTGGCCTCGTCGCCCTCCTGGAACAGGGTCTGGCCGGCCGCGACCGGGCTGCGCGAGACCAGGGCGGCAATGCGGTCGATTTCCGCGCCCCGCAGCGCCGAGCAGATCGACAGCTCGCGCACATCGCAGGCTGCGCAAGGCATCAGTTCCGTGGATTCGCCGGGTACCGCATCCGGCAGAATCTGAAATCGCGACATGATCGACACTCCACGCCAGCATGCATGACCAGCGCCCACCCGACTGTCCTCCCAGAACGTCAGCGGGTCAACCGCGCTTGACCTAAATCAAGGAATATCTGGTGCACCCGCTGCATTCTACGCCTATGGCAGAAATTCACAATTCCACGGCCAGAGAGGCATTTTTCTCCGCCAAAACGCTCGATGAGGGCGATCTGGCGCAGGCTTATGTGCTGGTCGGGCTATGTCATGACGGCATCAGCCTGGAGCGCTGGCGCGGGCTGGTCACCCTGAGCGGTCGGCCCGAGCCCCTGGTCTGGAAAAGCATCCGCGATTCCCGCGGCTACATTCACGCGATCTTCGCCCACCGTCGGGAGCACGACATGCATTCCGGCGCGGTGCTGGTTGTGACCGATATTCTCGCGGCCGGTCCCGGTTGGCGGGCCGCCATGGAAGCGATCGAGGACTGCGTGCGCGGCACGGCGCAACAGGCGGCGTGCCCAACCGTCCGCATCCTTCTCCATCCAGACCGCCAGAGTCCGGCAGCCGAGCAGCTTCGCAGTTTCTTCGGGCCCTGCGGCTACAGCGACAAGGGGCCCTACCTGACGCGCACCGCACCCCATGTGGTGACCTGACGGCGGCGACAGAAGCAGTTGCCGGAAGCATCAGCCCGCCTATGATCGGCCGCCCGATGCTCCAGGCCGTCGCCTGACCCGCTGCCGGGCCTCAAAGCCGGAGCCCGCCGATGCCACCACGCCACGCCACCTTTGCCGAATCCGAACACCGCGAGCGCCTGGTTCGCGCCCGCAAGGCGATGGCGGACGCCGGCATCGCGGCCTGCGTCTGCGTCGCGCCGGAGGATCTCTATTATCTCGGCGGTTACGATTCCTGGGTCGGCGTCAACAGCCCCCAGGCCCTGATCTTCACGACCGGCGACGACGAACCCACCATCGTGGTGCGCAACGTCGACCGCCCGCTGGTCACCGAAACCTCGTGGGTCGGCGACATCCGCACCTATCACATGCACCGCGACGACCCAGCAGCGCTGATTGCCGGGGTGATCGCCGAAAAGGGCGTGGACGGCGCCGTGCTGGGCATCGAGGCGCAGTCCTATGCGCTGACCTGGGACTGGGGACGCAAGCTGGAGCGCGCCCTGGCGCCGTCGCAGCTGATCGACGTGACAACGCTGCTGGGCGACCTGCGCTGGTTCAAGTCGCCCGCCGAGGTCGCCTGCATCCGCCGCGCCGCCGCGCACGCCCGCACCGGCATCGAAGCCGCGCGCGCCAGCCTGCGCCCGGGCATCAGCGAGATCGCCTGGGCGGCCGAGATCGAGGCGGCGATGCGCCGGCAGGGCTGCGATTTCTGGGCCATTCCCATCGAGATGGCGGGCGGCCCGCGCGGCGCGGGCGGCCATGCCACGCCGCGCGAGCGCATCATCGAGAGCGGCGACATGCTGCATGCCGAGTTCGCCGGGGTCGATTCCCGTTATCACGTCGTCGCCCTGCCCACCCTGGCGGCGGGCGAACCCGGCGGCGAGGCACGCGACCTCTACGACGTCACGCGCGAGTCCCTGGTCGCGGGCATGGCGGCGATCCGCCCCGGCGTGCCGGTGGCCGAGGTCGAGGAGGCTTCGCTCGAGCCCCTGCGCCGCGCCGGGCTGGAGGATGCCGCCATGATGCGTTTCGGCTACGGCATCGGCATCGCCTATCCGCCGATCTGGCTGGAGACGCTGCAGATCAGCCGCGGCATCGACCAGCATCTCAGCCCCGGCATGGCCTTTGTCCTGCACGCCTGCGTCACGCTCGAGGATTCCGGCCTGGGTGCGGTTCTGGGCGGCACCTGGATGCTCCACGAGGACGGCCTGGAGATGCTCGCCGGCCCCGGCGACGTGCCTCTGGAAGTGATCGGCTGAGACTTCAGAAGCGCCTGGCGAAGTCGGCGGGTTTGCTGAAATCGCGGCAGCGGGGCGCGGCCACGGCTTGCGGATCCGGGTTCTCGATGAAGGCGGCGGCGGCATCGCGGGCGCAATCGAACCAGAACGTCACGGCATGGCCGCCCGAAAGGAAGACGAGCTGGGCGCTGTGCTCCAGGGTCTCGGCGGCGTGTTCGGCAAAACGCGCCGGGGTGACCGGGTCGTAGCGCCCGCTCATCAGCAGGGTGGGTATGTCGGAGACGACCGGGCCGCCGGTATCGAGCGGATCGCGCGCCACCGGCCAGGCCGCGCAATAGGGCACCAGCGACCAGTCGAGCGCCGCCTGGCCGTAGACGCCGTAGTCGCGGGCGCGGGCGTCCAGCAGCGCGGTATCGAGGGTCGGCGCCTCACGGCACTCGATGTTGATAAAGGCGCCCTCGGCCATGCCTTGGGCGGCAAAGGTGGTCGACCAGTAGAAGTAGGAGAGCGCATCGCGCTCACCGCGGTCGGCCGTCGCCACGACCAGAGGGATGTAGGTCAGCCAGTGGGCGTCGTAGAGCATGTCGATCATGCTCGAGAGCACGAAGCTGCCGTCGAAGCGGACCATCTGGCCGCGCCCGAAATAGTCGTGATCGTAGAGCTCCAGCTCGCGCGGCTCCGCGTTCAGCTCCTCGACCATGGCCTCCAGATGCGCCCTGGCATCCGGCGCGATGCGGCGGCAACCGGGATCGGCATCGCAATCCTCGAAGAGGTTGGCGAAGGCCCCGGCGATGGCGGCAGGAAAGTCGAGCTCGGCGTCGACATCGGGGGGATAGACGCCGTCGAGCACGGCGGCGCGCACCATCTCCGGGTGGCGGCGCATGACCTCCAGCCCAAGGCGCGTGCCGTAGGAGACGCCGTAGAGATTGACCCGTTCGTAACCCAGGGCGTGCACGATGTCGGCGACATCGTCGGCGCTGGCCCGCGTGTCGAAGGCGGCGAGATCCACGCCCTCGGCCACCAGACGGTCGTGGCAGGCGGCCAGCGCCGTGATTTCCTCGTCGAACACGGGATCGTCGTAGCCCGGCCAGTGCGCCGTGGCGGCATCCAGATCGTGCAGCTCCGGACAGTCGAGGCTGGGCAGCGCCATCCCGATGCCCCGCTGCTCGAACAGGATGAAGTCGCGCTGGCGGCGGAACGGCGTGCTGTGGCTCCACCAGAGATCGTCGAACCTCTCGAAATCGGGATAGCCGCTCTCGAAGGTCGGCGCGCCCGGCCCGCCTTCCAGATACATCACGGGGTCGGGCAGCGGCGTGCCGGTGGAGGCGCGCAGAACCGCAACCGGCAGGTCGACCGTGCCGGCACCGGGATTGGTGCGGTCGAGCGGCAGGATGACGCGGTAGCAATCGACGCTCTGGAAGACATTGCCCTCCATCCAGCAATCGACCGGACGCAATTCCACCGCCTCGGCATCGGCCTGCCCGGCGAGACCCAGGCAGAGGATGGCGGCGAGCAGCGATGCCGCGCGCGCGCTCATGCGGCCGCGGGGTTGAGCCTGGGGCGACGCGTGGCGCCGATCAGGAAGCCGACGATGGCGAGATTGACCAGGTTGAAGCCGACGCCGACCAGGAAGGCGGTCTGATAACCGCCCGTCAGATCGAAGCCGAAGCCGCCCAGCCAGCCGCCGATCGCCATGCCGAAGGTGCCGAACATGATGACCGTGGCGGTGTAGCGCCCCGCCCGCTGTTCGGGCAGGAACTCGCGCACCACCACGGGATAGGTCGGCCCGATGCCGCCGTAGCCGAAACCGAACATGGCCGCCACGACGTAAAGCGCCCACAGCCCCTCGACGAAGGGCAGCAGGCCGAGCGTCAGCATCTGGATGGTGGAGAAGAAGAACAGGGTGCGCAGGGCCCCGATGCGGCCCATCAGCAGCCCGGAGACCGCGGCGCGGGCGACAAAGCTGCCGGCGAGCAGCACCGAAAGCACGCTGGCCGCCTGCAGGGGCGCGATGCCGATGTCGGTGGCGTGCGACTTCAGGTGCGCGATCGGCAGCGACATGGCGATGCAGCAGCCCACGATCGCCGCGCAGAGCAGGGAGAGCAGGGTCACCGGGCGCAGGTGCAGCACCGGCGCATCACTCTCGATGCCCGCCTCGGCGCGGATCGCCGCGGCAGCGACCGGAGCGGGCGGCCGGCGGCGCAGGACCAGCGCCAGGGGCACCATCGTCACCAGGGCAAAGAGGCCGTAGAGCAGATAGGTCTCGCGCCAGCCGAAGCTGCCGATGCCAAGCTCGAAGATCGGCGGCCACAGGAAGCCGGCGAGACTCTGCCCGCTGGTGACGATGCCCACGGCCATGCCGCGGTTGCGGCCGAACCAGCGGGTGATGTTGGTGACGATGGGCGAGAACATGGTGGCGTTGCCCACCAGCCCGATCAGGATGCCGTAGACCGCCCACAGTTCGAACGGGGCGCTGACCTGGCTGACCAGCACCGCGCCGGAACCGATGGTCAGCGCGCCCAGCAGGGCGGGCTTGCCCATGCCGGCCCGGTCGAGCCACCAGCCCATGACGATGCCGCCCAGGCCGCCGCCGATGAACTGCAGCGAATAGGCCGTGGAGGGTACGCTGCGCGGCCAGCCGAAGGTTTCGGCGATGTCCTTCATCGCCACGACCAGCATGAACATCGCGCCGTTGGCGACAAACAGCATCAGCAGGGAGGCCGCGGCGACGATCAGCGCATAGCTGCGGTCGTCGAAACGCTCAGGCTTGGTCGGGGACATGGGTACCGGCGGAGAAAACCAGGAGAGCGGGTACTCTAGACCCCGCCCCGGCAGGCCGCCACACCGCAGGGCTACTCCGTCCAGGGATTTTCCGGCACCCGCTTGCCCGCCGCACCGGCGATCAGCACATCGAGGAACAGTTCCTCCTGGGGATCGTCGTCGGCTTCGGCCGCGGCTGCGGCAAAGACATCCTCACCGGCGAGCCAGCGCGCCTGGGCATCGGGTGCGGCCAGAGCGGCGGTCAGGGCTTCCGTCAGTTCGACCGCGCCATGAGGCAGACCCACGGCCTTGATGGCGGCCGCCATGCAACGATCGTGAAGGCCGCGCGCGATCATCGCCAGGCGCCAGGCCGGAACGTCCTCGCCCTGCCCCTCGAACACCGCCTGGCAGGCTTCCAGCGAGAGGGAGAAGAAACCCCGGCAGGCAATCGGGCGCACCGCGTAGATCGAACACAGATCGCTTGCCAGAAGCGGACAGGCCAGGCGGCGCTCCAGGCGCGCGTCCCGGTCCAGCCCCTTGCCCGCGAGCGCAGCACGGGCGATGGCAGCGGCATCCTCGGTGGCGCTGGGGCGGCGTGCGACCTCGTCGGCAATGGCAAAGACCTCCGGCGCCGTCAGCAGGATCAGATTGTGGCAGCACATGGAACATCCGGCGCGGCAAGCCACGCGGCTTTCGCGGGGGCCGTGGGCCATGGAGCGCTCGAACCCCTCGTAGAAGGCATGCGCCATGCGGCTGGCCCGCGCGGGTTCGTCGCGCCGTTCCAGGAAACGGCGCAGGGCAGCGGTATGGGCATACATCGCCGGAAAGGAGATGCGCGGCGGCAGCCCCTCGGCACGGTAACGCTCGACCTCCTCGCGTGCGATACGCCGGCGATCCTCCCGGTTCAGGGGTTCACCCTGCGAGGGCACGTCAGACGGCCCGGCGGTAGGGCCGGTAGCGAGGCTCCCAGGCGCGCTCCTCGATGAGGCGGGCCAGGGTCTCCTCGTCGTTCGGCGGGGCGACGCCGTCGGCGACGGCGGCACACGCCACGGCCAGGGCGATCTTGCGGCTGAGCGGCTTGAGATCGGCGACCGGCGGCAGCAGCGATGCCGTCGGGTCGTCGTGGGCCGGCGAGTGGCGCGCCAGTTCCTCGGCCGCGGCCATGAACATCTCGTCGGTGACGCGACGCGCGCCTGCGGCCAACACGCCCAGGCCCATGCCGGGGAAGATGTAGGCGTTGTTCGACTGGGCGATGAACTGGGTGGCGCCGTCGCTCCTGACGATGGGGGCAAAGGGGCTGCCGGTGGCGATCAGCGCGCGCCCGTCGGTCCAGTTGACGAGGTCGCCGGGCACTGCCTCGACCCGGCTGGTGGGATTGGAGAGCGGGAAGATGATCGGGCGCTCCACATGGGCCGCCATGGAGCGCACGATCTCCTCGGTGAACTGGCGCGGCTGGCCGCTGACGCCGATCAGCGCGGTGGGGCGCAGATGCTCCACGGTATCGGCGAAGGAAACGCTGGCGCCATCCGACGACCAGGGCATGACCTTGCCGCGCGGCTGCAGCAGGCGGTTCTGGATCGGCAGCAGGCCGGTCATGCCGTCGTGCAGCAGGCCGACGCGATCGATCATGTGAACGTTGAGGCGCGCGGTGTGTTCGTCCAGCCCCTCGCGCATCATGCCGCGCACGATCTGCTCGGCGATGCCGCAGCCGGCCGAACCGGCGCCGAAGACCACCACGCGCTGCTCGGCCAGCGTGCTGCCGGCCACACCCGCCTGCCGGCAATGGCCCAGCGCCTCCGTGAACGGACGCCGCGCTAAACCACTTCCCGCGGCGGCCAAGGTTGTGCGGCAGCGTTACAGCGTCATTAACGCA
>CALLQH010000374.1 GCA_938014945.1 uncultured bacterium | reverse complement strand
TGTCGGCGGTCGCCGCCTCTTCCAGGCTGTCGATCGCGCCGTCGAGGTCGCCGATCTCGTTGAGCAGCAGGCCCCGGCGGAACAGGCGATCGTTGGTCGGGATCAGCGCAATGGCGTTGTCGATCGCAGCCAGCGCCGTCCTGCTGTCGCCCTCGAGCATCTCGATCTCGGCGATCTCGTCGTAATAGTCGGCCCGCAGGGTCGGCGGCAGATCGACGTTCTCGAGCAGGGCCAGGCGCTCGGTTGCGCTTTCGATCTCGCCGGAGAGGCGTTCCACGCGCGCCAGACGCAGGGTCAGGATCGGATCGGGCGCGATGGCGATGGCCGCGCGCCAGGCCTTGGCCGCCAGCTTGAACTGCTGGGTTTCCGAATACAGGAAGCCTATCGCCGACAGCATCGAGAAACGCTGGGTGAGCGGCATTTCGGCCGCGCCGCGCGCCAGGGCAAGACGCGTGTAGTGCAACGCCAGACCCTTCTGCCCCATGTCGGTGTAGCAGAAGGAGGCGTAGATATCGGTGTTGTAGTCGGCACCCAGCGAACGCGCGACGTTGAAGGCGCGGATCGCCTGCCGGCAATCGCCCGCCTCGCGCAACCCAAGGCCATAGGCCTGATAGATCGTCCAGTCGGTGGTGCCGATCTCGATGATTTCCTGGAAGGCATCGAAGGCGATCTGGTTCTGCCCGGAAAGCTGCGCCGACACCGCAAGGCGGCGAAGAAGGTTGATCCGGGTTTCGTCATCCAGTTCCAGCCGCGCCAGCAGATCCTGATAGATGGGAACCGCCAGCTCGGGCCGGCCGGTGCGCTCGTAGGCATTGGCGAGCTGATCCAGAATCTTGTCCCGGTCGGGGTCGGAGACCGGCATCAGGTCGACGATCTTCTCGTAGGCCTCGGCAACCACATCGGGCCTGCCGGCCATGTCCGACATCACGGCCAGACCGCGCAGCAGGCCGATGCGATCGGCGCCCTGAATGCGCGTATCAGCCAGAAGGGCCTGCAGGTCGGTAATCACCTCGCTGGTGTCGAGCTCGGCTTCCGTCGAGACAAAGGCCAGGCTTGTGGCGGCCTGGATCCGGTCCTCGATGGGCAGGTCCTCACCCGCCAGCATGAAACGATAAGCTTCCGCGGCGACCTCCGGCTGTCCCGCGATGTTGGCGATGACCGCCATCTTCTTCAGCGCGTCCAGCCGCTCGGGCAGGGTCAGGTCGTCGAAGGCCAGAATGTCACGGTAGGCATCGATGGCTTCGTTGTAGTCGCCGGCCAGCTCGGCGGTCACCGCAACGCGGAACAGAAGATCGCGGCGCTCCCTGGGTTCCACCAGCGGGTTCTCGATCATGCCCCGGTAGGCGCGGGTGGCAGAGGCGTAGTCCTTGGCCGTTTCGGAGACGATCGCCAGGCGGCGCAGGATCGACAGCCGGCGGGCGTCGTCCATGTCCTGGTTTTCGAGCAGCAGGGTGTAGTAACGCGCCGCCTCGGCAGGCCTTGCCAGCTGATCCATCACCACGGCCATGCTCTCGTAGACGTTGTTGCGCACGGCACGGTCGAGGCTGGGCGAGGCCAGCGCGCGTTCGTAGAGATTCGCGGCCCTCTGCCATTCCTTGATCACGGTAAAGGCCGTTGCGGCCTGGACCAGGAGGCCGATCGGCTGGCCGGGAATCTCTTCATAGGCGGCAAGGAAGTTTTCGGCGGCCTCCGCCTGGCGATCCATGCGGGCATAGATGTTGGCTACGCCGCTGAGGATCTCCGCACGATCCTCGGTGTGAGGCACAAGGGTCGGCAGGACGATCTGGAAGTTGGCAAGCGCATCGTCGAGGTTGTCGTTGGCCGCCTGCGAATAGGCAAGACGCCGGCGAACATCCAGATTGTCGGCCAGCTTCAGGGCCGTCTGATAGCGCAGCACTGCCCGGTCGTACTTGCCGAGAGCAAAGTTGAGGTCGCCCAGGGCGAGCAGGTAGAGCTGATTGGTCGGATCCAGCTCCACCGCCCGGATCAGCGACTCGCGTTCCTCGTCCAGGCGCCCCAGTTCGTGCAGGATCGTCGCCTTCGTGTACAGCAGCTGCGCCTGGAATGCCGGATCGGCATCGTCGACGACCGCCTTGTCCAGCACACGCAGCGCGGCTTCGTAGTCGTTGAGCTGACGGTAGATGTCGACCAGCTGGTAGGCGACACCGCGCAGGCCGATGAAGTCGGCGGCCTGTTCCAGATACTCGGCGGCCTGCCTGAGATCCCCGCCCAGCTCCATGGACGTCGCAAGGGCGATCAGCACGTTGGGGTCGTCGATGTAGGAGAGCAGCTCCCGATAGGCCAGGCCCGCCTCGATGTACTCATCGAGCTGAGTATGCAGGTTGGCCTTCTTCTCGAGCAGGATCACCAGGTAGGCGATGTCGGAGACGGTTGCGAGCTCTCCGTCGAGAACTTCGAACGCGGCGTCGTAGTCCTCCTGCTGGACCAGCAGGTTGAACTTCGTGTCGATGAGCTGGCGGCGCAGCGCCTCGTCGCCCTCATCGGCCGCTTCCTTGATCTGACTGTCGAGCAGCATCAGCGCGCCGCTCGCGTCGTTTGCCTCGATCAGCAGGTTGATCAGATAGACGCGCGTCTCGACATCGGGATCGCTGTCGAGCGCCAGCATGATCCATTCCCAGGCATCGGCGGAATTGCCCGCCGACAGCTCCACCCAGGCCAGCTGGCGCATGATCGTGTAGTTGCCAGGCGACCCTGCGAGGGCATCGAGAAGGATGGCGCGCGCGCCTTCGATATCGCCGCCCTTGCGCGCCGATTCCGCGGCGTATTTCAGTGCCTCCAGCCGGTCATCGTTCGTATCGGCGATGTCGGCTGCCTGCTGGAAGGCCTCCTGGGCCTGCGCGTATTCCTCAAGACCGTCCAGTACCAGGCCGCGCAGGCGCAGATAGCGGAACGAGCTCTTGTCGGGCTGGCGATCAAGCTGTTGCAGGGCCTCGGCAAACTTCCCGGCATCCAGCGCGGTCTGGATGAAGGTTTCGACCGCCTGACGGCGATCCGCCTCCGAAACCTGGAGCGAGGTAATGGCGGCGTTGAGGTCGGCCAGCGCCATATCCGGATCGGTGCCGGTCTCGGCGAGACCCAGGCCACGGTAAAGGTGGGCCGGGCCGAACTCCGGCATGGACTGCAGAAAGGTCGTCGCCTCGGCGATGGAGGCCGAATACTCCTTCATGGTGTGCAGCAGGACGACCAGCATGAAGCGGGCACGCAGGTTGTCTGGATGGTCGGCCAGAAGATTCTGCAGCTCCTGGCGCGCCGCGCCGGTATTGCCTTCGTTGGCCAGGCGCATCGCCTTGTCGATGACGGGATAGCTGCTGAACTCGCTGAACTGGCGCGACAGCCAGTTTTCGCCCGACTGCGAAGGCAGCAGTTCAAGGTAGTCCTGTGACGCGGCAACCCCATCCTGCGCCTGTGCCTGATAGGGCAGAGCGACGCCGCCCAGCCAGAGGCAGACGGCAAGCGAAGGCAACAGGCGCAGCCCCCTGGTCATGCAGCCCCCTGTGCGAGATAGCTTTCAAGCTGCTCACGGGAGATCGCCTTGCGGCCGATCAGGACTTCGCCGATCGAGCGCTGCAGGCTACGCTGCTCAAACAGTGCCTTCTCCAAATCAGCCTCGGCCACATAACCGTTGGCCACCAGAAAGTCGCCCAGCCTGCCCCCTCCGGCATCATTCAGCTTGTACACCGCCTCGTCCAGCCTCGGCCGCGTGATGACGCCGTTGCGTACCAGGATGGTGCCAAGCGTCATGTAGCTGCGGCGCTGATCGCGCAGGGCTTCCTGCAGTTCGGTCTCTGTGATCAGGCCGTCGTTGACCAGGCGCAGACCCAGGGGCTTGCCGCGCGTGCCGCTGCCGGGCCGCACGAAGCCGCGGCGCAGGGCAAAGCCCAGGTCGCTTCGCGTGGTCAGCACCGGCACCACGGCCCGTCCCACCACATCGGCGATGTTCTGCAGCTCCGCGGTTTCCAGAATGCGGTGGCTCGCGATCTCCAGGGCACCGCTCTCGCGCAGCGACACGGGGAACACCTCGTAGCGTTGCGCCAGGCTGGCGGGCACCATGGCGATCACCTCGTCAGGCACCTCGTAGGGATCGAGGTTGCGCAGGGGGATGCGCATCTGACGGCCGAGCACGCCATAAAGCTCGTCCTCTTCAACCCAGCCCTGGTCGAGCAGCACCTCGCCCAGGGTCTGCCCGGTCACGCTCTTGCGCTCCAGGGCGGCGTTCAGGTTTTCGGGCGAGACCGCATTACGTTCCAGCAGCAGATCACCGATCTTGCGGTGGAAGCTGCGCAGTTCATCCATGTTCGGGAAGTGATGGGCCGTCTTGTCCCACGAGATCATCTTGCCGGTGATCAGGTAGCGGATGAACAGCCGGATCGCGCGCCAGACCGCAAAGAAGTTGATGATGTTGCCCCACATCTGGCGCGGGAACGTGAGCGCAGCCTGGAACGGGCCATAGACGGAATTGACGAAGAGAATGCGCTGAACCAGCCGGTTCATCAGGAAGAACCCGTTCAGCCACATCATGTACTCAAGCGCGCTGCCTTTCTCGACCAGCGCGGGGAATTGCATGATCCAGGGGAACAGGGTTTCCACGAACCACATCACGGCGATGTTGAGGGCGATGAAGTAGCCGAGGATCGTCACCGTGGAGGTGATGATCGACTTGCGGTCGCGCATCAGGATGTACTTGTCGACGAACGAGCCGCGCCAGCCGATGTTCTCCCAGCCCTGGAAGACGATGCCGACAATCCAGCGGCCCTTCTGCTTGACCGCATCGCGCATCTTGGTGGGGAAGAATTCGCGCGTGGCGACATATTCCAGAACGCGGGTGTCGCGCGGTTCCATGAAAGGCAGCGGCCGTCGCTTGACGGTGCGCTCGATGCCGAAGCGCACGAAGATCTGGCGGTGCAGGCCAAGCTGCTGCATGCGGAAACTGAACTGATAGTCCTCGGTCACACTGCCGGTGTCGAAGACGATGTTGTCGCTGGCGGCCGCCACCGTGTCGATCGTGTGGCGGCTGAAACAGGCCGCGACGCCGGCGCAGGGCACGTGGCCGGCCAGGCTTTCGCGCACCACCAGATCCTTGCCGTGGTTCTCTGCGAACTCGTCCATGTAGTGCCCGGCGGTCATCTGCCACCAGCGCGTCTCCAGCGGATAGACCGGCAGCTGGATGAAGTCGAAGCGGTCGATCAGCCAGTTGAAGAGCCGCAGCTCCAGGGGGTGCACCACATCCTCGGCGTCATGCATGATGACGCCGGCAAAGCGCATGTCGTTGTCTTCCTCGTAGACGCGGATCGCCTGGATGACCCAGTTCAGACAGTCGGCCTTGCTCGTTGGCCCGTCGTGGGGCGTCACCACGCGATAGACGTTGGGATAGCGCTCGCGCACCATCTCCACCTCACGCCCGGTATCGGGGTCGTTGGGATAGGTGCCCGCGAAGATCACGTAGTTCGTGTATTCGAAGGTCGAGACAGCGTTGTCGATCATCTTGGCGATGACGGGAGACTCCTGCCAGGCAGGAACCATGATCGCCAGCGGCTGTTCGGGCTTTTCGCGCAACTGCTCGACGGTCAGATGCCCGAAGCGGCGATAGACCGTGAACTCGCGGTAGATACGACGGCACCAGTAGTAGATGTCGATGAAGGCATCATCGAGCGATGACACGATGATCAGGAACGCGGCCAGATAAAGCATGGCCTTGGTCCAGACCAGGTAACCGGCAAGGATGTCGGTAAGTGTCATGAACGCGTCCCGACCGGCCTAACCGAGGCCGGCAAACTCCTGCTCGGCCGGCAGCGATGGCTTCTGCCCGCCGAACCAGCGCCGCATGGCTTCCAGCGAACGCTCCGAAGCCTTGCCGTCGCCATAGGGGCTGTAAGGCCGCACCATCGCCTGATAGGCCTCATCGTCACTCAGCAGCAGGTCGGCCGCGGCGAACAGCACCTCCTCGTCTGTGCCCACCAGCTTGGCGCAGGCGGCCTCCACGGCCTCCGGCCGCTCGGTCGTCTTGCGCGCCACCAGCACGGGCTTGCCGAAGGCAGGCGCCTCCTCCTGGATACCGCCGGAATCGGTGATCACGAGATCGCTGGCGCGGATCAGTCCGACCAGCGTCGGATAGGGCACCGGCTCGGTCAGCACGATGCGCGGATGATCGCCGAGGATGGGCATCACGACGTCACGCACGTTCGGATTGAGATGCACAGGGGCGACCATGGTGATCTCCTCGTGCCGGTCGACGATGCGGCGCAGCGCCCGGCACACCGCCGACATCTCGTCGCCCCAGGACTCCCGCCGATGCAGGGTGACCAGCACCAGACGGCCGTGGTCGGCGGGCAGGCCTTCGACCTCCGTGGTCGCCTTACCCGCATCGACGATCGTATGCAGGGCGTCGATCACGGTGTTGCCGGTCACCGCGATCGCATCGCGCGCGATGCCCTCGGCCACCAGCGCCGCGCATGCCCGCGGCGTGGGCGCGCAGTGCAGAGCAGCGACGCCGCCCAGCAGGCGCCGGTTCATCTCCTCGGGGAAGGGATTGAGCGGATTGTGGCTGCGCAGGCCTGCCTCGATGTGGACCACGGGAACCTGCTGATAGAAGGCCGCCAGCGCCGCAATGAAGGCGGTGGAGGTATCGCCCTGCACCATCAGCACATCGGGCCGCTCCTTGGTCAGCAGTTCGCTGACCCCCAGCATGACCCGCGAGGACAGCTCGGCCAGGGTCTGCCGGTCGCGCATCACCTGCAGGTCGATATCCGGGGTGATGCCGAAATCGCCCAGGGCGCGGTCGAGCATGGCGCGGTGCTGGCCGGTGCTGATCACGAACGGAGCGAAGTCCTCCGGCGCGGCCCGCATGGCGAGGATGACAGGCGCCAGCTTGATCGCTTCGGGTCTCGTTCCGACCACAACCGACACCTTTAACTGCTTGGCCATTGGGCCCCCATCTGACGATGTAAAAACGCAGCATCTGGTGCCCGGAAACGGGGCCTTGCTGCGCGCAAGACTACCAATAGCAAGCCATATGCCGCTTTTTCCGGTTCATGTGCGTACAAGAAGGGGGAAGCGTGCCACGCCGCATCATCCTGATTTGACGCGCGCGCACCGTCCTTGCGGCCAAAATCGTACGCAAACTCAAGGCTTTTGTACAAGAAGCGAACACGTCGTGGCAAAAGATGGCACAGAGGCGTCGCAGCCTTGCAACGCCTCACCCTGTCCCGTTTTGGCTCACATTTTTCAGATGCAGGAAATCGCCGGCCGGCTTGTTTCTAATAGTCCCAACTCCAGTCGATCCCGACCCGTCCGCTTGAGTCGGCGCCGGCCTCGGTTTCCAGGCTCAGATTGTCGGTCAGCTCGATGTTGACGACCACGCCGCTGGAGTTGGCGGAAGCCCCCTGCTCGACACCGACATAAACGTCCTCGGTGACATAGCTTCCCGCGCCCACGGTCATCTGCCCGTTGGCATCGGTGCCGACATCCAGCACATCGACACCCAGAGCATTGCGGAAGTTGTCGAGAATGCCGTTGCCGCCGCCGGTCGTGCCGGTGATCTCGGATATCGCACTGGCGAGCTGGAACGCTTCCAGCGCACTGAGGTTTGCCGAGCCCTTGCCGAACATCAGGCGTGCCAGGGCTTCGTCCTCCGGCAGCGGCGGTACCGTGGTGACCTTCAGCTTGGGTGCCGAAGCCCGGCCGGAGACTTCCATCTGCCCCTTGACGTCACCGTTGTCGATGGCGGCCACCATGTTGAAGCGGGGATCGCCGTGATCGGCCGGCACCAGCTCCACGTTGCCCGTGGTCAGGGTGAAGCGTCTGCCGATGATGTCGAGGCTGCCGCGCACCAGTTCCAGCTTTGCGCTGACCTGCGGATCGTCGGCCGTACCCGCGATCGTGATCTTGCCGGACCACTCGCTGTCGAGCCCCCTGCCATGGACGCGCACCTTGCCCGGCATGTCGATGACGATGTCGAGCTTGGCCTTCCATGGCGCCGCAGGCACGGTGGGTCCGGTGCCCAACTTGTCGCGGAAGGCATCCTGCGCATCCAACACGGTGACGCTGCTGGGCAGCGACTGGGCAATGTTGATATCGGCCTCGACGACGCGGAAGCGCCCGACAACGTCGCCCCCGGCGATGGTGCCCTTGAAGGTCAGGTCGCCTGCAGCCACCAGTGTGGCTTCGTCGCGCCGTACCAGCCGCGCGTCCTCCAGCGTCAGCTTGGCGTCCAGGATCAGGCGTCCGCTCTGGTTGAAATCGGCCTGGCCGTCGACGACGATCTTGCCGTTGCCGCCGTCGTCCGCACTGGCACTCAGCTTAAGATCGCCGCCGGTAGTCGAGGAGGCATCGACGACGATGTGGTCGATGATCGTGCCCCACTCGAGGTTCTCGTAGCGGCCGTTTTCCAGTCGCGCCTTGCCCGACACGACCGGATCGGCCGCCGCGCCCGATACCGTGAGGCCGACGTCGATATCGCCCGAGAGCAGCTGGCTGCCCACGGGCAGGTGCTGCCAGAGCCGGGCGATGTCGCCCTGCATGGTGATGTTGGCAGCAACCTTTTCCTGGGGGGGCACCTCCACTGAGCCGCTGGCCAGATCGAAAGTCAGCGGCCATTGCGCCTTGAGCGCGCCCGACAGGCCGTCAATGCCGCCGATATCCAGCGCCACATCCAGCCTGGATCCCTGCCATGTCGC
>CALLQH010000373.1 GCA_938014945.1 uncultured bacterium | reverse complement strand
ACGTCGGCAAATCCGCGGTGCCCGCCGAAATTCTCTCCCGTCCTGGCAAGCTGTCCCAACCGGAGATGGACCTCGTGCGCATGCATGCCGCGGCAGGCGCCGATATCCTCAGCGACATCCGCTTCGACTGGCCGATCCAGGAGATGGTGCGTCAGCACCACGAGCGGCTCGACGGCAGCGGCTATCCCGACGGTCTTACCGCGCGCGACATTCTTCCCGAGGCTCAAGTCCTGGCGGTGGCCGATGTCGCCGAGTCCATCATGAGCCATCGCCCCTACCGGCCGGCCCTCGATATCGGTGACGTCGAGCGCGAATTTCTGATCGTCAGACCCGACGCCTACAACAGCGCGGCAGCCGATGCCTGCCTGAAGATTCTGAGGCGACGGTCCCAGAACAAACCGACCGGTTGAACGCCTTTTGGTAAGCCCGTCACACCGCGCAGAAGTGGCGGTCTGCAAAAGGCACAAGGGCAGAACGAAGGTGCGGTCGATCCGGATACGGACCGACCCGATGTTCTAGCCTAACTGCATCAGGTCAGCGGCACGCTCGGCGATCATGATGACGGGGGCGTGGGTGTTGCCCGAGGTCACCGTGGGCATGATCGAGGCGTCGACCACCCGTAGCCGCTCCACGCCGTGCACGGTCAGATCAGGCGCAACGACCGCAAGAGGATCGTCCGGGGGCCCCATGCGGCAGGCGCCCACGATGTGATGGGTGACGCTGACGGTGTTGCGCAGCCAGGCGTCGATATCTTCCCTGGCGACAACATCGGCGCCCGGCTCCAGTTCCTCGCCGCAATAGGGCGCAAAGGCAGGCTGGGCCACCAGATCGCGAATGACCTGCGTGCCGCGCCGCAGGATCTCCATGTCGTGGGGGTCCTGCAGATAGTTGAAGGTGAAGACCGGGGGCCGGTGCGGGTCGCTCGATGCGGCGTGCACCTCGCCCCTGCTCCTGACGCCGATCAGCTCGATGTAGATCTCGAAACCCTGACCGCTCGACGGGCCGTAGGTGTTGCCCTGGGCGATGGGCACCATGGTCAGCTGCATGTCGGGCCGGTCGCAATCGGCATGGGACTTCAGGAAGGCGCCGACCTCCATGTGGTTGGTTGCCGCCGGGCCCTTGTGCTGCACCAGCCACTTCACGCCTGCGATCTGCTTTCCCGGGAAACGGGTCCAGCGGTCGATGCTGACGGGCAGCTTGCAGGCATGGACCAGCTTCACCGTGGGATGGGTATGCAGGTTGGTCCCCACGCCCGGCGCGGCGTGCACGACATCGATGCCAAGGCCCGCAAGCCGTTCAGGGTCACCGATGCCTGACAGCTCCAGAAGCTGCGGCGAGACAAGGCCGCCTGCACACAGCAGAACCTCCCGCCGAGCCTGCACCACCTGCCTGCCGTTCGCCCCGCCATAGGCCACGCCTGTTGCGATGCCGTTTTCGACGACGATCCGCTCAACCGTTGCGCCTGTGCGGATGGTCAGATTGTCCCGGCCAAGCGCGGGCTTCAGGTAGCCGTCATAGACATCGCTGCGCACCCCGCCGCGCGTATTGCGGTGCATGGCGCAGAACCCGATCTGATCGGGCCCGTTGTGATTGGGATTGATCGGGTGCCCGGCCTGCGCAGCCGATTCCATGAAGGCGCGGTTGAGCGGCGCTTCCACGGTATCGCCACGCGTGACGCCGATGGGACCGTCGTGGCCCATGGCCCGGTCGGAGGGATCCTCGAAGGCCTCGATGCGGCGGTAGATCGGCTCCACATCGGACCAGGACCAGCCGGTGCAGCCGGCCGCCGCCCAACTGTCGAAGTCCGCGGGATTGCCGCGCACCCAGACCATGCCGTTGATCGAGGAGGAACCGCCGAGGATTCGCCCGAGCTTGTAGGGCATCGGGCGATCCCCCGCGCCCGCCTCGGGCCGGGACTGGAAGCCCCAGTGATAGGTGCCCGCGCGGTAAAGCGCCTTGACCGCCGCCGGAATCCTGATCGGCAGCCCGCGATAGTCCGGTCCGGCTTCCAGCATGAGCACCGACACGGAGGGATCGGCCGTCAGGCGCGAGGCCAATACGCAGCCGGCCGTACCGCCGCCGACGATCACGTAGTCGAATACTTGGTCCGTCATGAGGCGGTCGGGCTCCGAAGGGGCAAGGGACAGGGCCCGCTGGCACGGGGTTCTCAACAGGGTGGCACAAAGGCCTCGGCGGCAGCACAGACCCGCTCCCGGATCCCCGCCAGACGCGGAGAGATACCCAATTCGGGCCGCTCGTGCATCCAGCCGATGACCGCCATGCCACGGATCAGGATGAACATCGGCAGCAGGGCGAGGTCGGCATCATCGAGATCGCGCACGGCGCGGTAGCCCGCGACCAGGGCGTCGCGCAGCCGGCCTGCATCGGCATCGCCCTCCACCGAGAACAAGGCGACCGCAAGGTCGTACTGGTGCCAGCCGAAGGCGCAGTCGTCGAAATCGATCATGGCCATACGCCCGTCGCTGACCACGACATTCCTGGGCTGCAGGTCGGCGTGGATCACGCTGTAGGTCCGGTTGGGCTTGCCATAGCGGACCAGCGTCTGCCGGATACGGTCGCGCGTCGTGAGCAGCAGGTCACGCTCCCCGGGTGTCAGAACGGCATGCTCCCAGAACGGTCCCCAGAAGGGCCGCTCGCCCATCAGCCCGTCCTCGTCGAGATGATGGCGCACGAAGCCCGCCGGGATCGGCCAGGCACTCGCCTGAGCATGGGCCGCCGCCAGGATGCCGCCCAGCTCTCCGTAGTAACCGGCCCTCGCCACGGGATCGGCATTCGCCTGCAGCAGATCGTGAAGGACCTCCCCCGGCACCCAATCGGCAAGGCCGGCCCAGCGTTTCTCCCCTGTCGCAGCGACCGGCACGCGGACGTAGTCCTGCCCGTTGCGCGCCGCCACCGGACGGGGCACCAGAAGCCCCGCCGCATCGAGCGCACGGGTCCACAGGTGCTCGGACTCCAGCACCGCCTGCGTGTGGTAGTCCGGGCGGTGGAGACGCAGGACGAAGCAGCGTCCCGTCCCGTGTTCGTCCACCCGGAAGGTCACGTTCTCGCTGACATGGACGAAACGCATGTCGGCCGCGTCCACCGGAAACGCCTTCAGAGCCTGCCGCGCCGCGTCCTCGTAGTGCGCGGCATCGAAGGCTTCAGACATCGATGTCCGCGATGACCTCGTCCCAGGCGCCAAGGAAGCCCTCCGCGTGTTCCTCCTTGAAGGCCAGCGGCGGGCGGATCTTCACGACGTTGCGCAGGGCACCGGCATGGCTGGTGAGATATCCGCGATCCTTCAGCGCATTGCAGATGGAAACCGCCCGCTGCGTGTCCGGCTCGCGCGTGCCGGGCTTGACGATCTCGACGCCGAGGAAGAGGCCCCGGCCACGGACGTCGCCGATCACCGGGCTCGCACCCTTGCGCGCGACCAGACCCTGCTTGAAGGCGGCGCCGACGCGGCTGACGCTGTCGAGCAGGCCTTCCTCCTCGATCACGTCGATGACCGCCGTGCCGGCGGCGGCCTGCAGGGGGCTCGACGCGAAGGTGTTGAAGTAACGCGTCTGCGCCCGGAAGGTGTTCATCAGATCGTGGCTGGCAGCGGTCGCCGAAAGCGGAACGCCATTGGCCATGGGTTTGCCGGTGACCACGATGTCGGGAACGAAGCCTTCGCTCTCGTAGCCCCACCAGCGGCCCGTGCGCCCGTAGCCCGACTGCACCTCGTCGGCGATCACCAGGCCGCCCGCGGCATGGGCGATCTTGCAGGCCTTTTCCATGAAACCCGCAGGGATGTCCGGCAGGCCCTCGTTGGCAAAGATCGAACAGACGATGAGCGCGGCAAAACCGGTGCCGGAAGCCTCGAAGCGGCGGATCGCATCCTCGAGCCGCTCCAGGTAGGCATCGCAAAGCTCGGCCTCGCTCAGCCCCTCGCGGATCGGGCGATAGGTCTCGGGGAACGGAAAGGCGTGGACGGTCTCGCTTTCCTGGCTCGTCGAGCTGACATGGGTGAGGCCGCTCACCAGCTCGCTGTTGCCGTGATAGGTGGCGTTGCTGCAGACGATGCCGCTGCGGCCGGTGGCAAAGCGCGCCATGCGCAACGCGACTTCGATGGCCTCGGTGCCGCTGCAGCCGAACAGGACGGATTCGATCTGGGGTCCGTGCAGGGCCGCGATACGCTCGGCCAGCGCGATGGCGCCGTCGTGGATATAGCGGCTGTGGACGTTGAGCGTGGCGGCCTGGCGCGCGATCGCATCGACCACCTTGGGGTGGCAATGGCCGACGCAGGGCACGTTGTTGTAGAGGTCGACGTAGCGCCGCCCCTCCGCATCGAAGAGATAAACGCCCTCGCCGCGCACCACCTGCAGCGGCCGGTCGTAGAACAGCGGCGCGCCGACGCCGAATGCCCGGTCACGCCGGTCGATGAGGGATGTCATGTCGTTCATGCGCCGCTCCGTCGCTTCGTCGGCCGGAGGAGTCCTGCCGGTTGGCGCGGCCGAGCCACGCGCGCAGCAGGATGGGACGGCAGGCATGACAGCATCAACACGAAAAACGCGGAATCAGCGAGCCGCAGAAAGCTGACGCTCCTCCTGAGCGGGCGGGGCCACCTCGGCGACCGGGCGGCTGAAGCGCAGGACATCGTCATCGACCGGGGACTCCCGCACCAGGCGGATATCCTCGTCGAAACTCTGCGTGTGGCGCCAGGGATCGCGGTCGCCCTGGCGCGGAAGCAGGTGCATGGAGCGCTGGATGTATCCGGCAGGAAAGTCGTCGATCCAGGGGCGGACCGGCATGTCGCTGTCGGAATCGCGCAACACGGGAACACACTTGCGCATGCCCAGCTCATCCATGCGGGCGATCAGCCGGCAGGTGTACTCGGCGGTCAGATCGGCGCGCAGGGTCCAGGAGGCATTGATGTAGCCGAAGGTCTGCACCAGGTTCGGCACGCCCGAATACATCATGCCCTTGTAGGTCCACGTATCGGGCAGGTTCACCGCCGCACCATCGACCTCCAGCGAGACACCGGCCATGACGGCAAGCTCCAGGCCCGTCGCCGTGACGATGATGTCGGCTTCCAGCTCCTTGCCGGAGCCGAGCTTCAGGCCCTTCTCGGTGAAGTGCTCGATGGTGTCGGTGACGACCGAGGCCTTGCCCGAGCGGATCGCCTCGAAAAGATCGGAATCGGGCACCAGGCAGAGGCGCTGGTCCCAGGGATTGTAGCTGGGTGTGAAATGGGTCTCGACGTCGAAGTCCGCACCCAGTTCGGCGCGCACGCCGCCGATCAGCTCGGCCTTCACCTTCTCGGGTTCGACACGGGTGCGGCGATAGAAGTTCTGATCGTTGCGCACGTTCTTGCGCCGCGTGATGGCGTAGGCAAGCTTCTCGGGCAGGAAGCGACGCAGCCGGTTGGCGATCTTGTCCTGGGACGGCCAGGAAACGACGTAGGTCGGGCTGCGCTGCAGCATCACCACGCTCGCGGCCTTCTGCGCCATGGCGGGCACCACGGTCATCGCCGTCGCGCCGCTGCCGATCACCACCACGCGCTTGCCGCTGTAGTCGAGGTCCTCGGGCCAGAACTGAGGGTGGGCGATGGTGCCCTTGAAGCGCTCCGTGCCCTCGAAGGCGGGATCGTGGCCGCGGTCGTAGCGGTAATAGCCGCCGCACATCAGCAGCATGTTGCAGGTGAAGGTGGCGCTCTGCCCGGTCTCCACCTGCTCGGCCGTCACGGTCCAGGTCGCGGTCTCGCTCGACCAGCTTGCATGGGTGACGCGGTGGCCGAAGCGGATCTGCTCGCGGACCCGGTCCTCGTCGGCAACCTCGTTGACGTAGCGCAGGATCGAGGGACCGTCGGCGATGGCCTTGGCCTCACGCCAGGGTTTGAACTTGTAACCAAGCGTGTGCATGTCGCTGTCGGAGCGCACGCCGGGATAGCGGAAAAGGTCCCAGGTGCCGCCGATGGCGTGGCGGCCCTCCAGGATCACGAAGCGCTTGTTCGGGCACTTCCGGCGCAGGTGGTGGGCCGTGCCGATGCCGGAGATTCCTGCCCCGACGATGACGATATCCGTATGCTCCAAACCGACCTCCCGAACCCGCGCGGCCAAGGATACAGGGCCTCACCCCGGTATGGCCAAGCCCAGACTGGACCAACGAGGTAAGCAGGACAACTGTCCCGACCATGACCGAATGCTGTTGGCATGGAATCGACGGAAGAACGTCCTAGAGGGCGTTGGCGATGCAGGCGTCCTGAACGCCGCCCAGGATCGTGTCGAACAGGCCGTCCTCGCCGCGCCGGTAGGTGATGATGGCGCCGCTGCCGACGCGGTCGATTGGGCACTGCGCCAGAATGCCCTGCGCGAGACCGTCGAGGGCTTCGTCTTTGGTGTCGGTCGCGGTTCCCAAGGACGGCAGCCGTGTCATCATGACTCTTCATTCCCTGTTGCCGCCCGACCAACGCAACCTGAGATGTCAGGACACCGGTACCGGCTGCCTTCTGTCTGCCGAGTCCGACAACGGCTTCGTCTTCCTGATGCCGGGAGGCAGCACCCCAACGTCGGTCGCGGGCAACAACGCATTCTCCGTTGAAACAGTCGGCTAGCAGAGCACCCTGATCGATCTCGTCACCGGGCACGAAACGCAGATCAGCCTTCGCGACGCATTCGCGGATCCGGGCGAAGGGAAACAGCCCCGGTCACCGGCACTTCTCCTGCTCAATGGCTAAGAGAGCACGACGATCCTGCGGGAGAATTGGTGGCACAGGGGGACCGGGACAAGCCCGTCTCTGCTGGAATACCCGCGAGAATCAAAACTCTACCGTGCAGCGAACACCGGCCGGCAGCTCTCCGTTCGGGTTTTCAAGAACCAGTCGGACAGCATAGGTGCCACTGGCCGCGTCAAGAATCTTGTCCACGACATCGACCCTCGCTTCCCGCTCGACATCGATCGGCTGCTGAAACTTCACCCGACCCTGATCTCCGACAGCCACGGCGCCGAAGGTTTCAACGGGGAGCACAACGTTGATGTGGAGCGGATCGATGGCGGAAATTTCGACGATATAGGCTTCCTGATGCACGTACTCGCCCTCGCCGAGCACGCGCTCCACCACGATACCTTCCACGGGGCTCCTGATGGTGCGCTGGTCGAGCAGGATGCGCGAACGCTCGAGCTCAAGACGGGCCAGTTCCTGGTCGTTTTCGGCACGCCGCACGTTCTCGCGGCCCACGGCGACCTCGGCGAGAAGCTCGTCGACGCGCGCTTCCGAGACGAAGTCGTCGGCCAGCAATTCCTGGGCACGTTCGAGCTGCTGACGGGCCAACTGCAGGCGCGCCCGGTCGGCCTCCACGCCTGCTGTCGTGGCGGCTCGTGCCTCGTTGAACGCAATGGTCGCCCGCTCCAGATCGTCGTTGAGCCGGGCGATCACCTGGCCTTCGACCACATAGTCGCCCCGGTCCACCATGACCTCGGCCAGCAGGCCGACCACCGGCACGCCCACCTTGACCGTGACCGATGGCTCCACCACGCAGGGATAGACCTGGTCGACCGCCATCTGCGCCAGCGCTCCCGGCGCCTGGAGCAGCAACAGAAGCAGCAGCGCCGGCGCGATCCTCATCGCGCGGTTCAGGAGTCGGCGATCGCTGCACTGGGCTGGGCGAGCCGGCCCTCGGCATCCAGTTTGCCGAAGCGCTTCTCGTATTCACGAAGCACGGAATCCAGAAGGACCGACAGACGCTTGGCGGCATGCGGCGACAGCACCACCCGCTGCTGCAGCTTGACGTGAATGTCGTCGCCGGCGGCAAGGTTCCAGGACTGGTTGGTACCGAAG
Source organism: uncultured bacterium (assembly GCA_938014945.1). Lineage (GTDB taxonomy): Bacteria > Pseudomonadota > Alphaproteobacteria > SP197 > SP197 > CALGGB01. Next base: position 6,419 of record CALLQH010000373.1, on the reverse strand, counting down.
AACAGCGTGAACTCCTCGACCGTGCTCGAAGCGTTGACCACGTTCGCGAACAGGGTCTGCATCTCGCTGTCGTCCCAGACGATCTGGACGCCCCGGGGCGCGGCCTTGGCATCGTTCCCCTTGGTTGCCGCGGCCTTGTCTGCGGTCTCTTTCTTATCTGGCATAACTACCTCATTCCCTTGGGTTAACTGGTTCGCAATCAGATGCCGCAGCGGTCAGCGGAGCTTCCCGCAGCAGCCCGGATGAAACGTCGCAAACACTCATGCAGCGTGCCTACTTCGTACCCTTCGCAGCCTTCTTCTGCTGGCCCGGCGGCAGGATTTCCCAATCCACGAGGGGCGCGACGGCAGGCTGAACGTCATCGAAGCCCGGATCGTCGGCCGGCGGAATGACGACGAAATCATCGCCGCCATCATCCTCGGCAAGCAACTCGCCGCTGTCCTCGGCCGGAGGCGTATCGGTTTCGATGATCCAGTCCTCTTCCAGGCCGTCCTCCTCGCCCGTGCCGTCGGTGTCCACGGTCGCGAAGTAGAGCGTGGTCTCGGTGCCGCCACCGGTGTCGCCCGTGCCGGTCGTGTCACCGGCCGCCGCGACGCTCAGTGTCGTGGCGCTGGCCGTCACAACCGTTTCGGTGGGCGCGGGTGCGGGCTCGATGCCGCGGCCGTCGCGCTGGCCGTGGCTGTTCCCGGGCTGCTGGCCGTCCGGTGCGCCGGTCTGGTCCTGCCAGCCGTCGTCCTGCTGGGTGACCATGCCGAGTTCGCCGAACGGCTCGCCCAGACGATCGGGATCGCCGCCCTCGCCCAGACGGGTCGGGTCGGTGCCGTCGCTCTCGGCGACCTGCACCAGGAAGTCCTGGATCCAGGGTGCGGGCGAACGCACGACCGTCCAGTTGCCGAAGGGCGAGAAGGGCACCACGAAGTTGTTGTATTCGCCCGCCCAGTCGATCATCCGGTCGTGCGCCGTGTTGGCGATCATCATGTCGCGTCCGCCGCCGCCGAAGACCAGATCGCCGTTCTCGGAGATCGGGTGGGTGCCTTCGTCCGGCGCGTCGTTGGCCCCGCCGTTGGTGTCGAGGTTGTCGTCGGCGTTGATGATGTCGCCGCCCAGGCCGCCCCACAGGTGGTCGCGGCCCGTGCCGCCGACCAGCCAGTCGTCGCCGAGATCGCCGAAGATGCGGTCCTCGCCGTCGCCCTTGGGCGTGGCGCCGTCGACGCCGGCAATATCGCCTTCGGTGGCGTCGAAGTTGAGGGCGTGGCCCTCGATCTTCTGCAGGGCGTTGTTGACGTCGTAGAAGCCCTCGGGCGCGATCAGGCGGCCGTCCTCGCCCACCGTGGGACGCCAGTCGCTGGGCGCCTCGTAGTAGGGAGCGAGCGCCTCAGCGCCGGAGATGCCGTCCTGGCCGGCACCGCCATGGAGGAAGTCGTCGCCCAGGCCGCCGTAGATCAGGTCGTCGCCACCCTGATCCCAGGGCTCCAGGTCGACGGTCTTCTTGAGCGCGCCGGAGGCATTGAGCACCGCATGGAAGGCATTGGCCTGGGTCGAGACGATCTCTTCCTGGGTCGCCACGTCGAGGCCGTAGAGCACTTCCGTCGAGCCGTTGCGGCTGGTCATGATCTTGCCGTCGTCGCGCATCACGCCATCGGTGCGGGTGCCGCCGTAGATCTAGTTGTCTCCCTCGCCTCCGATCAGGTCATCGTCCTGCGCATTGCCGTAGATCGTGTCGGCGCCGCTCATGCCGTGGATCTGGTCGTCGCCCGCCTCGCCGTAGATGAGGTCGTCGCCGCCGATGTCGCTGGGCGAGCCGCCCGGGGTGTAGGCCAGATACTCGACGGCCCGCACGGCGACACGCTCGGTCGAGCCGTCGCCGTAGTTGTCCCAGGTGAAGCTGGCGGCCTCGCCGTTGCTTCCGACGATGCGGTAGATGATGCCGTTGTCGCCCAGGATGACGTCTGCGTCCTCGGCATGGCCGTCGACGGCCGTGTTGCCCTCGCTGTTGCGGCCGATGTCGCTGCCCAGCCCGCCGTAGATCACATCGGCCCCGTCGATCAGGGTCTCGCCGAAGGGATCGCCGCAGGAGACGCCCAGGAACAGCCCCGAGGAGCCGCCGATGATGTCGTCCTGACCCAGACCGCCGATCAGGGTGTCGGCGCCGCCGCCGCCCTCGATGTAGTCGTTGTCGTCGGTGCCGAGGAAGGTCGAGGAGACCTCGGGGCCGCCGGTGGCCTCGAAATCGATTTCGGCATCGCCCAGCACCACGTCGTCGCCCATCTGGCCGAACGCGCGGTCGGAACCACCGCCGCCGGCAATGATGTCGTCGCCATAGGTGTCGGGCGAGGCATTCTCGCTGTGGCCGTAGAGCTCGATGATGCGGCCTGCGATGCCGCCCAGGCTCGCCTGGGCCTCGCCGCTCACGGCGGCCTGGTAACCCGCCGTGAAGAAGCCGGTGGCCGGATCGATCGCGTAGAGCGTATCGCCGATCAGGGTGCGCAGGCGGACATCCAGCGTGTCGGTGGTGCGCAGGATGCTGGCGTTGTCGCCGGCAATCACGTCGTCGCCCTCGCCGGCATCGATGATGTCGTCGCCGTCGAAGCCGCCGCAGACGTTGTGGCCGCCGACGATATCGTCGGCATCCGCGCCGCCCTGGATCCAGTCGCCGCCCTGGCCGCCGATGACGATGTCGTCACCCTGGCCGCCGCCGATCACGTCGGCATCGCCGCCGTCGCTGCCGCCGGTCGCCATGGAGGTGAAGACGAAGGGCCGCGCCGCGAAGCTGGTGAGCGGCAGCTGGCCCAGGGCGATCAGGCCGTCGGGCGCCCGCTCGACGCGGCCATGATCGCCGAAGATCAGGTCGTCGCCGTCGTCGCCGCTGACGTCGTCGCGGCCCGTGCCACCGATCAGCAGGTCGTTGCCGGCATCGCCCGCCAGGGTGTCGTCGCCGCCGATGGTGGGATCGATGACCTCTGCGTCGTCGAGGCTCGAACGGTCGTCATCGAGCGAGGCAAAGCGCAGGCGCGCATTGTCGCCGAACACGATGTCCTGGCCCTCGTCGCCGTGAACCGCGTCCGACCCGGCGCCCGCGACGATGATGTCGTCGCCGCCGTTGCCGTTGATCACGTCATCGCCGCCCACGGCGGTATCGGTCGAGACGAGAACGTCGATCTGCCCCGCAACCAGCGAGACGTCGGCGTTGTCGCCGAAGATCACGTCCGCATCCGCAGCACCCGGCGTGCCGCCGTCGGCCGCATCGCCATGAACGGTGTCACTGCCCGAGCCGGCCAGCACGATGTCGTTGCCGATGCCGGCCTCGATGGTGTCGTCACCACCCTCGCCCACGTCGGACGTCGCAATGTGATCGACGGTGGCGGTGTCGCCGTCGGCATTCCAGTCGACGAAGCCGTTGTCGCCCAGGACAATGTCGTTGCCGACACCCGAGTTGACGCGATCGGCGCCGACACCGGCGATGATTACATCCTGGCCCTCGCCGGTGGCGATGCTGTCGCCACCGCCGATCGCCGGGGAGGAGGAACTCGCCAGGGCGCGCGTGCCGGAAACCAGAAGGAGCTCGCCGCTGTCGCCGATCACCAGGTCGCTGCCGTCACCGGTGGTGACGACATCGGCGCCGGTGCCGGCGATGACGTTGTCACCGCCATTGCCGCTGTCGATCGTGTCGCCGGCACCGTCGGCGGCGTCGGTCGAGGCGATGCGGTCGATCGTCGCCAGATCGCCATCGACCGACCAGTCGACAACACCGTTGTCGCCGACGACGACATCATCGCCGTCTCCGGTCGTCACGTTGTCGGACCCGGCGCCGGCGATCACGACATCGGCGCCATCGCCCGTGTCGATCACATCGTCGCCGCCATCGGCCGGCGCGGTCGAACGGACGACGATGGCCGTGCCGTCGTCGAAGTCCGCCGAACCCTCGTCGCCCACAACAATGTCGTCGCCCGTGCCGGACGTGACGTTGTCGGCACCCGTGCCGGCCAGGACGACATCGGAACCGCTGCCACTGTCGATGGCGTCACCGGCGCCAAGGCCGGTATCGCGCGTCTCCAGGCGCTGCAGCAGACCGTTGGCAAACACCGCCCGGCCGTTGTCGCCGATCACGAGATCGGCCCCGGCGCCCGTGCCGATCACATCGGCGCCGACGCCGCCCAGCACCAGGTCATTCCCGGCACCGGTCACGATGGTGTCGTCACCGCCCGTCGAAGCGTCCAGATCGGTCGTTTCGACCGTCGTCACGAGGCCGCCCGCCAGCACGACGCTGCCGTTGTCGCCGATCACGATATCGTCGCCGCCGGCCGTATCGACACTGTCGCTGGCCTCACCGGCCAGCACGATGTCGTCGCCGTCCGCGGTGGCGATGGTGTCGCTGCCGCCGCCCGCCTCGTCGGAGAAACGAGTGGCGGCCTGCGTCACCAGTCCGGCGCTGATCAGGATCTCGCCGTGGTCGCCGAAGACCAGGTCGTCGCCGTCGTTGCCCTCGATGAGGTCGCCGGCGCCGCCGCCCAGGATGACGTCGTCGCCTTCGTCGCCGCCGATCGTGTCGGCGCCACCGGCCGTGGCATTGGCGCTGAGGATGCGCTCGACACCCCCGGTGCCCAGAACCTTGAACAGGCCCTCGGCCTGCTCGACCGTGCCGTGATCGCCGAAGATGATGTCGTCACCCGCCTCGCCGTCGATCCGGTCGCTGCCGCCGGGCCCGGTCGTGTCGATGCTGGTGATCCGGGTATAGAGATCGACGTTGAAGGCGGAGTCGCCATAGACGTGGTCGTTGCCGGCCTGGGCGTGGATAAGGTCGTCGCCCGCGGCGCCCGCGATGTGATCGCCGGCCTGGCTGCCGATGATGAGGTCCGCGCCGGCGCCGCCGTCGATGACCACGGTGCTGCCCGCCGCCGAGGCATCGATCACGTCGTCGCCCGGATTGACGAAGGCAAAGCCGTTGCCGGTGATCGCGTCGATCGTCGAATCGTAGCGTGAGCCGTCGGCGGAGGTGTCGCCGTAGACCACCAGCGGACCGTCGTGATCGAGGACCGTGATGTGGTCGTCGCCGCCGCCGCCGTGGATGGCCGTGATGGCGCCCGCGGCCGTGCTGGTGACGGTGAAGCTGTCGTTGCCCGTGCCGAGAAGGATCTCGACGATCTCCATCTCGCTGTAGGTGATGCCGCCCGCGAATGTCACCAGAACCGGCTCGTCCTCCGTGCCGGTATTGACCGTCAGCGACGGACCCATGCCGAGGCCCGTGATCGCGGTGGCCGTCAGTTCGCCGATGTCGTCGGCCACGCTCGAGTCGTTGAAGACGTGGACGCGGTCGGTCTGCTCTTCCTCGTTGGTCGGATCGACCTCGCGCGTCGGCGGCGTGTCGGTTTCGGTGGGCAGCATGACCGCCGGGGTCAGGCTGCGGTCGGCATCGCCGGGACCGCCGATCAGGATCAGCGGGCCATCGATCTTGTCGGTCGTGTGCGGCGTGATCGGCACGGCCTTGACCGGCGCGCCGGAAACATCGGCATCGGGATTGGCCGCGACCTCGATGACGATCGGGACGTTCCAGTTGCTGGCGTCGAAGGTGACGGTGCCAGCCTCGGCATCGAAGCGCGCATCGCCGCTGGAGACCAGGGTCTGACCATCCGTGACGACACGCACCTCGACCTCGCCGGTCGGCTGGGCGCTCAGCGTCATCTCGTAGCTGTCGGGCGCGCTGCCTTCGGTGACGAAGGTGTTGCCGCCGGATTCGGCGATCACCACGGTCGGCTTGTCGTTGTCGGTGACGCTGGCGTTGACCTCGGCGACATCGCTGACGACGAAGTCCGGGTCGTCGCTGGTCACCCTGTGGGTGATCAGCGAACGCTCGAGGTTCTCGTTGATGGCATCGTCGGTGCCGGTGACCGTCACGGTCTGGGCGACGTTCCAGTTGGTGCTGTCGAAGGTCAGGACCGTCTCGGACAGCGCGACATCGGCATCGTGACCCAGCGTCACGATCACCGTGCTGCCCGGCGCCGGGGCTCGGGTCAGGCTGACGGTGTAGCTGTCGCCGGCGTCCCCCTCGGCGACGTCGGTCGAGCCGTCGGACTCGGCGATGATGAGCGCAGCCTTGTCGTCATCCTGGACGCTGACCTTCACGTTGGGCAGCACGAGGCCGTCGAGGCCCGGATCGCTGCTGATCACGCTGTGGCTGATGACCACATCCGCGACACCTTCCTCGGCGCTGTCGGAAGCGGCACGGACGTAGATCGTCTGACCCGTGCTCCAGCTTGCCGCATCGAAGGTGAGCACCAGGTGCTCGGAGAAGTTCACGTTGTCGGTCGAGACCAGCACCGTCCGGCCGCCGTTCGACGCCGAGAGGCTGGACGCCTGAGCGGCCGAGACCGTGACGAAGGCCTGCGAGAAGGCATCCGCCGGCGTGCCCGGCAGGCGGATCG
>CALLQH010000372.1 GCA_938014945.1 uncultured bacterium | reverse complement strand
GCCAGTGTAACGCCTCTGAGCCCTAGGAAAACCGCCAATTTGTTCCAATTTGTGGAACGCGGCGACGTATCTTCGACAGTTGCGCCACGACGTTAATCGACCGCCCCCAGAAACAAGACGGGCCGGGTGTTGCCACCCGGCCCGCCATCACAACGCTATGCTGATCGAAGCGATCAGGAACCCGACAACGCGGCATCCACCCAGGGCTGCCAGACATCGCGGTTGGCATCGACCCAGGCCTGGGTGACGGCATCGAGGTCCTCACCCTGGTTGTCGATGAGGTCCATCATCTTCTCCTGCTCGGCATTGTCGAGCGTGTAGCTCTGGAGCAGACGATAGGCCGCCGGCCAGTTGTCCTTCATGCCGGGCCACACGGTCTTCCAGACCGGAACCTGAACCAGGGCGTACTTCTCGGCCAGATCCTGGGGCATCTCGACCCAACCATGCTCGATGGTCGACAGCACCCAGTGAGGAGCCCAGAACATCATCACGAGAGGCGCCTCACGCTCGACCGCGCTCTGAAGCTCGGCAACCTCCGCGCCCTCACTGCCGGCCGGAACGGCGACAAAGGGAATGCCCGTCTCTTCGATGATATCGGCGGAACGATGACCCCAGTCGGCCGGATAGGCCAGCAGACGGCCATCGGGGAAGGTCTCGGCGTTGGAGAACAGCTCGGCGCAGCCGATGAAGGCATCCCAAGCCGGCAGGCCCGGGCACTGCTCTTCCATGTACTTCGGATAGAGCCAGCCTTCGCGGGCGTTCAGACCGAGATCGCCGACGACCTCGACCTTACCCTCTTCGATGAGCTGGGGGTAATACTCGCCGATGTTGTTGCTCCACAGCTCGATCACGCTGTCGATCTCGCCGTCGGCAAGCGAAATGCCCGAGGGGTAGCTGCCCGCCGTCACGTATTCGACGTTGTAGCCCATCTCCTCGAGGATATTGCCGGCGATCTTGGCCGAGATGTGCTGGCCGGTCCATTCCAGCATGGCCAGCGTGATCGGCTCGTCGCTCTCGGGAACGTTCTGCGCCATGGCGCCGTGGCTGAGCAGTGCCGCGGCGGCGGCAGCGGCGACGGCCGTGCCAACTCGGCGTGTGAAACGGTTGTTCATGCAGCGTATCTCCCATTGTTGTTGCTATCCGGCAGGTTTCCACCCCCACAAACGGGCAGCCGGAACCTGCCGTCGATGCTTTCGCATGGACCTATGTGTACCAGCTTTGGACGATAGTTCAAAAAACCGGGGCCGGGCGCAAGCCCCCCGGCCCCAAAGTATGTGACGTCGAAAACGCTCAGGAACCGGCCATTGCCTGGTCGACCCAGGGCTGCCAGACCGCACGGTTCTCTTCCACCCACGCCTTGGTCACCGCGTCGAGATCCTGACCTTCGTTGTCGATCAGGTTCATCATGACTTCCTGGGAATGGTTGTCGAGCTGGTAGTCCTTGAGCAGGGCATAGGCCGCCGGCCATTTGTCCTTCAGGCCCGGCCAGAGCATCTTCCAGACGGGCACGCCGACCATGACGAACTTCTCCTTCACGTCCTCCGGGAACTCCACCCAGCCGTAATCGACGGTGGAAAGCACCCAGTGGGGCGACCAGAACATCATCACCAGCGGCGCCTCGCGCTCCACCGCGCTCTGCAGTTCGGCGACGAGCGAACCCTCGCTGCCGGCAGGCACGGCCTCGAAGGGAATGCCGGTGTATTCGATGATGTCGGCGGAGCGATGGCCCCAGTCGGCGGGATAGGCCAGCACGCGTCCGTTGGGGAAGCTCTCCGCGGTGGAGAACAGCTCGGCACAGCCGACAAAGGCGTCCCAGGCCGGCAGACCCGGGCACTGCTGCTCCATGTACTTCGGGTAGAGCCAGCCTTCGTAGGCATTGAGGCCGATGTCGCCGCCGTTCTCGATCTCGCCCTTCTCGACGAGCGAGGGATAGTATTCGCCCTGGTTGTTGCTCCAGAACTCGAGCACCGCTCCGATCTCGCCCTCCGAGAGCGGGATCGCCGACGGGTAGGAGCCCGCCGTGACGTATTCGACGTTGTAGCCCATATCCTGAAGAATATAGCCGGCGACCTTCGCCGAGATGTGCTGGCCGGTCCATTCCAGCAGGGCAAGCACGATGGGGTCCTGACTTTCGGGTACTTCCGCCCTGGCCTGCCCGGCCAGTCCGGCAACCACACCGGCGGCCGCGACGGCCCCCAGCAGACGTTTCGTCAAACCATGCATGGTGACAGCCTCCCTTGGGTGTCATGCCTCCCGGGCCTGCGTTGTGCCTGACCCGATGCCTATCTTTGGGCAAGTGAGGTGGCGAGTCCAAGCGCCCCATGTTCATCCCTGGCGTGTGGCCGGGAGAGACTCAGGCGATGGCGCGGAAGCGGTCGGAGGCGGCCACCAGGGCAGCCGTGATGCCGGGTTCGCTGACGGCGTGGCCGGCATCGGGAACGACGGTGAAGGCCGCTTCGGGCCATGCCGCGGCAAGGGCATGGGCGGCGCGCGGCGGGCAGATCACGTCATAGCGTCCCTGCACGATGGCCGCCGGGATGTCGCGGATCGTCTCGACACCGGCCAGGAGCTGGCCCGGCTCCAGCCAGCCCAGATGGCGAAAGTAATGGTTCTCCAGCCGGGCGAGCGTCAGGGCCTTGCCGTCGCTCTCGCTGTCCTGCGGGGCAGGCGGCTGGGGCAGCAGGGAGACGCAGGCCTCCTCGTAGTTTGCCCAGGCATGGGCCGCAGGCAGATGGACTGCCGGATCGGGGTCCATCAGGCGGCGGCCGAAAGCGGCCAGCAGGTCGCCGCGTTCGGCTTCAGGAATAGGCGCGAGAAACGCCGCCTGCGCCTCGGGAAAGAACTGCCCCATGCCGTGCAGGAACCAGTCGATCTCCTCGGCCGAGCACAGGAAGATGCCGCGCAGGGAAAGCGACAGGCAGCGTTCGGGATGGCGCTGCGCATAGGCCAGCGCCAGGGTCGAGCCCCAGGAACCGCCCGCGACATGCCAGCGCGTTACGCCCAGATGCTCGCGCAGGCGCTCCATGTCGGCGACCAGATGCCAGGTCGTGTTGTCCCGCGTCTCGGCCAGCGGCGAGGAGCGGCCGACGCCGCGCTGCTCGAACAGCACGACGCGGTAGTGTTCGGGGTCGAACAGCCGGCGATGGCGCGGCGAGGTCGGCGAGCCGGGCCCGCCATGCAGATAGACGGCCGGCACGCCATCGGGATTGCCGGATTGCTCGAAGTAGAGACTGTGCAGGTCATCGGCCTGGAGCCTGCCGCAGGCATAGGGCTCGATGGCGGGATAGAGGCTGGTGCTGGTCAATCCAGGTTGTCTTTCAGGCTCTCGCAGAGGCCGGCGCCCGCTTCTCCATTGCCGAAGTCGATCTTGGGCACGACCGCCTCCGCGCCGACCGAGACGGCCGGATCGATGAAGGGGCCTTCAACATAGATCGGCGCGTTCAGGCTCAGAAGACTGAAATCCTTGGGGTCCGAAACCACGACCACATCGACGGTCTCCTGATCGAGGTCGATCGTGCCCTCGCCCGCGATGAAGGAGTCCGAGGTGTCGAGCAGAAGGGTGCGCGAGGTGCCGACGCCATTCTCGACATCGAAGTCGACGGCCATGCAGTCGATCGGCAGCTTCACGTCGCCGTCGGTCAGGGACAGCGCCAGATATTCGGCGATGTCGAGACCGCTGAGCTCGACCATGACGGCGCTGATCGTGCCCTGCGTCATCACCAGGGCGAGGCGCCCCTCGCCACGTCCCAGCATGGCGGCCAGCGAGGGCCCAGTGCCCGAAAGGCCGATACGGCCGCGCAGCAGGCCGCCCATCTCCTGGGCGAACTCCGAACTCTCGAAGAACTTGGCGATGGCGACGCGGTCGACCGTCATGTCGAGCGCGGCGGCCGGCACGTCCTGTCTGCCGTCCAGCGTCAGGCTGCCGGCCACCGTGCCTTCGGCGATGCCGAAGCGCAGCGGATCGACGACGGCCCGGCCATCCTGCAGGTCGAGGGTTGCATCCATGGTCTCGAAGGCAAAACCCGGCGTTTCGATGTGCTGGGCGTTGAAGTGGACATCCATGTTCATCGCCCGCAGCCGCTCCAGGTCGACCGGGGTCTCGGGGAAGAGCTTGCCATCGGCAAGGTCGTCGCCCTCGCCGCCGGGTGTGGCGCCGATGAAACCGGCGAGGTCGGCAAAGGTCAGGCGCTGCGACCACAGTTCGGCGGTCATGAAGGGCGGTTCCTGGCCCACATCGATCTCGACGTCGCCGTTGAGGTCGCTGTCGCCGACGACACCGCTGAAGCCGGTGAAGGTCCAGATGTCACCGGCGTGGTCGAGCGCCCCCTCCAGGCGATAGGGCCTTGTAGGGGGCAGCGGGATGCCGAAGATCGGAAAGACCTCGGCCATGTCGTCGCCCGAGAGGACAAAGGTGACGTTCATGCCCGCGAGCTCGAAGGGTTCGGTCAACGTCCCTTCGAGATGGCCCGAGGTCGCGCCGATATGGGCATCCAGTTCCACGGGATAGGGTTCGCTCGAATCGCGCAGCGCCAGCACCGAACCGCCGGTGAAATCGACCGAGAAGTCACGGCCCTCGAAGGCGCCGTCGCCCTCAAGTTGGATCTCGTCGCCGGCTTCGCCGGTGGCGGTCGAGATCCGGCTGTCGAGGTCGACGCCGCGCGCAGCGTCGCGGTAGGCGAGCGTGCCCTCCTCGATCACCAGGCGTCCGATGGCGGGCATTTCCGTACGGTCCTCGGGCAGGGTCTCGGCGGCGGCATCGGCCGCGACATTGCCGCCCAGGTCCCAGTTGGTCCGCCCGTCGCCGTCGGCTTCCAGATGGATCGCGGGCCGTGAGAGGATGAGCTCGGGCAGGTTGATCTCGCCGCCCAGCGCATCCCAGATACGGATGGCGATTTCCAGCCGGTCGGCCTCGAACATCATCGGCTCGCTCGCCCAGTCGGGGTTGGCGAAGGCCACGTCCTCAAGAACGACGCGCGGCACCGACCAGTCCCAATCCACGGCGATGCTGCCGATCGTCGTCTCGCGGCCGCTGCGCTCGGAAACCTCGTTCTCCAGCCGCTCGCGGAACCAGTTCCAGTCCCACAACAGCACCAGCACGACAAGGCCGATGATCAACAAGCCGAGCAGCGCGCCCAATGCGATCCACACACGTTTCATGATTCCTGCAACCTCCCGGCGCCCGCGGGCGGAGGAAAACGACGCCCCGAAGGCTTAACGCACGAAGAGGTGTGGCGTTCGCACCCTGCCATAAGGCGGCCACAGATGCCGCCATAGTGGGCCGTCCGGGGTGGATGGAAGGGATAACCATGGACGAAGAGACGCATCGGGCGCGGCGCCATGCCGGGATCATGGCAACGATGGTACTGCCGTTGGCGCTCTGCGCCCTGGTCGGCGGGGCCATTCTGGTGCGCCCAATACAGACCGAAAGCGCCCATGTCAGCGACGCAAGGGCGCTCACGACTCTGATGGACGGCATCGATTACCGCATCGCGCCGCTGCAACGGCCCGAGAGCCGGGTGCCACGGCTGGTGCTGCAGCGCATGCCCGACGGCATGGCGGCACTCGACGCCGAGAGCGACCGCAAGCGCACCTTCCTGCGCGCTCTGCTGCCACTGGTTCTGGCGGTCAACGAAACGATTCTGGAGGATCGCCAGAACCTGCTCGATCTGCGCGAGACGCTCGATGCTGGCGCCGAGGCCGACGACACCATGGTGGTCGAAGTCGCGCCGCTCGCCCTTGCCTACCGGCTAGCCGCACCGACGCGCGAGACGCTGCGCGACACGCTGGATGCGCTGCTGCTGCGCGTCGATGCCGTGCCCCCTTCCCTGGCGCTGGCGCAGGGTGCGGTGGAAAGCGGCTGGGGCACATCGCGTTTCGCGCTGGAGGGCAATGCCCTGTTCGGCCAGTCGGCCTGGAACGAAAGCGGCATGGCGCCGCTCGGCCACGAAGACCCGCCCTTCCGGGTTGCGGCCTTTGCCAGCCTGCAGGACTGCGTCGCGGCCTATGTCGCCAACCTCAACAGCCACCCGGCCTATGCCGCCTTCCGCACCTTGCGGGCGGAGCAGCGCGCCGCCGGGCAGGAACCGGAAGGCCGCACGCTGGCGGCCACCCTGCTTGCCTATGCCGAGACCGGCACGGTCTACACCAGCACCCTGCGCTCCGTGATCGACGGCAATGCCCTGGCGATGTTCGACCACACGCGCCTGGACAACGGCCGCACGCTGATCGTGATGGCGTCGCGCTAGAGGGCTTCAGCCCTCAGGCGCGTATGCGGCGGCCGCCTTGTCGATGCCCTTCAGGCGATGGGCAAAGACCTGGTTGAAGCGGGCAAGCTGGTGTTCCCCCGCCACCGTGGGTTCGTAACGCGGCGCCTCGCCCGGCGGCAGGCCGAGGTCGCGCGGGTCGATCACCGTGTGGAAGGCGGGATCATAGAACACCGCCATCGAGAAGCGTTCCTTGCCGGAGCTGTTGACCACCCGATGGCGCGTCGAGGAGAAGCGACCGTTCGACCAGCGTGCCAGCAGATCGCCGACGTTGACCAGCAGGGCGCCGGGCACCGGCGGGGCAGCGATCCATTCGCCGTCACGGCTCTGCACCTGCAGGCCGCCGCGGTCGTCCTGGCAGACCATGGTGAGGCAGCCGAAATCCGTGTGTGCGGCGACGCCGAACTGCTCCTCGCCCATCTCCGGCGGCTGCGGCGGATAGTAGATGAGCTGACCGCGCGCCATGGGCTTCTCGAAGTGGTGCGCCAGCGCATCGGGCGCCAGCCCCAGGCCGACGCAGACCGCGCGCAGCAGGCGTGCGCCGGTGGCGCAGCCCGCCCTGTAGAAGCCGTCGTAGATCGCCGCACGCATCTGCGGCACCGCGGAGGGCCACTGGTTGGGACCGCGGAAGGGCGTGCCCGCCATCACCTCGGGATCGTCGGGGCCCAGCTCCAGGCCCCAGCTGAACAGTTCCTTGAGATCGGTGCGCGTGGCGCCGGTCATCAGCGCCTTGCCCATGCCCATCCAGCCGCGGTTGATCTCGTTGACCGCGATCTCCTCCTTGGCCGCCAGGGGCGACAGGAAAAAGGCCCGGCTGGCGGCAAAGGCCGCGTCGATCACGGCGGGCGCGATGCCATGGTTGACGATGTAGTAGAAACCCAGCCCGCGCGAGGCGGTCATGATCTCCCCTGCCGTGCGCTCCAGCGCACCGGGCGTCTCGGCCAGCAGGGGGCCAAGGTCGATCGTGGGGATTTCCTCGGGCGTCACGGCCCGCGCGGTTGCGTAGCTCATGGCCAACTCAAGCATGCGGACCGGGTCCTGTCACGCCCCCATGGGGCTTGCTGGCGGCGGCGCGGCGGACAAGGATGGGCGCCAGCAAAGGAGTGCGCCATGCACCGCCCCCTGCCCCGCTCCTGGTACACCGACCCCGCCGTGTTCGAACTGGAGATGGCGAACCTCTTCGGCCGCTCCTGGCTGCCGGCCTGCCATGGCAGCGAGGTGGCAGCGCCGGGGAGCTACGTCGCGGTGCGTGTCGGCGGCGAGGAGATCGTCGTCGTGCGCGGCCGCGACGGCACCCTGCGCGCCTTCGACAACGTCTGCCGCCACCGCGCCCACCGCCTGCTCGACGGCGCGGGAACCCTGAAGGCGACGATCACCTGCCCCTATCACGCCTGGGCCTACGGGCTGGACGGCAGCCTGCGCGCAGCCCCGCGCAGCGACCATGTCGCCTGCTTCGACAAGACGGAGTTCGGCCTGCGCCCGGTGCAGGTCGCGGAGATGGCGGGGTTCGTGATGATCAACCACGACGCCGATGCGCCGCCCCACGGCGGTTTCGACGGGCTGGAGGCCCGCCTCCTGGAGGACTTCCCGCTCCTGCCCGCCATGCGCCCGGTGCGCAGGCGCGAGGCTGTGCTCAACGCCAACTGGAAACTCGTCATCGAGAACTATCTGGAGTGCTACCACTGCGACACCGCTCACCCCTCCTTCGGCAACTTCGACATGACGACGTGGAAACACATCGTCGGCCAGGGCTGGAGCCGCCAGGGACGCATCGCGCCCGGCAAGGATGACAGCACGGTGGGCCACGACGACATCGAGGGGCTTTCGGCCTGGTGGCAGTGGCCGGGCGTGTTCTGGGCCCGCGCACTGGGACCCGACAGTTTCGTTGCCGCCTTCCACGAGCCGCTCTCGGTCGACCGCACCCATCAGTTGCGTGTCGTCTATACCGCCTCGGGCGAGGAGAGTGCGGAACTGCGCGCCTTCAACGATCTCTTCGACACCGTCTTTGCCGAGGACACCAGTGTCGTGGAGAGCGTGCAGCGGGGGCTCGCCTCGCGCGGCTACCGCGGCGGCGCCCTGGTCGAGCAGGCTGCGGGACGCGCGGGCTGGAGCGAGCACGGCATCCATCATTTCCAGGACCTGATCCGCGGGACGATCGGCAACCACCGTGCAGCGTGAGGCGGCCGACCGGCCCGGCATCGCCATCGGCTGCGTCATCCTGGGCATCGGGCTGCTGACCTGCGGCGACGTCATCGCCAAGCAGGTGACGGACCACCTCACCCCCTTCGCCTACATCTGCCTGCGCAGCCTGTTTGCCTTCATACCCGTGATCGCCGCGCTCACCGTGGCGCGCTGCTGGGGCAGGCTGCGCACACGCCATCCGTGGGGCCAGGCCGCGCGCGGCCTCTCCATGGCCATCGCCTACAACTGCTATCTCCAGGCGCTCCAGACCATGCCCATCGCCGATGTGACGGCGCTGTTCTTCATCGCGCCCTTCCTGGTGGCGCCGCTCTCGCGTTTCGTGCTGGGCGAACATGTGCCGCTGATCCGCTGGATCGCGGTCGCCATCGCCTTTGCCGGCGTGCTGGTGATCGTGCAGCCCGGGACCGACGCCTTCCGTCCCGAGGGGCTGTGGTGCGTCGCCGGGGCGCTGGCCGCCGCCGTCACCGCACTGCTCGCACGGCGCCTGGGCAGCACCGAACCGGCGGCGGTTACCGCGTTCTACACCACATGCGCCTTCCTGCTGGCAGGGGCGATCCCGGTCGCCCTGCTGTCCGGCCACGCCCTGGAACCCACGGGCCTCGAACTGGGGCTGACCGCGCTGGCGGGCCTGATCGCGGGCACGGCCCACTTCTTCATCATCCTGGCCTACCGCCGGGGCGAGGCGAGCCTCGTCGCACCCTTCGAGTATTCCGCGCTGATCGTGGCCATCACGCTGGGCTACATCTTCTTTGGAGATGTCCCGACACCGCCCGTCTGGGCGGGCATGGCGCTGATCGTGGTCGCCGGAATCATGCTGGCCCGACGCGCACCCATGCCCCCTCGCAGCACCACGGTCGAGCCCCTATAGTCGCGCGCCGGAAGGGGGCCACACGACCATGAAGGACGGGAAATCCGGACCGGTGCCGGGGGCGCTGCTCGGTATCGTGCTGATCGTGCTCGCCATGTCGCTGCTGTCGGTGAACGATGCGGTGACGCGGCATCTGGCCGACCGCTATCCGACCATGGCCATCATCTTCCTGCGCAGCTTCCCGGCGCTGATCGCGGTGCTGGTCATCGTTCACATCGAAGGCGCATGGCGCCGGCTGGCGACGCGGCGGCCGCTGGCCCAGCTGCTGCGCGGCGGCCTGATGATCCTCTCCTACTGGCTCTTCCTGCAGGCGCTGGTCGGCGGCCTGCACTTCGCACTGGCGGTGGGGCTCATCTTCACATCGCCGTTTTTCGTCGCCGCGCTCTCGCCCCTGGTGCTGGGCGAGAAGGTCACCCCTGCCCGCTGGGTCGCGGCGCTGATCGGCTTTGCCGGCGTCATGGTCGCGGTACGGCCGGGCTTCGGCAGCTTCGACTGGCTCGCGCTCTACAGCCTGGCCGCGGGCTTCGTCTATGCCTGCACCTCGCTTCTGGCGCGCCGCCTGGGCACCACCGAACCCGCCGCCGTCACCGGCTTCTACACCTGGCTGATGTTCCTGCTGGGCAGTCTGCCCTTCGCCCTGTTGCGGGTGGACGCGTGGTCGATGCCCGACCTTGGCGACTGGGGTTGGCTTGCCATGATCGGCCTCATTTCGGGCACGGCGCACTACTTCATCGTCTCGGCCTATCGGCGCGCGCCCGCGGCCATCATCGCACCCTTCGAATACGTCGCCATCGCCTGGGCCGCGGTCTTCGGCCTGATCTTCTGGCAGGAGGTGCCGGACTGGCCGACCCTTGCCGGCATCGCGCTGATCTTCGCAGGCGGCCTTGCCATTCTCTACGGCGACCGGGGCGCCAAGGCATGAGTCGCCCGCCCCGTTCCGCGGCCGTCAACGGCATCGCCTGCGTCGCGGGCGCCTGCCTGCTGCTGACCATGGCGGATGCCTTCGCCAAGCTGCTGACCGAGACCCTGCCGGTGATGGAGATTGCCTTCCTCAGGAGCACGGTGGCGCTGATTCCCATCCTCATCATCGCACGCTGCTACGGTCCCTTCGGCCGCCTGCGCACGCGCCACCCCGGCAAGCAGATGCTGCGCGGCTTCCTGATCATCGGCTCCTACACCTGCTTCCTGCTTTCCATCCAGGTGCTGCCGCTGGCCGAGACCGCTTCGGTCTTCTTTTCCGCGCCCCTGCTGATCGCGGGCCTGTCGCCGCTGGTGCTGAAGGAGAAGGTGCCGCTGCACCGCTGGATCGCCATCTGCGTCGGCTTTGCCGGGGTGCTGGTCATCATGCGGCCCGGCACCGAATCGTTCCGGCCGGAGGCGCTCTTTGCCCTGGCCTCGGCAGTGCTCTATGCGCTGGGCGCCCTGATGGCGCGCCGCCTGGGGGCCATCGATCCGCCGGCGACGACCTCGTTCTACACCGGCCTTGCCTTCCTGATCGTCAGCGGTCCCTTCACCCTTGCCATGCCGGGCTACTGGGTCGATCCCGACTGGACGGCGCTCGCCTATGTCACCGCCTGCGGCCTGATCGCGGGCACCGCCCACTTCCTGCTGATCCAGGGCTACCGCCTGGGCGAGGCCGCCGTCGTCGCGCCCTTCGAATATTCGACCCTGCTGTGGGCCGTGATCTTCGGCTTCGTCATCTGGAGCGACGTGCCGACCTGGGCGACGCTCGGGGGCGTGCTGCTGGTTGCCGCAAGCGGACTCTATGTGCTGCGTACGGAGCGGACCTGAAGCGAATTCAGGCCCTGGCCGCCGCATCCCGCGCCATCGCCGCCTCGAGCAGGTCGAGGTGATCGCAGCCGAAATAGAGCTTCCCGCCATAGACCAGACTCGGCACGCCGAAGACGCCGCCCGCAGCGGCCTCCTCTGTGTTGGCGGCGACTGTCGCCTTGATCGCCGCGTCCTCCACCACCTCGGCGATGGGGCGTGGCCCCAGGCCGACGCCGTCGGCCATGGCCTGGAGGACCGCCAGATCGGAAATGTCGGTACGCTGCGACCAGTAGCCCCGCATCACCGCCTGCACGAAGGCCTCGGCGCAGCCCTGTTCGGCGGCATAGACGCAGGCCCGCTGGGCGCGCGAAGGCCGCAAGGGATAGTCCGGATGGGGATCGTAGGGCAGTCCCGCCTGAGCCA
>CALLQH010000371.1 GCA_938014945.1 uncultured bacterium | reverse complement strand
CGGTCGGCGACGGCGGCCTGGCGCTGGCTCTCGTGCTGCGTTGCAAGCGTCGTCGCGCCCAGCTGGGCATCGACCGTGGTGACGATCCCGTCGATGCGGCAGAGTCCGTTGATGCGTTCGTCGGCAAGCAGGGTGTGCAGGATCGGCGCGGGGTCGGCCAGCCCCGTGGTTTCCACCAGCACCCGGCGGAAGGGCGGCACCGCACCCGCCGCGCGACGGTCCAGCAGATCCGACAGGGCCACCACCATGTCCTCGCGCACCGTGCAGCACAGGCATCCGGCGCCGACCAGGACGGTCGTCTCGTCGATGGCTTCGACCAGCAGGTGATCGAGGCCGATCTCGCCGAACTCGTTCACCAGCACGGCGGTTTCGGCCATACCCGGATGTTTCAGCAGTCGGTTGATGAGAGTCGTCTTGCCGCTGCCGAGGAAGCCGGTGACGACAGTGACGGGCAGGCGTTCAGGCGTCACGCCGGGTCGGGCTCGATGCCGAGCAGGGAGAGCGGGCGTTCGTGGAGGATCGCCTCGATGGTCTCCTCGGGGATGCGCGGCATGGTCATGCCCGCACCCCAGTCGTTGATCGCGCGGAACTCGGCCATGGCGGCGGCGGGCGTGCGCACGGGATAGTCGGAGCCGAAGAGCAGGCGGTCGGTGACCTTGTACTCCTGGGCGATCATCAGGCCGTTGTAGAGCTGCCAGGGTCGATGGAAGCGCGCGGAGAGGTCGGCGAAGACGTTCTCGTTCTTCCTCATCAGGATCGCGGTCTGCTCCATGTAGGGCTGGCCGTAGTGGGCGACGATGATCTTCAGGTCCGGGAAGGCCATCGCCACCTTGTCGAGCAGGCAGGGATCGGAGAATTCCAGGCTGCCGGTATAGGCGCCGCCGCAGTGGAACATGATCGGTACGCCGGATTTCACGGCGATTTCGTAGAGCGGCCAGCAGTTCTTTCCGCGCGGGTCCATCTGCTGGTAGGTCGGCGACAGCTTCAGGCCCTTGAGGCCCAGGGAAAGGGCGCGCTCGAACTCCTGCGGCGCATCGGCATCGTCCGGGTGGACCGAGCAGAAGCCCACGGCACGGCCGGGGTAACGCGCGACGTAATCGGCGATGAAGTCGGAAGGCGTGTGGTTGCCCGCATGTTTGGGCAGGGCGACGACAACGAACTTCGACAGCCCCGCCTCGTTGACCGCCGCCTCATGCTGTTCGGGATAGGCCTCGCCCGGCCCCAGCACGCCACGCTGCGACCACAGGGCGCGGTCGGCGTCCGTGCGGTGCTCGTAGAGAAAGCAGTGGGTGTGCCAGTCGACCAGTTCGCCCATGGTGCGCGCCTGGCTCAGAGCTTGATCGTGGAGCGGCGCATGACGCGCTTGAAGCCCTGGCCCGACCTGCGCGCGGCCAGGTCGTCGTTGATCGCGTTGTGCATGGTGCAGCGGTTGTCCCACATGGCGATCGAGTTGGGCTGCCAGCGGAAGCGGCAGCAGAATTCGTGCTGGGTGGCGTGCGCCTCCAGGTGATCGAGGATCATGCGGCTCTCCTTCGGATCCATGCCCTCGATCTCCCAGCAGTAGTCCGGGCTGATAAAGAGCGATGTGCGCCCGCTCACCGGATGGGTGCGCACCAGCGGGTGGCTGCGGTGCTCCCAGGTGAGGTTGTCCTTCTTGGCCAGGCTCATGCCCTTGTACTTCTGGCTGTGGCCGGCCGGATCGAGGGAGTCATGGACGCCGCGGAAGGTGTGAACGAACTTCTTCATGCCCTCCGAGAGCGTGTCGTAGGCAAGCTCCATGTTGCAGAACATGGTGTCGCCGCCGACCGGGGGCACTTCCAGGCCGTAGAGCACGGCGCCCGTGGGCGGAATCTCGCGGAACGACATGTCGACATGCCAGCCGTAGCCGAAGTTCTTCACCTCGTCGGGCATCTTCACGATGTCGATGAGCTCGGGGTAACCCTCGATGCCCTTTACGAAGGGGTACTCCTCGAGGACCCCGAAGCGGCGGGAGAAGTCGATGTGCTGCTGGGGCGTGATGTGCTGGTCGCGGAAGAACAGCACCATGTGCTTGTCCCAGGCGTCCGAGATGGTCGACCACTGGCCGTTGTCGAGCGGCTGGGAGAGATCGACGCCGAGGATCTCCGCGCCGATGGCGGAGGAGAGGGGGCGTACTTCGATGGCCATGGCGCTTGATCCCGTCAGCAGGCGGCCGCCCGATGCGGCCCGGCTGACGGATCGTAGGCATTTGTCGGACAAGCGTTCAAGGGCCGCTCTTCGGCGAGGCCCCCGCAGGGTTCAGTAGAGACCCTCGACCTCATCCTGGGCGAGCTCGTCGTCGACCGCCTTGGCTTCGGCGGCGGCGGCGCGCCTCTTGGTCGCCGCGGCGATCAGGGCCGCCCCCAGGCTGCGCAGTCCGGAAGTGTCGGGCCACTTGCTCTGGTCCCACAGGCCCGAGCGCACGACGCACTTGGCGCAGTGGAAGAAGGCGTGGTCGACCTCCACCACCAGGGCAAGGTCGGGGATCTTGCCGTCGACCGCCATGGAGGCGCGCAGTTCCTCATCGCGCACGATCTGGGCGCGGCCGCTGACGCGCAGGGTGTCCTTGCGGCCCGGCACCAGGAAGATCATGCCGACATGGGGATCGCGCAGCACGTTGCGGAAGGTGTCCATGCGCGCATTGCCCGGCCGGTCTGGGATCGCCAGGGTCTTCTCGTCGATGATCTTCACGAAGCCGGCGGGGTCCCCCTTGGGCGAGACCTCGACCCCCAGTTCGGCGGAGGCCGAACCCAGCAGCAGGAAGGGGGCATGGGCGATAAAGGCCCGGCTGTCCTCGTCCAGGTGGTCGATCACCTTGGTCACGGCGCCGGGATAGATGTCGCCCGCGATGGCGCGCAACTCCTCCTCGGAAGTGACGACGTCCTTGAAGCGCGAATTGCCAGATGCGGTCATGACCTGCTCCCCACTTGCATTCCAGGCTGCTGGTTATGGCTGAAATGCAAGTGCGAGGCAATTTCATCCCAGCCGCAGCCGGGACGGGGGATCAGCTGCGCAGTTCCGGTTTGACCAGCATCTCGTTGCCCTTGAGCATCAGGTCCCAGTAGATCCAGGGCAGCAGCTTCTCCTTCAGCAGCCAGGCGAGGCGACTGGGCTTCGTCGGGTCCAGGAAGGGGAAGGTGGGCAGCAACTTGCCGCCGTAGCCGAATTCCGCCAGCACGATCTTGCCCCGCTCGACGGTCAGCGGGCAGGAGCCGTAGCCGTCGTAGATGCGCCGGGGCATCTTGCCGTCGAGCACGGCCAGCGCGTTGTCGGCCACGGTCGGTGCCTGTTTGCGCACCGCCGCGGCGGTCTTGGCGTTGGGCGCGGAAGCCGCATCGCCCAGGCCGAAGACATTGCCGTAGCGCACATGCTGGAGCGTGTCCTTGTCGACCTCGATCCAGCCTGCAGCATCGGCGAGCGGGCTGTCCTTCACGACGTCGGGTGCGCACTGGGGCGGGCAGACATGGATCATGTCGAAGGACTTCTCGACCCGTGTCACCTTGCCGTCGGCATCCTTGACGTCGAACCAGGCCTTCTGCGCCGGGCCGTCGATCGCCCGCAGGTTGCTGTTGAAGGCAAGGTCGATGCCGTACTTCTCGACATAGGCCATCAGGGGCGGAACGAATTCCTTGACGCCGAACAGCACCGGACCGGCGTTGTTGAACTGAACGTGGGTCCGGGAAAGCGTGCCCTTGCGCCGCCAGTGGTCGCAGGAAAGGTACATCGCCTTCTGCGGCGCGCCCGCGCACTTGATCGGCATCGGCGGCTGGGTAAACAGCGCCTCGCCGCCGTCGAGCGCCTGCACCAGGTCCCATGTGTAGGGCGCCATGCCGAAGCGGTAGTTGGAGGTGACGCCGTTGCGCCCCAGGGTTTCCTGCAGCCCCTCCACCGCCTCCCAGTCGAGCTTGATGCCCGGCGCGGCGACCAGGATGCGGTAGCCGATGCGCACGCCATCCTCCAGGACGACGCGGTTGTCCTCGGGCTCGAAGCCGGCCACGGCGGCGCGGATGCGCGAGACACCCCTGGGCATGACATCGGCCATGGCGCGGTCGGTCTTGGTGCTGTCGAAGACGCCGCCGCCGACCAGGGTCCAGCCGGGCTGGTAGTAGTGGTGCTCCTTGGGTTCGACGACGACGATGGCAAGGCCGGGCCGCCGGCGCATGAGGCTCGCCGCAGTGGCGATGCCTGCGGCGCCGCCGCCCACCACGACGATGTCGTAGGTGGCGCTCGGTGCCCGGACCGCTTCCGGTCGTGCCGCGGCCGGGTGGCTCTCGCCGAGCCAGGCGTGCTCCAGCCGCTCGCGCAGGGCATCCAGGTTGTAGCCGGCCTCCTGGGCGGTATGCAGGATGGCCTCGGGCGACAGGCGCGGCGCCTGGGAAAGCGCCCACAGGGTGGTGGAACGCGTGCCCGTGCGGCAGAAGGCCAGCACGGGGCCCTTCAGGCTGTTCAGCGCCTCGGCGAACGCGGCGGTGTTGGTGTCGCTCACCTGGCCGGAAACGACCGGGATGTGGCGATAGGCAAGGCCGTGTTTGCGGGCCTCGGCTTCGATGGCCGCTCCGGCGGGCTGCTCCTGGGCTTCGCCGTCGGGGCGATTGTTGATGATGGCGCGGTAGCCCATCGCGGCGGCGCGGGCGACGTCCTCCGGCGCTACCTGGCCGGTAACCGACAGGAACGGCGTCAGCCGTGCGATCTTTTCCATGGTGGTCTCCTCCGCCCCGCCCTGGGGCCGTATCGTGATCGCCCGCCTAGAGCGCGTTCACGGGGATCTTCAGGTAGGTGACGCCGTTGTCCTCGGCTGGCGGCAGGTGACCGGCGCGCATGTTGACCTGCACCGCGGGCAGGATCAGCACGGGCATGTCCAGCGTGGCGTCACGCTCGGTGCGCATCCGCACGAACTCGGCCTCGCTCACGCCGTCGTGGACGTGGACGTTCTCGGCCTTTTCCCGGGCGACCGTGGTCTCCCAGGCAAAGACATCGCGCCCCGGCGCCTTGTAGTCGTGGCACATGAAGAGGCGGGTTTCGGCAGGCAGCGCCAGAACCTTCTGGATCGACCGGTACAGGATGGCGGCGTCGCCGCCGGGGAAGTCGGCCCGCGCCGTGCCATAGTCCGGCATGAACAGCGTGTCGCCGACGAAGGCGGCATCGCCGATGACATAGGTAAGGCAGGCCGGCGTATGCCCGGGCGTGTGCATCACGCGGCCTTCAAGACTGCCGATGCGGAAACTGTCGCCGTCCGCGAAGAGATGATCGAACTGGCTGCCGTCGGCGCGAAAGCCGGGCTCCGCGTTGAACACCTTGCCGAAGATGCCCTGCACATCGGTGATATGGGCGCCGATGGCGATCTGCCCGCCGAGCTTCTCCTTCAGATAGGGGGCGGCGGTGAGGTGGTCGGCATGGGCGTGGGTTTCCAGGATCCAGTCGACGGTCAGGTTGCGCTCGCGGACATGCGCAATGACCGCATCGGCGGACTTCGTCGAGGTACGCCCCGCCTTGGGGTCATAGTCGAGGACGGAGTCCACGATGGCGCAATGGGGGCCGTCCGGCTCCGATACGACATAGGACACGGTAAACGTCGCCTCGTCGAAAAAAGCCTGCACGATGGGATTCATGGTGTCCTCCTGCGTCATAGGCATTCAGTATCAGGGGGCTGCCCCTTCGGTGCCTTGATCACGATCAAGGAAAAATGCTCGGGTGGGTTGCTGCCCTTGAACCATATGTTCATACAATCATATATATGCAAGTATGAAAATTGAGAGAATGCATGAGACGGCCGAGAAGGTCGCCGAACTGATGAAGGTGCTGGCCAATCCCAAACGCCTGCTCATCCTCTGCCAGCTTGGAGAGCAGGAGCGGTCGGTGGGCGAACTGGCCAGGTTGCTGGACGTGCGCGAACAGGCGATGTCCCAGCAGCTTGCCCTGTTGCGCAAGGACGGCCTGGTCGTCACCCGGCGCGAGGGGCAGACCATTCATTACGCGCTCGCGCGCGGCGACATCGCTCTGCTGCTCGACTTTCTCTACCGCACCTATTGCACCCCGCCCGAAGACGGACAGGGGTTGACGGAGAACCAACGCCATGAGCACGAGCACGCCCCAGACGATCACCCCGCAGCAGGCACGCGAACTCCTTGAAGGCGGCAGCGCCGTTCTGATCGATGTGCGCGAGGCCGACGAACACGCCCGCGAGCGCATCGCGGGCGCGATGCTGATGCCTCTCTCACGCTTCGATGCTGGTGCGCTGCCGCACAACGCCGCCACCACCGCCATCTTTCACTGCGCCAGCGGCAACCGCACGATGCAGGCGGCAGCGATGCTGCACGGCTCCGGCTTCGCTCAGGTGCGCTGCCTGGAGGGCGGCATCGCCGGGTGGAAGCGGGCCGGCCTGCCGGTGCTGGCCGATGCCCGCGCGCCGATCCCGCTGCAGCGGCAGGTGATGATCGCGGCCGGTTCGCTGGTGGTGCTGGGCGTCGTGCTGGCCGCGCTGGTTTCGGCATGGTTCGTCCTGCTCAGCGCCGGTGTCGGGGCCGGCCTCGTCTTTGCGGGTGCAACCGGCTTGTGCGGCATGGCGCGCCTGCTGGCCTTGATGCCCTGGAATCGCCGCGCTCCTTCCACGCAAGCAGCTTAAGGCGATGACCATGCGCGCCCTGGCGCGTTACCTGCCGATCGCCGGCTGGCTGCCGGGTTATCGGCGCACCGATCTGCCTGGCGATGTCATGGCAGGTGTGATCGTCGCCATCGTCCTGGTGCCTCAGGGCATGGCCTACGCCATGCTCGCCAACCTGCCGCCCGAGATCGGCCTCTACGCCAGTCTCGTGCCGCCGGTGCTCTATGGCATCTTCGGCACCAGCCGTGCGCTGGCGGTCGGACCGGTGGCGATCATGTCGCTGATGACGGCAAGCGCCACGGCCGCTTACAGCGGCGATGCCGGGCGGCTGGAGGTGGCGCTCGTGCTGGCCCTGGTTTCAGGCCTGCTGCTGCTTGCCATGGGCCTGCTGCGTCTGGGCCTGCTGGTCAACTTCCTGAGCCATCCCGTGATCTCCGGCTTCACCAGCGCCGCGGCCCTGGTCATCGCGTTCAGCCAGTTGCGTCACCTGCTGGGCCTGGACATGCCGGGCGGGCTGCCCTTCTTCGAGACGGTCTGGCAGAGCATCCGCCACCTGCTCACCGCCAACCCGGTGACCGCCGTCCTGGGCCTGGGTTCGCTCGCCGTGCTGCTGGCCTGGCGCGGCCCGGTGGCCGGTCTGCTTCGGCGTCTCGGCCTGCCCGCCGGCCTGGTCGGGCCGATCGCCAAGGGCGGACCGCTCGTCGTGGTCGCCGGCGGCACGCTGCTGACCGGGCTGCTCCATCTCGACGCCGCCGCCGCTGTCGCCACGGTCGGCGTCATCCCCGACGGCCTGCCCTCGGTTGCCATGCCCTCCCTGTCGCCGGAGCTGTGGGCGGAACTGGCGCCCGCCGGCGCCCTGATCGCCATTGTCGGCTTTCTCGAAAGCGTCTCCGTCGCGCGCGCGCTGGCCAGCAAGCGGCGTCAGAAGATCGATGCCAATCAGGAACTCATCGCCCTGGGCAGCGCCAACATCGGCGCGGCCTTCACGGGGGCCTATCCGGTGGCGGGCGGCTTCGGGCGCTCGGTGGTGAACTACAGCTCCGGCGCGGCAACGCCGCTGGCCTCGATCATCACGGCGGCCCTGATCGGGGTGACGCTGCTGGTGCTCACGCCCCTGTTCCACGACCTGCCGCGCGCGGTGCTGGCCGCGATCATCGTGGTCGCCGTGGCGGCGCTGATCGACATCGACAGCTTCCGCCGCGCCTGGCGCTACGACAAGGCCGATGCCGCCGCCCAGGCGGTGACCTTCGGCGCCGTGCTGGCGATCGGTGTCGAGCTCGGCATCGTCGCGGGCATCGTGCTCTCGCTGGTCCTGCACCTCTGGCGCACCAGCCGCCCGCACATCGCGGTGGTCGGCCGGGTCGGGGATACCGAGCACTTCCGCAACATCCGCCGCCACACGGTGACAACCCTGCCGCATGTCCTGGCCGTGCGGGTGGACGAGAGCCTCTATTTCGCCAACGCGAGCTACCTTGAGGGCTTCCTGCTGAACGCCGTCGACGACGACCGCCGGGTCCGCCACGTCGTGCTGATCTGCAGCGCGGTCAACCTGAT
>CALLQH010000370.1 GCA_938014945.1 uncultured bacterium | reverse complement strand
GCTACCGCGAGTATGTCGAGCACATCCACGCCAGCGGCAATGTCCTGCTCACCATCGTCAACGACATCCTCGATCTCTCGAAGATCGAGGCCGGCCGCCGCGAACTGTTTCCCGCCCTGCTGGACGCACGCAAGGTGGCGCAATCCTGCATCGAGCTGGTCGGCCAGGAAGCCGAAACGCGCGGCGTGGCCCTGAGCATCGAGGCGGGGCCCGAGCCGATGCTCTATGCCGACGACATCGCCCTGCGCGAAATCCTGATCAACCTGCTGTCCAATGCGATCACCTTCACGCCGCGGGGCGGCAGCGTGACCGTGCGCATCAAGGACGCGCCCGAGGGTGCCGCCATGATCGAGGTGGCCGACACCGGCATCGGCATGGATGCCGACGGCATCGAGGTTGCCCTGCAGCCCTTCGGCCAGGTCGCGACCCACGAACACGCCCCCCAGCGCGGCACCGGCCTGGGCCTGCCCATCGCGGTTCGCCTTGCCGAACTGCACGGCGGCACGCTGGAGCTGGAGAGCGCGCCGGGCGTGGGCACCACCGTGCGCGTCACCCTGCCGGCGGCCCCCTAGAGCAGGCCGATCCCGTCTAGCGGTTGCGCACGAAGTCGGCGATGGCGAAGAACGGCCCGTCGAACAGGGCGCGGGTTTCCTCCGGCCAGCCCAGGTCGGCCATGGCCTGACGCATGCAGAACAGCCACTGATCGCGTTCGGCCTCTCCGATGGCAAAGCCCTTGTGCGGCGCGGTGAGGCAGACCGTGCCGGTGCGCTGGCTGTAGAGCGGCGGGCCGCCGAGCCAGCCGCTCAGGTACTCGAACAGGCTGTTGCTGACCGGTCCCAGGTCGGCGCCGTGCATGGCGCGGATGCCGGCCGCCTCGGGGGCGCTGTCCATGATCGCGTAGAACCGGGCGACCAGGCGGCGCAGGCCCTCCTCACCGCCAGCCAGTTCATACGGACTTTGCGGCGCAGGCGATGCCGAGGCGGTCGTCTCCGTCGTTGCGGCCATCGGCATCTCCTCAGTCGACGCTGTCGCGCACCAGCGGGCAGGTCGAGCAATGGATGCCGCCGCCGTTGAGCTGCACCTTGTCGTAGGGGATCTGCACGACCTCGACCCCGAGCGCGCCGAGTTTGTCCATGGTCCGATTGGAGATGCCGTGGGGCATGATGACGCGCCCGGGACGCACCGCCAGACAGTTGATGATCCAGCCGTTGTCCTGCTCTGAAATCTCCACCGTGCGGATACCCAGTTCCTTCAGCTTCTCCAGGAACCAGTAGGGAAGCTGTGCGGGATCGACGATGGCCAGATCGACGTCGATCATGGTGAGCATGCCGTCGATGTGAATCTGGTAGCCGTTGAGATCGACGCGGATCAGCTCGACGCCCTGATGGGCGAGCACCTCCTCGATCTGGCGGGCCCCCTCCTCGCTGACGCAGCAGGAACGGCCGATGACGGCGGTCTTCGAGTTGAGCCAGGCGAAGCTGCCGCCTTCGGCCAGCGCTGTGCCGTGCAGCGTGCGCAGGATCGGCATGCCGAGGTTGGCCAGCGTGCGCGTGACGTGACGCTCCTCGCCGCGCCGGATCTTGCGCGCCAGGCGCGTGACGATGGCGCCACCCTTCACCGCAAAGGAGGAATCGCGCGTGTAGATCGACTTGATGCCGTCCTTCTCGATGCCGTCGAGATAAACCACCTCGACGCCCTCGGCCTCCAGCGCCTTGACCAGGCCGTCGTGCTGGGCCTGGAATTCGGCAATCTCCGGGATGGTCTCGCTCTGCCAGTACCAGCCGGCATCCATGTCGCCGTAGGAACCGATCTCCTCGATCCGCTTGGAACGGTCGATCAGCTTCATCTCGTCGCCGGGGCGGTGCATCAGCACGACGCGGATCTGGCCGACATCGTTGTCGCAGCCCCACTCGCGGCCCCAGACATTGACCTGCTGCTCGGCGCTTTCGAACGACGGTTCGGGGTGGGAGCCGAAGAGCTTGATGGTCTCTTCATAAACACTGAGGGGCATGGGAATGGTTCTCCGGTTCGGGTCGTGCGGCGGCGCGCATGGCACCCACTGCACCCTTCAATGTCAACCGGCCATGTCGATTTTCGGTCGGCCGCGATTGACCGCGCCGCACGGGCCGGGAACGCTGCCGCTCCAAACAACGGACCGGCCATGCCCAAGCGCAGCCAAGCAGAAATCGCCGGACGGCAGTCGGCAGGCGCGGTCTTCACCGCCTTCCTGGCGCTGGGCTTTACCGCCTTTGGTGGTCCTGTGGCCCATCTGGGCTATTTCCGCGAAGCCTTCGTGGAGCGCCGCCGCTGGCTCGACGACCGCGCCTATGCCGATCTGGTCGCCCTGTGCCAGTTCCTGCCCGGCCCGGCATCGAGCCAGGTCGGCATGGCGATCGGGCTGGCCAAGGCCGGACCGCTGGGCATGGTCGCCGCCTGGGTCGCCTTCACCGCGCCCTCGGCGCTGGCGCTGATCGCCTTCGGCTACGGCGTCACCACCTATCGCGAGTTCATTCCCGACGGCGTGCTGCACGGCCTGAAGGTGGTGGCGGTCGCCGTCGTCGCCCAGGCGGTGTGGGGCATGGGCAAAAGCCTTTGTCCGGACCGGCCGCGCCTGACCATGGCGCTGCTTGCCGCCATTGCCGCCCTGCTGGCGCCGACATCCCTGACACAGATCGCCATCATCGCGGCCGGCGCGGTGGCCGGACTTGCCGTGCTCAAGGCCGAGGAAACCAGGGATCACAGCAGGCTGCCGGTTGCCGTCGGGCGGAGCTGGGCGGTCGGCGCGCTGATCCTGTTCGCCGCCCTGCTGGTGGGCCTGCCGCTGGCGGCCGCGGCGGGATCGAGCCATGCGCTGGACCTGATCGACAGCTTCTACCGCACCGGCGCGCTGGTCTTCGGCGGCGGCCATGTCGTGCTGCCCCTGCTGCAGGCCGAGGTGGTGCCGCCGGGCTGGGTCGGCGAGGACGCGTTCCTCGCCGGCTACGGCGCGGCCCAGGCGGTGCCCGGCCCGCTCTTCACCTTCGCGGCTTATCTGGGCACGGTCGGGGAGATCGCACCCAACGGCTGGGCCGGCGGCCTCATCTGTCTGCTGGCGGTCTTTGCGCCCTCGTTCCTGCTGGTCGCGGGCGCCCTGCCCTTCTGGGAAAGCCTGCGCCATCGCGGCGGCGTGCGCCGCGCCCTGATGGGCGTCAACGCGGCGGTCGTGGGCCTGCTGCTCGCCGCGCTCGACGATCCCGTATGGACCGGCGCCATCGCCAGCCCCGCAGACCTGGCGCTCGCCTTGCTCGCACTTGCGGCGCTGGCCCTGTGGAAGGTGCCGCCCTGGGCGGTGGTCATCGCCACCGCCGCCGGCGGATGGGCGCTCGCCGCGGCCTGAGCGTCAGGACGCGAGTTCGAAGCCGCGATAGTTCTCCGCGGCGACCTCGTCGCAGATCTTCCGGTAGGTGCCGAAGCCACCGACGTAGGGCATGAAGACACGCGGCTTGCCCGGAATGTTGGCACCCATGTACCAGGAATTGGCCTGGGGATAGAGCGTGGCGTCGCCCAGCTCGATGACATGGTCCACCCAGTGATCCTCGGCGTCCTTGGTCGCCTCGATATGAGCCACCTGACGGTCGCGCAGGTTGCAGATGCAGTCGGTGATCCAGTCCACATGCTGCTCGATGGCGCTCATCATGTTGGTCAGCACCGAGGGGCTCTGCGGTTCGGTCACCGTGAACAGGTTGGGGAAACCCGCAACCATGAGGCCGAGGTAGGAACGCGGGCCGTGCGCCCACTTCTTGCGCAGGGATGCGCCCTGGCGGCCACGGATGTCGACATTGAGGATCGCGCCGGTCATGGCATCGAACCCGGTGGCGAAGACGATGGCATCGAATGCGTACTCGCCCTCGGCGGTGCGGATGCCGGTCGGGGTGATGCACTCGATCGGCGCCTTGCGGATGTCGACCAGGCGCACGCCCTCGCGGTTGTAGGTCTCGTAGTAACCCGTATCGACGCACAGCCGCTTGCTGCCGAAGGGGTGGTCCTTGGGGCACAGCAGCTCGGCCGTGGCCGGATCCTTGACCTTCTCCTTGATCTTGGCGTGGACGAAATCGACGACGATGGCGTTGACCTCCATGTCCGTCATGATGTCGCCGTAGGCGCCCAGGATGCTGAAGCCGCCCTGCTGCCAGCGCCGCTCCAGTTCCGCCTCGATGACGTCGCGCGGCAGGTGCTTGCAGGGATCGTTGTTGTCCTCGACCAGGTAGCCGCCCGCATTCCAGCGGGTGATCTCGCGCAGTTCGCGGTAGTGCGCCTTGTGCTCGGCCTCCTCGACCGGGTCCATGGCAGTGTTCCATGCCGGGGTCGAGAAGTTGGGCGTGCGCTGGAACACGGTCAGCTCGGCCGCCTGCCGTCCGATCACCGTGATCGACTGGATGCCCGAGGAGCCCGTGCCTATCAGGCCGACGCGCTTGCCTGTGAAATCGACCGGCTCATGGGGCCAGTCGCCGGTGTGGTACCAGTCGCCCTTGAAGCTATCGAGACCGGGGACGTCGGGCATCCTCGGCACCGAAAGGCAGCCAGTGGCCATCACGACATGGCGCGCGTTCCAGCGCCGGCCGCCCTCGGCCTCCACCGTCCAGCGGCCCGAGCCTTCGTCGAAGGTGGCGGCGGTGACGCGGGTCGAAAAGGTGATGTCGCGGCGCAGGTCGTAGCGCTCGGCCACGGCCCGGGCATAGGTCAGGATGTCGGGCTGGGGCGAGAAGCGCTCGGGCCACCGCCACTCCTGCTCCAGGTCCTCGTCGAAGGAATAGGAGTAGTCGAGGCTCATGATGTCGCAGCGCGCGCCGGGATACCGGTTCCAGTACCAGGTGCCGCCGACATCGTCGCCCGCCTCGATCACATGGACGGAGAAACCCTCCTTGCGCAGCCGGTTCAGGAGGTAGAGACCGGAGAAACCGGCACCGACGATGACGACATCGAGGCTTTCGGACTGGGTATCGAGCGGCATAAAGAGGTTCCTTCGCGACGGGGGCGTGCGTGCTGATTGCCCAGCTATAACACCCCGGTTTCCGGGCAGGCCAGATGGGGATGGCGGAGCGGCCTATTCCCGCACCAGCTTGTTCCAGGCATCGAGTGCGGCGACCTTGTAGCACTCGGCGAGCGTGGGATAGTTGAACACCGTCTCCAGGAAATAGCCGATGCCGCCGCCCAGGCCGATCACCGCCTGGCCGATGTGAACCAGCTCGGTGGCGCCGCTGCCGATGATGTGGACGCCGAGCAGCTTGTGGCTTTCGGCATGGAAGATCAGCTTCAGCATGCCGTTTTCATCGCCCAGGATCTGGCCGAGGGCGATCTCGCGGTAGCGTGCGATGCCGGTCTCGTAGGGCACCTTGGCCCGGGTCAGCGCCATCTCCGTTTCACCGACCATGGAAATCTCGGGCACCGAATAGATACCGATGGGGAAGTGGCCCGGCATCGGCTCGGCGGCAACGCCGAAGGCATGGCAGGCCGCGAGGCGCCCTTGCTCCGAGGAGGTCGCGGCAAGGCTCGGGAAGCCGATGATGTCGCCGGCCGCAAAGATGTGCGGCACCGAGGAGCGATAGTCCGGGCCAACCACGATGCGGCCGCGGTCGTCGGTCTCCACCCCGGCCTTGTCGAGATCGAGAATGTCGGAAGCGCCGGTGCGTCCCGTGCAGGCCAGCACCAGGTCGGTGACGAGGCGCTTGCCCGATTCCAGATGCAGGCGCGCCTGGGAGGGCGGGCCTTCCAGGTGTTCGATGCTGGAGACCGTTTCGCCCAGACGGAAGGTTACACGCGCCGAGCGCATCTGGTGGACGAGTTCGATGAGGATTTCGCCGTCGAGCATTTCCAGCGGACGCTCGCGCCCGTCGATCACCGTCACCTCGACACCCAGGGCGGCGAACATCGAGGCGTATTCGACGCCGATGACGCCGCAGCCGATGACCACCAGGGAGCGCGGCAGTTCGGTGAGCCCCAGGACCTCGTCGCTGGTGATGACGCAGGGCGTGCCTTCGGGCATGTCGACCGTGCGGCGCGGCCGGGTGCCGACGGCAATCACGATGTTCTCGGCGGTGAACTCGCGCTGACCGCCCATGGGGCCGCGCACCAGCACGCTGTTCGGGCCGGTCATGCTGGCGGTGCCGCCCAGGATGTCGATGCCGTTGCGCTGCAGCTGGTCCTGCTGCACCCGCGCCTCGATGTCGATGATGGCGCCGACGCGGCCGAGCAGCGCGGCTGCGGTCGGCCGTTCGGCGCTGGCCAGGCGCGGGCCCTGGGGCAGCGCGCCATAGGGCACATTGTGCTTGTCGCTGCTGAAGGAGAGCACGGCCTCACGAAAGGTCTTGGAGGGGATGGTGCCGGTGTGGAGGCAGACGCCGCCGATCGCCGTGCCGCGCTCGGCGATGGCGACGCGCTTGCGCAGCTTGGCCGCCTGCACCGCAGCGCGCTGGCCCGCGGGACCGCTGCCGATGCACAGCAGGTCGTATTCGTATTTGTCGCTCAATGTCTGGCTCCCTTTGCGAACCGGCAACCTACAACAGACAGCCGTCGCAGGTTTCCCCCTTGCCGGGCGCGGGGAGTATGCAATGAGCTGGCTGTTCGATGAAGACCATCGGGTGCTGCAGGACCGCTTCGGCACCCGCCCGCTTGCCGACAGTCTGGAAGAGGGCGACCTGCGTACCGGCCTGGGCGAGGCCGAACCTGCCTTCATCGAGACATGCGACATGTTCTTCCTGTCGACCATCGACGGCCAGGGCCGCCCCGGGAGGCCGAGGAAGCCCGCGCCAGGGCCTGATCGACGAGGACGACTGGAACGCCCGCGTCGAGGCCGCCGACGAGGAAGCCTGACGGACCTCTCGCCTCTAGTTCAGCGAAATCAGGTTGCTGGCATCGATGATCCAGGCGATTGCCGCGGCGATGATGCCGGTGACCGGAACGGTGATGATCCAGGCCGCGACGATGGTGATCATGTGCGAGCGCCGCACCAGATAGCGCCTGCGCATCTTGTCGGCGGCAATGCGGGGATCCTTGGCCGGCTGATCGTTCCCCGGCTGCGGCGGTACCTTGGGCATGCGGCCGCCATCCTTGTTGGCGAGGTACTCGCGCAGGAAGCCGACACCGAACAGCGCCCCGATGGCGATGTGGGTCGAACTGACCGGCAGGCCCAGGGTGGAAGCAATGATGACCGTGATGGCCGCCGACAGGGTGATGCAGAAGGCGCGGACCCGGTTGAGCTTGGTGATCTCCGATCCCACAGTGCGGATCAGGCGGGGGCCGTAGAGCAACAGGCCCACAGAGATGCCCGCCGCGCCGATCACCAGCACCCAGAACGGCAGGGGCGACTTGTCGCCCAGCACGCCGCCACCGACCGCCTGGTAGATCGCTGCAAGCGGCCCGATGGCATTGGCGACATCGTTGCTGCCGTGTGCGAAGGAGAGCAGTGCGGCGCCGCAGATGACCGGAATGGTGAAAAGCTCGCCCACCTTGGTGCGGTGCAGGCCGTCGCCCACCATGCGCCGCGCCACCCGCGGGCGCACGATCAGGACACAGACCACGCCGACCGCCAGGCCGCCCGCAAGGGCGAGCCAAAGGGAAACCGGCATGATCCGCGACAGGCCCTTCATCAGGACATAGACCGTGAAGGCGCCCGCCATGATGCCGACCAGCAGCGGCACACGGACGCGCGCGGCGGCGACCTTGTCTTCGGCTTCCAGCACGGAAAACTTGATATAGGCGAGGAAGGCGGCCGCGATGACGCCGCCCAGCACGGGCGAGACGACCCAGCTCGCCACGATCTGCATCACCACGCCCCAGTCGGCGACGCCGAACCCGGCCATCATGATGCCCGCCCCCAGCACGCCGCCGACGACCGAATGGGTCGTGGAGACCGGCGCGCCGATCCATGTCGCCAGGTTGATCCAGGCGGCGGCGGCAAACAGGGCGGCGATCATGGCCGCGGTGAAGGCCTCCGCATCAGGCATCAGCGAGGGCCGAACGATGCCCTTGGAAACGGTGGCCACGACATCGCCGCCGGCGATGATCGCGCCGGCGGCCTCCGCAACGGCAGCGATCATCACAGCCGTTGCGATCGTCAGCGTGCGCGAGCCGACCGCGGGCGACATGTTGTTGGCGACATCGTTGGCGCCGACGTTGAGCGCCATATAGGCGCTGACCATGCTGGCGATGACGATGATGCCCCAGTGGGAATCGACACCCACGAAGGCATCGGCCGCCAGCCCGGCGATGGCCAGGAACAACAGCCCCGCGCTGAGCCGGGCCAGATGCTGGCCCCGGCTGCGGACGGCATCCTCCAGGCTGGTCAGCCTGCGAAGATCCTTGTCGAGTTTGCGCGCCATGTTCCCCTGTCCGGCAAGTGTGCCTGCCGGTCCCAACAACCGGGCGTCATCCAAACGTCACCAAACTGTCATGTCGAGCCGGAAATGCCGTTGCCTGGGGGCAAATCGCCCCCCGGACCCCGACCGTCTACGCCTTGCAGCCCCGGATGGGCCATGCTTCGATGCCGCACCAACCTACCTCGCCACGAAGGGGCAGCAGCCGTGAAATTCTCCCTTGCCGTCGACATGGCGCGCCTGACGCCGGGCCAGGACATGGCCGAAATCGCCCGCCAGAACCTGGAACTGGTGCAGATGGCCGACCGTGGCGGCTTCGAGATCGTCTGGGTGGCCGAGCACCACGCCATCGAGATGACGATCGCGCCGAGCCCCTTCCAGCTTCTGGCCTGGTATGCCGCCAACACCGACAACATCCGCCTTGGCACCGCCGTCGTCCAGGCGCCCTACTGGCATCCGATCAAGCTGGCGGGCGAAGCAGCCATGCTCGACCTGATCTCCGGCGGCAGGCTGGAGTTCGGTATCGGGCGTGGCGCCTACCAGCGCGAGTTCGACCGCATGATGGGCGGCATGGACCAGCACAAGGGCGTTGCCTACATGCAGGAGATGCTGCCGCTGATCGTCAAGCTATGGGCCGGCGACGTCGCCCACGACGGCGAGTTCTGGCAGTTTCCCGCCTCGACCGTGGCACCAAAGCCTCTTCAGAAACCCCATCCTCCGCTGTGGGTCGCCGCGCGCCATCCCACGACCTACGACTGGGCCCTGCCCCTGGGCTGCAACATCATGTCCTGGGCGCTGACCCGTCCCTTCGGCGAGGTGGTGAAGTACAAGGCGCAGTTCGAGGAGGCGCTGCAGCGCTCGCCCGAGGTGAAGCGGCCGCGCTTTGCCACCATGCGCGCCAGCGCCGTCTATCCGCGCGAGGAGGACGCCGGCACCTATGTCGATGCCATCGTCGACGGCACACGTTACTTCGAGAACCTGTTCAAGCAGCTGGGCGAGGTGAAGAACGGCTTCCCCGATCCGATTCCCGTCGAGGACCTCGACAACAAGGACCTGCTGACGCCCGAGGCGCTGCAGGCCAATCTGGTGTTCGGCACGCCCGACCAGGTGGTCGCCAAGCTGAAGGACTACGAGGCGCTGGGCGTCGACAACTTCTTCTATCGCGCGCTGACCAACATTCCCTTCGACCTTCAGGTGCAGTCCCTGCGCCTGTTCATCGACGAGGTGATGCCCGCCTTCGAGGGTTCGCGCTACGTCCGCGACGCGGCGGAGTGAGCCGGTGAGCGGAGAAGACCGATACGCCGACATCGGCGGGCTGCGCCTGCGCTACCGCGACGAGGGTGACGGCCCGGTGCTGGTGCTGGTGCATGGCGTGGGCAGCCGCCTGGAAGCCTGGGACGACATCGTCGCGGCGCTCGGCGGACGGTACCGCACGATCCGCCTGGACCAGCGCGGCCATGGCCTTTCCGACAAGCCCGCCGGTCCCTACAGCCTGGACGGCATGGTCGGCGACGTCGCCGGGCTGCTTGATGCGCTAGCCATCCCGCGCTGCCATCTGGCGGGGTTTTCGCTGGGCGGCCTGATCGCCCAGGGTTTCGCGCTCAACCATCCCGACCGTCTCGACCGCCTGGTTCTGCTCAGCACCATTGCCGGGCGGACAGAGGAGGAGCGCGAGCGTGTCGCGGCGCGCCTGGAGGTGGTCGACAAGGGTCTGCCCGGCGACCATTTTCGCAATTCGCTCTCGCGCTGGTTCACCGATGCCTATCTGGCAGCCAACCCGGATGTCATCGCCCGCGCCGAAGCCGCCAACAAGGCCAACGATCCCAAGGCCTATGCCGCAGCCTACCGGGTGCTGGCGACCTATGACCTGGCCGACCGGCTGCACGAGATCACCGCGCCCACCCTGGTCGCCACCGGCGAGTTCGACATCGGCTCCAACACCCGTATGGCGCATCTGATGCACGAACGCATCGCCGGCTCCCGCCTGCACATCTTTCCGGCCATGAAACATTCGATCCTGGCCGAGATACCCGGCGATGTCGCCGCCCTGATGGACCGGTTCCTGCGGGATTCCGCCTGAAGCTCCACCCCTTGGGGCTAGGCGTTCGGCAGCTTGTGGTTCATTCTCGCGCGGAGACAGGCGCGTGCGTCTGCCGCACGAGGGGGCAACATGACGGCGTTCGACGAAAATCCGGAATCGCAGCGCAGGATGGAGGCCTGGATCATCGATCTGGCGATCCGCCTGCTGATCATGGGCCTGGTCGCCTACTGGGCGATCAAGCTGGTGGCCCCGTTCGTGATCCTGGTGATCTGGGCGGCCATTCTGGCGACGGCGATCTATCCGATCCACGCCTGGCTGCGCGCTCGCCTGGGCGGGCGTTCGACCCCCGTGTCGATCCTCATCACGGTGCTGGGACTGGCCCTGATCCTGGGTCCGGCAGCGGCACTGACGGCCTCCATGGCGGGCACCGTCGAATCCTTTTCGAGAGAACTGGCCGCCGGCACCTTTGTCCTGCCCGCGCCCGACCCCTCCGTGCAGGACTGGCCGCTGATCGGCGGGCCGATCTTCGACACCTGGTCGGAGCTTCACGACAACCTGGCCGGCGTCGTGGCAGACAACAGGGACATGCTGGTTTCCACCGGGCGCACGCTGCTGGGTTTCGCCGCGGGTCTGGGCATCCAGGTGCTGCTGTTCG
>CALLQH010000369.1 GCA_938014945.1 uncultured bacterium | reverse complement strand
GCAAGGTAATGGTCCGTCTTGTGGCCGATCATGCTGTCGGCGGTGTTGACCGCCTTGTAGACGACAAGGCCCGGCAGGCCGGCGACGAGATACCAGAAGACCGGCGCGACGACGCCGTCGGCGAAGTTCTCGGCGAGCGACTCGATGGCCGCGCGGCAGACGCCGCCCTCGTCGAGCGCTTCGGGGTCGCGCCCCACGATCATGGCGACCTCGCGCCGCCCGCCCGGCAGGCCCTCGGCGACCAGCGCCACGGCAACGCGGCGGACGTGTTCGTAGAGGTCGCGCTGGGCGATCAGCGAAAAGGCGATCACCGCCTCGATCATCCAGCCCCAGACAGTGACGGCGGCAAGCCAGGCAAAGAACGATCCGATCGCGCCGGCCAGCGTAACAAGGGCGATCAGCAGCAGCGTGCCGCGCAGGCGGCGGCTGTCGGCGTCGCGCCGGTTCAGCCGCCGGTCGGCCCAGCCGATCAGCGCCCCGAACAGCGCAACGGGATGGGGAATCTTCGACCACAGCCAGCGCGGATCGCCGATCAGGGCGTCCAGCAGGAGGGCGGCCCCCAGAACGGCGGGCAGGGCGATATCGAACAGCATGGCGGCAAGGTGGTTGCGACCGCGCCTGCCGTCAATCGGAACCAGAAGAGACGAGAGGACAAGAGAACATGAGCGACATCGCAGTGATGATGTGCGGCCACGGCAGCCGGGACGAACGGGCGATCAGCGAATTCGCCAATGTCGCCGAGCAGCTCAAGGGCCGCTTTGCCTGGCCGATGGAATACGGCTTCCTGGAGTTCGCCACCCCGATCATCCGCGATGGCCTCGACAAGCTGCGCGCCCAGGGCGCGCGCCGCATCCTGGCGGTGCCGGGCATGCTGTTCGCTGCCGGTCATGTGAAGAACGACGTGCCCAGCGTGCTCAACACCTACATGGCCCAGCACGAGGGCCTGCGCATCAGCTACGGCCGCGACCTCGGCATCGACACGCGCCTGGTGCGCGCCGCGGGCGAGCGCGTGAAGGAAGCGATGGCGCAGGCCGATGCCGAGCACGGCCCGGTCGATTACCACGACACCCTGCTGGTGACCGTCGGCCGCGGCGCCTCCGACCCCGACGCCAACTCCAACGTCTCCAAGGTCGCGCGCATGCTGTGGGAGGGCCTGGGCTTCGGCTGGGGCGAGGTCGCCTATTCCGGCGTCACCTTCCCGCTGGTGGCACCCGCGCTCGACCATGTCGTGCGCCTGGGCTTCAAGCGCGTCGTCGTGTTCCCCTACTTCCTGTTCAACGGCATCCTGGTGCAGCGCATCTACGATGCGGTCGATGCCGCCGCGGCGAAATACGGCGACACCCGGTTCGTGAAGGCCGGTTACCTCAACGACCATCCCCTGGTGCTCGACACCTTCGTCGACCGGGTCCACGAGATCCTCGAAGGCACCGGCAACATGAACTGCCAGACCTGCAAGTACCGCGAGCAGGTGCTGGGCTTCGAGGCCGAGGTCGGCCTGCCCCAGGAAAGCCACCACCATCATGTGGAGGGCATCGGCACCGGCACCGCCGGCCACGACCACGGTCACGATCACGGGCATGACCATGGGCACGACCATCACCACGGTCACAGCCACGATCATGACCATGACCATGGTCACAGCCATGGTCACGGGCACAGCCATGGCCATGACCACGGCCATCATCCCTATCCCCATGCCGATCACCCGCTGGGGCCCAAGACGCTGAAGTCGTAGGCGCACGGCGGGATCATGAAGGTGCACGCGGAGACGCGAAGAGAAGACGCGCGGCCGAAAAGCAGGCGCGGCCGTCTCTCGGCGCCCGTGCAAGAGGCGGCGCGTCGCTCATGACCCTGTTCGATGCCTATCTCATGGTCGACTGGAGCGCGGAGGCGCGGCCCAAGCTGGGGCGCGACAGCATCTGGCTGGCGCTGGCCGAACGCTCGCCGCGCGGCCTGCGGCTGGCCGTGCTGGAAAACGCCGCCACGCGCCAGGGCGCCCGCGCCCGCATCGCCGACCTTCTGGCCGAGCTCGCGGGCCAGGGCAAACGTGTGCTCGCCGGCTTCGACTTTCCCTTCGGCTACCCCGAGGGCACGGCGGCCGCCCTGGGCCTGAAGGGCACGCCATGGCAGGCGACCTGGGACCGGCTGGCGGCCGTCATCGACGACGGCGCCGACAACGCCAACAACCGCTTTGCCGTCGCCGACCGCCTGAACGCCGCCATGGGCCAGGATGCCGGGCCGTTCTGGGGCCATCCCCAGGGCCGACGCTTCGATCATCTGGCGATGACACGGCCCGCCTATGGCGCGCTGGGAGAGAAGCGCATCGGCGAACATTACATCAGCGGCCCCCAGCCGGTGTGGAAGCTCTCGGGCGCCGGGTCGGTCGGCAGCCAGGCGTTGACCGGCATTCCCGTGGTCCGCCTGCTGCGCCGCGACCGGCGGCTGAAGGACCTCTGCCGCGTCTGGCCGTTCGAGACCGGGCTTGCCCCGCTCGACGAGGCGATGACGCGCCGCCATCCCGTGGTGCTCGCCGAGATCTATCCCTCGCTGGTCGCCCCGGTGGCCAGAGAGGAGGCGGTGAAGGACGCGCTGCAGGTCCAGGCCATCGCCGGGTTTTTCGCCCGCCTCGATGAGGCCGGGGATCTGGCCGCGATGTTCGCGGGCGTGCCGGACCTTGCCGATCCTGAGCGCGCCGCCGTGGAGCGCGAGGAGGGCTGGGTACTGGGTGTCGACCGCGACGGCATCCGCGCGGGCCGCCAGGCGGTCGATGTCGACGGCCTGTTCTCCAGCGCCTTTGCCTATATCGATGACCCGGAAGCCATCTACCGCGAGAGCCGTCGCATCATCGAGGCCGAGGCCGATCTCTCGCAGGTGCCGGTGGAGGCCCATCCCCTGGCGGTGCGCCTGATCCACACCTGCGGCATGACCGACCTGCCGCGCGACCTCGACCTCTCCAAAGGCGCGGTGGCCAAGGGGCGCGCGGCGCTGGAGGCGGGCGCACCGGTGATCGCCGATGTCGAGATGGTCGCCAAGGGTATCATCGCCCGCCGCCTGCCCGCGCAGAACAAGGTGCTGTGCAAGGTGGCGTCCAAGGCCGCCGCCGACCGCGCGGCAAGCCGTGGCGGCACCCGTTCGGCCGCCGCCATCGACCTGCTGGCCTCCCAGATGGAGGGCGCGGTGGTGGCGATCGGCAATGCGCCCACGGCCCTCTTTCGCGTGCTGGAGATCGTCGCTGCGGGCGGACCGCGCCCGGCGCTGATCATCGGCATGCCGGTCGGCTTCGTCGGCGCGGCGGAATCCAAGCGCGCGCTGGCGGCAAGCGGCATCGATTTCATCGCCGTCCACGGACGGCGCGGCGGCAGCGCCATGGCCGCCGCCGCGGTCAACGCCCTGATGGGAGGCATCTGAATGACGGCCTGGTTATCGATCGTCGGCCTGGGCGAGGACGGGCTGGAGGGCCTGACGCCCGCCGCCCGCGCGCTGGTCGACGGGGCGCAAGTTCTGGTCGGCGGCGAACGCCACCTGGAGCTCGCCGGCGACACGGGCGCGGAGCGCCTGACCTGGGAAAGCCCGCTGAAGAAGACCGTGGAGCGGCTGGAAGGTCTGCAGGGCAAACGGGTCTGCGTGCTCGCCTCGGG
The DNA here is from genome assembly GCA_938014945.1 of uncultured bacterium. Classification (GTDB taxonomy): domain Bacteria; phylum Pseudomonadota; class Alphaproteobacteria; order SP197; family SP197; genus CALGGB01. Next base: position 10,013 of record CALLQH010000369.1, on the reverse strand, counting down.
CGATCCCATGGCCTACGGCATCGGCGTCACCCTGCTGCGCCGCTTCGGCGCGGGCAGCGCGCGCGTCATACCCGGACTGTCGGCGTTTACGCTGGCCTGCGCGCGCCTGGGCTGGCCGCTCGCCGAGACGGTGCAGCTCACCCTGCACGGCCGGCCGCTGGAGCTGCTCAACGCCCATCTGGTGCCGGGCCAGCGCCTGCTCATCCTCTCGGAAGACGCCTCGACCCCGGCGAAGGTCGCGGACCTGCTCACCCGTGCCGGTTTCGGGCCAAGCCGCCTCCATGTGCTGTGCCACATGGGCGGACCGCGCGAGCGCTGTGTCACGGCGCTGGCGGCGGAAGGCATCGGAGAAGACGTGGACGATCTCAACACCATCGGCGTGGCGCTGGCCGCCGAACCCGGCACGCGCGTGCTCGCGCGCTCGCCCGGCCTGCCGGACGACGCCTTCGAGCACGACGGCCAGATGACCAAGCGGGAAGTGCGCGCCATGACCCTTGCCGCGCTGGCGCCCACCCCCGGCGCGCGCCTGTGGGATGTCGGCTCGGGCTGCGGCTCGGTCGCCATCGAATGGATGCGCGCGGCCGACCGGGCGGGCGCCATCGCCATCGAGCGCAATGCCGAGCGCCGCGCCATGACGGCGCACAACGCGCTGGCGCTCGGCACGCCGAACCTGAAGGTCATCGCCGGCAGCGCGCCCGATGCGCTCGACGGGCTGGAGCGCCCCGATGCGGTGTTCGTCGGCGGCGGTGTCGCGGGCGAGGGGGTCGTGGAGACCTGCTGGGATGCGCTGCCCTCGGGCGGGCGTTTGGTGGCCAACGCGGTGACCCTGGAAAGCGAACAGGCGCTCTACCGCCACCACGAGACGCTCGGTGGCGAACTGGTGCGTGTCGCGGTGAGCCGCGCCGAGCCGGTCGGTGGCCTCACCGGCTGGCGGCCCATGATGCCGGTCACCCAGTGGCGCGCGGTGAAGCCATGAGCGGAACCCTCTATGGCCTGGGCGTCGGCCCCGGCGATCCCGAGCTCATCACCCTGAAGGCCTGGCGCCTGCTGCGCAGCGTGCCCGTGCTGGCCTGGCCCGCGCCCGAGACCGGCGAGAGCCTGGCGCGCCGGATCGTCGCGCCGCATCTGGTCGAGGGCCAGACCGAGATCGCCATCCGCATGCCGCTCGATGCCAACCGCTTCCCGGTCGAGGCGGTCTATGACCGCGCGGCCGAGGAGATCGCCGGCCATCTTGAGGCGGGCCGCGACGTCGCGGTGATCTGCGAGGGCGATCCCTTTTTCTACGGCTCGTTCATGTATCTCTTCGGCCGCCTCTCGGACCGCTTCAGGACCGAGGTGGTGCCCGGCGTCTCCTCGCTGGTCGCCTGCCCGGCGGCGGCCGGTTCGCCGCTTGCCTCGCGCGACGACGTGCTGCTGGTCTGCCCGGCGACGCTCGACGAGGACGTGTTGCGCGCCCGGCTGGAAACCGCCGAGGCCGCCGCGATCATCAAGATCGGCCGCCACTTCGCCAAGGTCTGCCGCGTCATCGAGGCCTGCGGCCTTGCCGACCGCGCGCATTACGTCGAACACGCCACCATGGCCGACCAGAAGGTGCTGGCCTTTGCCGATCTCGATCAGGCCAAGGCGCCCTACTTCTCCATGATCCTCATCCACCGCCGCGGCGAGGCATGGCGATGACGTTTCCCGATGGTGTTGCCGTGCTCGCCCTCGGGCCGGGCGGGGAGGATGTGGCGCGCAGGCTTGTGGCCGGGCTGCCGGGTGCGCGCCTGCACGGTTTTGCGCCGCGCGTGAAGGCGGCCGATGTCGCCTTCGACGACACGATGGCCCATGTCGCCGGGCTGTTCGCGGCGGGCATTCCCGTGGTCGGTATCTGTGCGGCGGGCATCCTGATCCGCGCCGTCGCACCCCATCTGGCCGACAAGTTCAACGAGAGCGCCGTGGTCGCCGTGGCCGAGGACGGCAGTGCCGCGGTGCCGCTGATCGGCGGACACCACGGCGCCAATGCCCTGGCGCGGACCTGCGCCGACCTGCTGGGCGGGCACGCGGCGGTGACGACGGCGGGCGATGCCCGTTTCGGCGTCGCGCTCGACGAGCCGCCCGCGGGCTGGCGCGTCGCCAACCCTAAGGCCGCCAAGGCGGTGATGGCGGCCCTGCTGGCAGGCGAGCCCGTGAAGCTGGAAGGCGAGGCCGAATGGCTCGCTGCCCTGCCGTTTGCGCCGCAGGGCGATCATCGCGTCGTCGTCACCGAGAAGGCACAGGCGGGCGATGACCGTTCACTGGTGCTGCATCCGCCACGCCTGGCGGTCGGTGTCGGCTGCGAGCGCGACTGCGATCCGGCCGAGCTGCTCGCCCTGGTGCGCGCGACGCTCGCCGAGGCGGGTCTTGCCGAGGGTGCTGTGGCCTGTGTCGCTTCCATCGACCTGAAGGCCGACGAACCCGCCGTCATCGCGGCTGCCGCCGCGCTCGAAACGCCGCTGGTGTTCTTCGATGGCCCGCGCTTGGAACAGGAAACCCCGCGCCTGGCCACCCCCTCCGATGTCGTCTTTGCCGAGGTCGGTTGTCATGGCGTCAGCGAGGGAGCGGCGCTGGCTGCCGCAGGCTCCGATGCCGAACTGATCGTCGCGAAGAAGAAGACGAAACGTGCGACCTGCGCCGTGGCGCTCGCACCTGCCGACATCGACGCTACTGCAGCCGGACGCCCGCGCGGTCGGCTGGTGCTGGTGGGCCTTGGGCCGGGCGATGCGGCGCTGCGCCTGCCGGAGGCCAGCCGTGCCATCGCCGCGGCGAGCGATCTGGTCGGCTACGGCTACTACATCGATCTCGCGGGTTCGCTGGCGGCGGGCAAGACACGCCACGACTTTGCGCTCGGCGAGGAGGAGGCGCGCTGCCGCGCCGCGCTCGATCTCGCCGGGCAGGGGTGCCATGTCGCGCTGCTCTGCTCGGGCGATCCCGGCATCTACGCCATGGCCGCCCTGGTGCACGAGGTCCTTGATGTCGATCCCCAGCCCGGCTGGCGCGGTGTGGAGGTGGCGGTGGTGCCCGGCGTCTCGGCCTTCCAGGTCGCCTCGGCGCGGGCCGGCGCACCCTTCGGACACGACTTCTGCACCATCTCGCTGTCGGACCTTTTGACCCCGCGCGAGGTCATCATGAAGCGGGTGAAGGCCGCGGCCGAGGGCGACTTCGCCATCGCCTTCTACAATCCGGTCTCCAAGCGCCGACGCGACCAGCTTGCCGAGGCCCGCACGATCCTGCTCGCGCATCGCCCCGCCGACACGCCCGTCATGATCGGGCGCATGCTGGGCCGCGAGGAAGAATCCATGCAGCACACCACCCTTGCCGACCTGGCGGTCGACGATGTCGACATGATGAGCGTCGTGCTCGTCGGCGCCAGCCAAACCCGGCGTTACCGGCGCCTGGGCGCGGACGCCGTCTATACGCCGCGCGGCTATGCCAAGAAGAGAGTGACCCCATGACCGTTCATTTCATCGGCGCCGGACCCGGCGCGCCCGATCTCATCACCGTGCGTGCGCTGAAGCTGATCCAGGCCTGCCCCGTGGTGCTTTATGCCGGTTCGCTGGTGCCCGAGGAGGTCATCGCCCAGGCAAGCGAAGGCGCGACCGTGATCGACACCGCGCCGCTGCACCTCGACGAGATCGTCGCCATGATGGTCGAGGCCCACGGCAAGGGCCAGGACGTGGCGCGTGTCCACTCGGGCGATCCCTCGCTCTACGGCGCCATCGCCGAGCAGATGCGCCGGCTCGATGCCGAAGCGATTCCGTATGACGTCACCCCTGGCGTGCCGGCCTTTGCCGCGGCCGCCGCTGCGCTCGCCACCGAACTCACCCTGCCCGACATCAGCCAGACCGTGATCCTGACGCGCACCGCCGTGCGCGCCACCGCGATGCCCGAGGGCGAGGACCTGGCGACGCTGGCGGCATCGCGCGCCACGCTCGCCATCCATCTCTCGGTCAACAACCTCGCCCGTGTCGTGCGCGAGCTGGTGCCCTTCTACGGCGAGGACTGCCCCGTGGTCGTCGCCTACCGTGTCTCCTGGCCCGATCAGGAGTTCGTCCACGGCACGCTCGCCGACATCCGGCCCAAGGTGAAGGCGGCGGGGTTCACGCGCACGGCGCTGATCCTGGTGGGGCGCGTGCTGGGCGAGGCGGAGTTCCGCGACAGCCGTCTCTACGACGCCGCCCACCATCATGTGCTGCGGCCGCGCGCGACGGGGTGAACACGCCGACGTGAGGGGTTATGGTGCCCGCCGACAACCGCGGAAAGGGCGCCGATGACCATCCTCAATGTCTATAGCGCAGAGGTCCAGGACAGCTGGACCGACCATTACGGCCACATGAACGAGGGCTACTACGTCGTCGCCTTCAGCGATGCCTCATGGGCGCTGCAGGCCGAGCTTGGCATCGGCACCGACTACTTCGATGTCTCCGGCATGGCGATGATGACGGTGGAAAGCCACATCCGTTATCTCGACGGCGCCTACCGCGGCGACACCATCGTCTTCGACAGCATGGTGATCGATGCCGATGCCAAGCGCGTCCACGTCGGCCATGTCGCGCGCCTGGGCGATACGGTGATCGCCACCTTCGAATGCCTGCTGCTGCACTTCGACATGAAGAACGAAAAGACGGCACCCATGCCTGAGGAAATCCAGGAACGGCTGGCGGGCCTCGTCATGGATCCGCGGCCGGACTGGGCCGGCAGCACCGTCGGCATCCGGCGCAAGGGCTGACCGCCATGGCGCGCCCCAGCGATTTCGTGAACGCCGACCGTCTCTGGGCCCGCCACATGGCGATCGCCGAACACGGCAAGACCGGCAACGGCGGCGTCAACCGCCAGGCGCTGACCGACGACGACCGCGCCGCGCGCGCCGAACTCGCCGGCTGGGCGCACGCCCGCGGCTTCGAGGTGCTGATCGACGAGGCCGCCAACATGCACATCCGCCGCGAGGGCTGGGAGCAGGGCGCGCCCGTGGTGCTTTCGGGCAGCCATCTCGACACCCAGCCCGCCGGCGGCAACTTCGACGGCGTCTATGGCGTGCTTGCGGCCTTCGAGGTGCTGGAGGCGCTGGAGGACGCGGGGCTCAAGACGCGCCGCCCCATCGAGGCGGTGGTCTGGACCAACGAGGAAGGTTGCCGCTTTGCGCCGGGCTGTACCGGCTCCATGGTCTTTGCCGGGGTCGGCACGGTCGACGACTATGCCGAGGCGCGCGCGCCCGACGGCGCCCGCCTGATCGACGAGATCGCAAAGACCATCGCCGCCACGCCGCACGCCCGCCACCGCAAGGCCGGGCTGCCGCTCGCCGGCTACATCGAGGCCCACATCGAGCAGGGCCCGCGCCTGGAGGCAGAGGGCCTCACCATCGGCGCGGTGACCGGCATCCAGGGCGGATCGAGCTTCGAGATCACCGTGACGGGCGAGGAGGGCCACGCCGGCACCGTGCGTCTGAAGCTGCGCCGCGACGCCATGCGGAGCGCCGTCGCCATCGTCGGCGGGCTGGAGCGCCTGATGGAGGACCCCGACGACGTGGTGAAGTTCACCATCGGCCGCTTCCAGGCCTTTCCCGGCTCGCCCAACACGATCCCCGGCAAGGTGGTCTTCACCGTCGACTTCCGCCATCCCGATGCCGATGTCTTCAACGACCGTGCGGACCGCATCGAGGCGGTCTGCCGCGAACATGCCGGGCCCTGCGCGGTCAGCGTCTTCACGCGCCACAGGAACCAGCCGAGCATCTTTCCGGATGAGGTGGTCGGCATGATCGAGGGCACGGCGCGCGACCTCGGCATCCCGGTGACGGCCATGCCCTCGGGCGCGGGCCACGACGCCCAGCTCATCGCCCCGCTCTGCCCCACGGGCATGCTCTTCGTGCCCTGCCTCAAGGGCATCAGCCACAGCGAATCCGAACGCGCCCAGCCCGCCGACCTCGCCGCCGGCGCCCGCGTCCTGGCCGACGCCCTGGTGGCGATGGCCGACGCCTGACGGCGAAAGGTTCCGGCGAAGCGCAGGATCGGCGTTCAGTCGCCCCGGGCGGCGATAAGGGTGCCCTCGGAAACTGCATCGCCGGGGTAAAGGACGACCTGTTCGCCTTCCGCCAGGCCGGAAAGGACCTCGGCGGCCATCGTATTGCGCGCGCCCGTCTCGATGGCGCGCAGGCGGGCGCGGCCATCCTCGGCAACGAACACGGCCCAGCCTGCGCCATGGCGGAAGAGTGCGCCGAGCGGCACCTGCAGCACCTCGGCATCGGTCGTGATCACCGAGACATCGACCCGGTAGCCGTGGCCCAGCCGGGCCCACACCTCGGGCGGCGAGAGGATGTCGAGGCGGACGTTGACCCGCTGCTCCTCGATGCCCAGGGCCGAGACCTTGGTGAAGCCGTAGGGTTCGATGCGGCGCACGGAGGCCTCGAGCGGCGCACCTCCCCAGCCGTCGATCACCGCCCTCTGGCCGGGTGCGATGCGCACCGCGTCCTGGGACAGCAGGTCGACGACGATCTCCAGATCCGCCGGATCGCCGATCTCCACCAGCGCCTGGCCCGGGGCGACCACCGTCTCGCTCTTCTCGATGACGCGCAGGATCTCGCCGTCGACCGGCGCGCGCAGGGTGACGCAGGTGCAGGTGTCGCCCGCCGCCTCGATCATCGGCCGCGACATGAGCTGGACGCGCGCCTGGTCGAGCTCGTGCCGGCGCACGTCGAGCGTCGCCTGGGCGGTCGCCACGTTTGCCGCCGCGACGCGCTGGGCGCGTTCGGCGGCGTCCAGCGCGCGCTGCGGGATGGTGCCGTCGACGATCAGCTGGCGCGCGCGCGCCAGGTCGCTTTCGGCGAAGGCGAGTTCGGCCCTGGCGCGCTCCAGGTCGGCCGCGGCGAGGTCGCGGACCGCATCGGCGGCCTCCACGGCCGCGCGCGCCTCGCTCTCGCTGCGCACGTCGAGCAGGGAAGGCGAGACAGGCTCGATACGCGCGATCTCCGTGAGATCGGCGGTCACCGGATCGCCGACCTCCGCCGCGATGCGCAAGAGGCGGCCGCCGATGGGCGCCGACAGCGTGTAGACCTCCCGCACCTGCGCCTCGCCCTCGCCGTCGATCGTCGCGACGAGACGGCCGCCGGCGACAGAGACGAGGTCGACCTCCACGGGCTGCGGGCGGAAGGCCCAGACGAGCCCGGCGAGAACCAGCAGGAGGATCACCCCCCAGGGGACGAGGCGGCGCAGGTGGAGGGTCATGGCGTCTTCACTCCCGTGTCTTGAGGGCGCCGATGAGGTCCAGGCGGTCGAGCCGCAACCGCACGAGCAGGCCGCACAATCCCGCGGTCGCCAGAACCACCACCGTCGCCGTGCCGACGGACGAATCGGCGATGACCATGGGCAGGCGATAGAGCTCGGTGCGGAAGGATTCCGCAAGGTACCAGGCGAGCCCGAAGCCCGCGGCGATGCCCACCGGCAGGGCGGCGATCACGATCAGCGCCGCCTCGCCCAGAAGGATGTAGGCGATCTCGCGCCGCCCGAAGCCTAGCACCCGCAGGGTGGCGAGCTCATGGGTCCGCTCCGACAGGGAGACCTGCAGGATGCTGTAGGTGACGCCGAAGGCCAGCGCGCAGGCGAAGATCACGAAGAAGCCGACGTAGATGAAGATGGTTTCCGCCAGGGTGGCGTGGAAGGTCGCGATCGCGGCGTCGCGAAAGCTGACGGCGGCCACAGCCGGTATGGTCTTGAGGGCGGCCAGCAGCGCCGGGCGCTGCGCCGGATCGACCAGGATCTGCACGCCGTTGATCGCATCGCCCTCCTGCATCAGCCGGTTCAGGGCGCCGATCTCCATGTAGACCGGCATGTCGATCCAGGTATCGACGAGGCCGGCGACGACCATATCGACGCGGGCGCGGCGGCCCTCCAGGATCTCCACCTCGACGCTGTCGCCGGGCCCGACGCCGAGCAGGCCGGCGAGCGTCGCCGACATCAGCAGGCCGTCGGGCGGCGGCTGGAGGGTGCCGCGCAGGTTGTCGCGGATCAGGCTCAGGCGCGCGCCGACGGGCATGCCGATGATCGGCTGGCGGCGCGACAGGTGGCCGCTGATGATGCGTGCGGCGACCGCCCGATAGGGTTCGGCAGCGAGCACCCCGGGCAGATGTTCGACGGCCTGCACCGCATCGCTGCCGCGCAGGTCGATCAGGCCCAGGGTCGCGTCCTGGTGCTGGCCCTGGCGGAAGAACTCGCGCTCCATCAGCGCGATGCCGTCGACCCACTGGAGGGCGAGCAGCAGCACCGCCAGGCCGAGCCCGACACCCAGCGTGGCGGCGGCGGTGCGCAGGGGCCAGCGCAGCAGGCGGCGGGCGAGCATGCGGCTTGCCGGGTCGAGCAGGCCGACCAGGCGCAGGTTCGCCAGCACGCCGCGATGGAAGCCCGGCGGCGCGGGCGGCCGCATCGCTTCGGCCGGCGGCAGCAGGACGGCGCGGCGCACCGCCCACAATCCCCCCGCAAGGCTGGTGAGCAGGCTGACCAGCGCGGCGATCGCGTAGCTCTCCGCCCTGGGGCGGTAGAGCAGGAAGGGAAAGCGGAAGAAGCGGGCGTAGAGTTCCGTGCTCCAGTGGCCCAGCCAGCTTCCCGCGGCAAAGCCGATCAGGATGCCGAGCAGGGTGGTCGCCAGCACCATGCGCGTGTAGTTCCAGGCGACCTCGGTATCGCTGCGGCCGAAGGCCTTGAGCAATCCGATGGCGCTGCGCTCCGTGGCGATCAGCCGGTTCATCACCATCCAGATCAGGAAGGCGGCCACACCCAGGAAGATCATGGGCAGGATGGCCGCCATGTTGCGCTGCTGCGCGATCTCGTTCTGCAGGAACCAGTTGGAGGTCTGGTCCTTGCGGGCATAGGCGCCCAGGCCGCCATAAGGTTCGAGCAGGGCGTCGAGCCGGTCGATGACGGCCTGCTCGCGTGTGCCGTGCAGCAGGGTCAGCGTGACGTCGTTGAAGGCGCCGTCCATGTCCCAGGCTCCGGCCAGCGTGTCGTGCGTCATCCAGAAGACGCCGAAGCGCAGGTCGTCGGGCATCAGGCCGCCGGGCGCGATCGAGTAGACGAACTCGGGCGAGAGCGCGGTGCCGGTGACCGTCACGATCCGCTGCCGGCCGTTGAGCACCAGGGCGAGGGTGTCGCCGACGGCCAGGCCATGGGCCTGGGCGAAGGGTTCGGCGACCAGCACCTCGTCGTCGGCCGCGGGCCAGCGCCCGCCGCGCAGCACCGGGCGGTTGAGCAGGGGCGGTCCGCCCGCGGGCAGCGACAGGACGCGGCCGATCACCGGCTCGGCAAAACCCGCCACGTCGACCGTGGCGATGCCGGTGATCCGCGTCTCGACCGTCTGCACGCCCGGAATCGCGGCGATCTCGCGCGCAAGCTGCTCGGGCGCGCGTTCCAGGGTGCTGAAGACATCGGCAAAGCGATGGCGCTCGTAGTAGGCGCGCGTCGTTGCCTCCAGGGATTCGACGGTGGTCAGGCTCATCACCAGCAGGGCGACGCCCGAGGCCACGATCAGCGCGATCGCCAGGACCTGCATGCGCAGGCGCCACAGGTCGCGCAGCAGCTTTCTGTCGAGCGCATTCACCAGGCAAGCTCCGACACCGCGCGCCGGGTCGCGTTGCGCCGCTCGTCGGCGATGCGGCCGTCGGCAAAGACGATCACGCGGTGCGCCATGGCGGCGATCACCGCGTTGTGCGTGATGAGCGCGGTGGTCGTCCCGAGCTCCCTGTTGACCCGGTCGATCGCCCCCAGCACCAGGGCGCCGGTGGCGCTGTCGAGCGCGCCGGTCGGCTCGTCGCAGAGCAGCAGGTCGGGCCGCTTGGCGATGGCGCGGGCGATGGCGACGCGCTGCTGCTCGCCGCCCGAAAGCTGGGCGGGGAAATGGTCCAGCCGGGGCCCCAGCCCGACGAGCTCCAGCGCGGCCTCGGGCGCCATGGGCGCGCGCGCGATCTCGGTCACCAGCGCCACGTTCTCGCGCGCCGTCAGGCTGGGGATGAG
>CALLQH010000368.1 GCA_938014945.1 uncultured bacterium | reverse complement strand
CGGCGGCAATGGTCTCGCGGCGAATGCGGCTTTCGGCAAAGGCCACGTCCTCGGCAATGCTGGGGTCGAGGTGGTGGCAGACCATCAGCATGTCGAGGTGTTCGTCCACGGTGTTCTTAGTAAACGGTCGCGTCGGGTTGGTCGAGCTGGGAAGGACGTTGGCGTGACCGGCCATCTTCATGATGTCGGGGGCATGGCCGCCGCCCGCCCCCTCGGTGTGGTAGGCGTGGATCGTGCGCCCGGCGATGGCGGCAAGGCTGGTCTCGACGAACCCCGCCTCGTTCAGCGTGTCGGTGTGAATCATCGCCTGCACGTCCATGGCGTCGGCGACCCGAAGGCAGGCCTCGATGGCGGCGGGCGTGGTGCCCCAGTCCTCGTGCAGCTTGAGGGAACAGGCGCCCGCCTCGACCTGCTCGATGAGGCCCGCCGCGGTGGCGCTGTTGCCCTTGCCGGAGAAGGCGAGGTTCACGGGAAAGGCATCGGCGGCCTGCAGCATGCGTCCGATATGCCAGGCGCCGGGCGTGCAGGTCGTGGCATTGGTGCCGGTCGCCGGTCCCGTGCCGCCACCCAGCATGGTGGTCACGCCCGACATCACGGCTTCCTCGATCTGCTGGGGACAGATGAAGTGGATGTGGGCGTCCATGGCGCCCGCGGTCAGGATGCGGCCCTCGCCCGCGATGGCTTCCGTGGAAGGGCCGATGACGATGGTGACGCCGTCCTGGGTGTCCGGGTTGCCCGCCTTGCCGATGCCCGCGATCACGCCGTTGCGGATGCCGATGTCGGCCTTGAAGATGCCGGTGGCGCAGATGACGAGCGCGTTGGTGATGACCGTGTCGACCGCGCCCTCGGCCCGGCTCGCCTGGGACTGGCCCATGCCGTCGCGGATCACCTTGCCGCCGCCGAAGGTCACCTCCTCGCCATAGACCGTGAAGTCGTGTTCGACCTCGGCGAAGAGCTCGGTGTCGGCAAGGCGCACGCGGTCGCCGGTGGTCGGGCCGAACATGCCGGCATAGGCGCGCCGGCTCATGGCATGGGCCATCCTCAGGCCTCCCCGTCGAGCGGGCCCATGATAAGCGCGCGGAAGCCCATCGCGCGGCGCGCGCCGCCGATGGCGACCAGCGTCACCTCATGCGCCTCGCCGGGTTCGAAGCGCACGGCGCTGCCGGAGGGAATGTCGAGCCGCATGCCGCGCGCGGCCTCGCGGTCGAAGGCGAGCGCCGCGTTGGCCTCCAAGAAGTGATAGTGGCTGCCGACCTGCACCGGGCGGTCGCCGCCGTTGACCACCTTGAGCGTCACCGTCGACCGGCCCGCGTTGAGCACGATCTCGCCGGATGCGGGCAGGATCTCGCCGGGGATCATGGCGTCGCCCCGTCGCCGTGGCGGATCGGGTCGTGCACGGTGACGAGCTTGGTGCCGTCGGGGAAGGTCGCCTCCACCTGCACGCTGTGGATCATCTCGGGCACGCCCTCCATGACCTGATCGCGTGTGAGCACCTGCGCGCCCGCGGCCATGAGATCGGCGACGCTGCGGCCGTCGCGCGCGCCCTCGACGACGAAGTCGGCGATCAGGGCCACGGCCTCGGGATGGTTGAGCCTCACGCCGCGCTCCAGCCGCCGGCGCGCCACCTGGGCGGCCATGGCGACCAGCAGCTTGTCCTTCTCGCGCGGGGTGAGGTGCATTGCCACCTCCGGTCGTTGGCGGATGCCCAGTGTCCCTGCAAGGGGAGCATCAATTCAAGAAAAAATCCTGATATTTCCGATACTTAAGAGGCTTCGATGCTGCCTTTTTGGGCACGGCTTTGCCCAACAAACAGGCAGTTGTTCAGCGTCCCCTGAAGACCGGCGTGCGGCGCGCCTTGCTGGCGGCGAGACCCTCGGCGGCGTCCTCGGTGCGGAAGCAGGAGAGCGTCTCGGCCTTCAGCCGCGCGCTGTCGAGATTGCCCCGGCTGATGCCGACGATGGCGCGTTTCATCGCGGCCAGCGCCAGCGGCGCATTGCCCGCCAGGGTGGCAACGAAGCCATCGACCTCCTGTGCAAAGTCTTCGCGCGGCACCAGGCGGTCGAGGTAACCGGCCTGCAGCAGGGCATCGCCATCCATCGGCTCGCCGAGCAGGAACAGGCGGCGGGCGACCTGCGGACCCAGGCGTTCGACGTAGCGGCGCAGGCCGGACTCGTGGAAGACGACGCCGAGTTTTGCCGGCGGCATGACGAGTTTCATGCCTGCCACGCCGATGCGGAAATCGCAGGCCAGCGCCAGATCCGTCGCGCCGCCATAGACGTTGCCGTTGAGCGCGCAGACCGTGGGCATACGCAGGGTCTCGATACGGTCGGCCAGAACCTCCAGCGGATTGATCGTCCAGTCGCGGGTCAGCACGTCGCCCAGGTCGACGCCCGCCGAAAAGCTCTTCTCGCCGCTGCCGGTCAGCACGAGAACGCGCAGGTCCTCGTCGGCATCGAGCTCCTCGAGCAGGGCCAGCAGCTCCGGCACCTCGTCCATCGCCAGGATGTTGTGTTTTTCGGGCCGGTCGAGGCGGATGGTGGCGACCGGCCCCTGGCGCGTCAGTCGGATCAGTTCGCTGGACAAGGCTTCCTCATGGCTGGCGAATGAAGGTCAGGCAGGCCGCGACCTGCACGTCGGAGCTGGCCTGGAGATAGCAGTGGTCGATGGTGTTTTCGTCGACCAGGGTATCGACGGCATAACCGTCGAGATCGACGAGGTAGAGCGCCTTGCGGTCGTTGGCGATGACGCCGACCACGGCCTCGCTGTCCTGGGGCGAGTCGAGCGCACCCCAGAAGCGGCGGCCCTCCTGGCCCTCGATCGTGAGGGTGAAGGCGACCTCGGAAAGATGGGGCGCCTCGCCGCCCTCGTGGTGCAGGGGATCGCCCCGGACCACGGATTCGGAGGTGCCGGTCCACACGCCGGTGAGGTCGGGCCAGGCCTCTTCAGCGCCGGCGGCCGGGGCCAGCACCAGGCTTGCGCAGACAAGAAGCAGAGCGGCGGTGGGCTTCAACATGATGGTTCCTTTGCTGCCTCGGCGGGCTTGCCGCCAGGCGCTCGCGTGGCCCCGGAAGATACCGACCCATCGCCGCCGGAGCTTCCGGCAGGCAGCAGTATCCTAGATATCGAGCGTCACCGCGACCGGGCAGTGGTCGCTGGGCAGTTCCCAGCCGCGCACATGCTTGTGGATCTCGGCCGCCTTGAGATGGCGGCGCAGCGGCGGGGTCACCCAGACGTGGTCCAGGCGGCGGCCCTTGTCGGCGCCTTCCCAGTCCTTGGCGCGATAGCTCCACCAGGAATAGAGCTTCTCGGTTTCCGGGGTGAAGTAACGCACCGCATCGACCCAGTCGTGGGCGGCCATCAGCCGCTCCATGGCTTCGACCTCGATCGGTGTGTGGCTCACCACCTTGAGCAGCGCCTTGTGCGACCAGACGTCATGCTCGCCGGGCGCGACGTTGAGATCGCCGACCAGCACGAAGCGGTTCCTGGGCGCCTTGCGCGCCTCGAACCACATCGCCATGTCGGCGAGGAACTGCAGCTTGTGGGCGAACTTCGGGTTGATCTCGGGGTCCGGCTCGTCGCCGCCCGCGGGGACGTAGAAGTTGTGGACTTCCGTCTTGCCCGGCAGCTCGACCCAGACATGGCGGCCGTCCTCCTTGCCGCACCAGTGCTTGACGCCCTTGTCGGTGAAGGGGATGCGGCTCAGCGTCGCCACGCCGTTGTAGCCCTTGAAGCCGGCTACGGCCTGGTGCTCCCAGCCCGCCTCGGCAAAGACCTCGCGCGGGAACTGGTCCTCCAGCGCCTTGATCTCCTGCAGGCAGAGCACGTCGGGATTGTGCTCGCGCAGGTAGGCCAGCACGGTCTCTGCGCGCAGGCGCACGGAGTTGATGTTCCAGGTGGTGACGGTGACTTCGGTCATGGTGGCCCTTCTCAGGCGGGGGCGGCGTAATCGGCGGCGATGCGCAGGTCGCGCAGGGGGCGCACGCGGCGGATCGATTCGGCATACAGCGGATGGGCCTTGAAGGCCGCCAGCGCGGCCTCGTCGGCGAACTCGCCGTAGACCACGATGTCGGCCTCGTCGGACCACGGGTCGATGCGGCTGTTGTATTCCACCTCCAGCAGGCTGGCGGCGGGTATCTCCTTGAGCAGGGCAAGACCCTCGCGCACGGCCTCGCGGTCCCGGGGATCGCGGGCGCGGAACAGGACGATGTGTCGGATCATGCCGGTCTCGAACAGGTGGGCGCGGTTGTCTCGGGCGGGGTGATAACGCGAACGGGCAGGGATGCCCAGCGCCTCAGGCCGCGGCGGGCGCCATGGTCCACAGGAACTGCGCCACGGTGCCGCCGGTATTCTCCACCCGGTAACGCCAGCCCGGTGCGAAGTAGAAGACGTCGCCGGGGCCTGCCTCCAGCGTCTCCTCGGCGCCGGCACCGTCCTGCCAGTGGAAGGTGAAACGGCCCGAGAGAACGTAATAGGCCTCGTAGGCGCGGTCGCCGAAGTGCATGGCGACCTCGGCCGCGCCGTCGTTCTCGATGAACGACCACCACACCGTCGACTGGCCGGGCTCCAGCTCGCAGACGCCCAGCGCCAGTTCCGATCCCTGCTCGGCGCGGCTGATGTGGCGCTTGATGCGAAAGTTGCCCTCGCGCGCGGGATAGGGCTCCCAGGAAAGGTCGCCGTCGCGGATGAGCCGGGGTGTGTGGGCGGCCATGGGTTACTCCCTTGTGGTCTGGGCGGCATCATCGGCCGCAACAGTGAGCCAGGGCCAGCGGGCGCGGTAGCTTGCGCATTTGGCGGCAAAGCGGTCGGGCGTGGGATTGCGCGGGTTGGGCCGCAGGATGCCGGCGAAGAGGTCGTCGAGGCCGTGAGGCGCGCAGAGTGCGAAGCCGCCGCCGTGCGGGCGCAGGCCCAGGCACGTGCAGGCGACGATGAAACGCCCGATGTTTTCCGCGCTGCCGCTGCTTGGCGGATAGGGGCTGCCGAAGTGGTCCTCGAACCACAGCGGCACCCGCGCCTGGTTGCGCAGCTCGATCTCGACGCCGAGGTCGCCGAACAGGGCGCCCGCCGCCTCGATCGCCGCGTTCTCGGCCTCCCAGGAGGTGTCGTCGTCCCAGTAGAAGATGTCGTAGTCGCGGGTGCGGCTGCCCGGCGGGTAACCGGAACGGGCATCCCATACCGGGCCGAAGAGGCAGCCCGCGACCAGCCAGCAGTCGGCAAGGCCCAGTTCGGGCAGGCGGGCCAGGATCGCGGCATTGGCCGGATCGGCGAGCGCCAGGTCGAGCAAGTCTTGTTCGGCGGCGGGAGGCATGGCGCCATTGTGCAGCCTCCTGCCGGCCCGTTCAGCACGCCCGCGCAGAAAGACGGGGATGGATCGCTCTAGACCTGCGGCTCGCTGCGGGCCTTGCGCTCGGCGCGCCGTTCGCGGCGGCCCCTGCGCCAGTCGGCGACGTTGGCGCGCAGCATCAGGGCGCAGGGCGTGAAGACCAGGGTCAGCACCGTGGCGAAGGTGAGGCCGAAGGCGATGGCGCTGGCAAGCTGCACCCACCACTGGGTGGAGGGCGCGCCCACGGTGACGTGGCGGCTGAAGAAGTCGATGTTGGTCGACAGCACCATGGGCATCAGGCCCAGGATGGTGGTGATCGTCGTCAGCATCACCGGGCGCAGGCGCTGGGCGCCGGTGCGGATGATCGCCTCCATGGCGTTGGCGCTGCGCGTCTTCAGGTGATCGAAGGTATCGATCAGCACGATGTTGTTGTTCACCACGATGCCGGCGAGCGCAATGACGCCGATGCCGGTCATGACGATGCCGAAGGGCTTGCCGGTGACGATCAGGCCGATCATCACGCCGATGGTCGACATGATGACCGCCGAGAGGATGAGGAAGGCCGAATAGAAGCTGTTGAACTGGGTCACCAGGATGATCGCCATCAGGAACAGGGCGACGCCGAAGGCCTGCATCAGGAAGGCCGCGGCATTGGCCTGGTCCTCGTTCTCGCCGCGCATCTCGATGTCGACGCGGGGATCGAAATCGGCTTCCTCCAGCCAGGCGGTCAGCGCCCTGACCTCGTCGTCGGCCAGCACCCCGGGGGCAACGTCGGCCTTCAGCGTCATCACCCGTTCGCTGTCGACGCGGTTGAGCGTGCCGACCTGGGGGGCGGCCGAGCGGGTCACGAAGTTGGAGACCGGTACCTGACCGAAGGGCGTCTGGATGCGCAGGCGGTCGAGCTGGTCGAGCGTGCGCGCCTCGATGGGGAAGCGTGCCCGCACGTCGATCTCGTCGCGCGAATCGTCGGGCCGGATGGTCGACATCTGCAGGCCGTTGGTCACCAGCCGCACGACGCCGCCGATGGAGGAGACGTCGGTGCCGAACTTCGCGGCCTGGGCGCGGTCGACGTCGATCTGCCACTCGATGCCGGGCAGCGGGCGGCTGTCCTCGACATCGACAAGGCCCGGCATGGCGTCCATGTGTTCGCGAATCTGCGCCACCACGGGTTCGATCAGATCGGGATAACGCGAGGCTACCTGGACCTCGATGGGCTTGCCGCTGCCGGGGCCGGCCTCCTGCTCACGCGGTTCCACCACGATGCCAGCAAGGTCGGCGGTGCGCTCGCGTACATCGGCGAAGATCTCCTCGGCCGGGCGGCGCTGCTCCCAGTCGACGAACTCCACCGTGATCGAGCCGATGACATCCTCGGCGGCGTCGCCCCCCTCGCCCAGCTTGCCGACGCGGGCATAGACGGTCTCGAACTCCGGCATGTCGAGGATGCGTTCCTCGACCTCGCGCACCAGCGCATTCTTTTCCCAGATCGAGAGATTGCCGCGGGCGTGGATCTGGAAGGCGGCCTGTTCGGGCTCCACGGAGGGAAAGAACTCCACGCCGTTGCCGTGGTTGGCATAGTAGTACTGCACGCCGATCAGGATCGCGACGGCGGTCAGCACCACCTTGCCGGGATGGCGCAGGCAGCCGCGCAGGACACGCACATAGAGCCCGGTGGCGCCGCCGATGCGGTCGAGATCCTCCTCGCCGTCGGCCGAAAGCGATGCCGCGCCGCTCGACCCGGCCTTGCCGAAGAGCGAACCCAGCACCGGCACGAAGATCAGCGCCATGGCGAGCGAGGCGGTCAGCGTCGCGATCAGCGTGATCGGCAGGAACTTCATGAACTCGCCGACGATGTCGGGCCAGAACATCAGCGGCAGGAAGGCGGCCAGCGTCGTCAGCGTCGAGGAGGTGATCGGCCAGGCCATGCGTGTTGCCGCGGCGCGGTAGGCCGTGCGCCGGTGTTCGCCCTCTGCCATCTTGCGGTCGGCGTATTCGGTGACGACGATGGCGCCGTCCACCAGCATGCCCACCGCCAGGATCAGGCTGAACAGCACGACGATGTTCATCGCGAAGCCCAGGGCCGAAAGCACCAGGATGCCGGCCAGGAACGAGCCCGGGATGGCGATGCCGACCAGGGCCGCCGAACGCCAGCCCATCGCCCAGACGATGACGATCATCACCAGCAGGATCGCCGACAGGATGTTGTTCTGCAGGTCGCCCAGCATGCTGCGGATGTCGCCGGAGCGGTCCTGGGTGTAGGCGACCTCGACCTCGGGCGGCCAGTCGGCGCTGACCCGCTCGACGACGGCGCGCACCTGCTCGATGGTGTCGATGACGTTCTCGCCGGTGCGCTTGGAGATTTCCAGGGCCAGCGCGGGTTCGCCGCCGACGCGGGCGAAACTCTCGGGGTCCTTGAAGGTGCGGTTGACGGTGGCGATGTCGCGCAGGGTGGTGACGGCATCGCCCTCTGTCTTGATCGGCAGGTCCAGCAGATCCTGCGCGCCCTCCAGCAGGCCGGGCACCTTGACGCTGAAGCGGCCCGATCCGGTATCCAGCGCACCGGCGGCGACCAGGCGGTTGGAGCGGCTGACGAACTCGATCAGCTCGGTGGCGTCCAGTGCGTAGCTTTCCACCAGCATGGGATCGATGACGATCTCGACCAGCTCCTCGCGCTCGCCCGCGATGTTGGCCTCCAGGACGCTCGGGATGCCCTCGATCTCGTCCTGCAGGTCGCGCGCCAGGCGCAGCAGGGTGCGCTCGGGCACGCCGCCCGAAAGGGTGACGACGATGACCGGGAAGAGCGAGAGGTTGACCTCGCTGACCGTGGGTTCGTCGGTCTCGTCGGGCAGTTCCGGCTTGGCGAGATCGACCTTGGTGCGCACGTCGTCGATGGCGATGTCGGCGTTGAAGCCCGCATCGAACTCCAGGATGACGTTGGCGCCGCCCTCGTAGGCGGTCGAGCGCATCTCCTTGACGCCCTCGATGCCTTTCAGCTCCTGCTCCATGGGCCGGATCAGCAGCCGTTCGGCATCGCTCGGCGAAATGCCCTCGTGGTTCATCGAGACGTAGATGATCGGGATGTCGATGTCGGGATCGGATTCCTTGGGAATCGTCATGTACGACACCGTGCCCGCGATCAGGATCAGCGCGAGCAGCAGCAGCACCGTCCGCGGACGGGCAAGGGCGCTTTCGATGATGGCGATCATGGCTGCTGCGAGAAGGCCGAACCCTCGACCAGCACCGGATCGACCGTCTGGCCGTCCGCGACATAGTCGTGGCCGACCGTGATGATGGTGACGCTGTCGGGCAGGCCGGCGATCCAGATGCCATCGGCGGCATCGGCGACCACGGTCACCGGCACGAAGCGCACGACGTTGTCGTTGTCGACGATCTTCACGCCCAGGGTGCCGTCATCGGCCAGGCTCAGCACCGCGGGCGAGACGAAGTGGGCGGGAATGGTCGCCAGCGGCATCTCGATGTCGGCGGTCAGGCCCGCGGGCACCCGGTGGTCGGGATTGGGCACCTCCAGCTCGATGCGGAAGGTGCGGGTCTCCGGTTCGGCGATCTTGCCGATGAAACGCAGGGTGCCGTTCACCGTGGCGCCGGTGATCAGCCGCGCGGTGCCGGGTTCGCCCAGGGTCAGGTAACCGACCTCGCGTTCGCTGACCGCGCCGATCACCAGGATGGGGTCGAGGTCGTAGAGCGTGCCGATCTGCGTGTTCACGTCGACCACGTCGCCGATCTCGACATCGAGGGATTCCAGCACGCCCGGGAAGGGCGCGGTGATCCTGGTGCGCGCGATGTCGAGCTGGATGGCGGCGAGCTCGGCGCGCGCGTTCTGCAGGTTGGCGCGGGCTCCGGCATCGCTGGTCTGGGCGCGCCAGCCGCTTTCGGCGAGTTCGGCCGAGGCGTCGGCCTCGATCTTGCGCTGCTCCAGCAGGCTCTGGGCGCGCGACAGGCGCTCGTTGCGGTCGTCGTCGGAGAGACGCACGATCAGGCCGCCTTCCTCCACCTCCTGGCCGTCGTCGGCCGCGATTTCCTCGATCCGGCCGGAGGTCTCCACGCGCAGGGCAAGCTCGCGGCTGGCGGCGGTGCGGCCGGTGACCACGAGAGTGACCGTGTAGGGCTGGCTGCTGCTGGGCGCGACGCGCACCTGCGCGGGCGCTGCCTGCTGCGGGTTTGCCTCGGCCTGCTGGGCCGGGGTGTTTTCCGGGGTGCCGCCGTCGCCGAACTGGCCGGACGCAACCCAGGCAATCGCGCCGATCGCCAGCGCGACGGCCAGGAAGTGCGATGTTCTCATGGGCGTAAGGTGGTGGCGGCGCACCCGGCCGCAACCGTGCCGCGAAGAATGGCGGCGCGGCGTGTCCTGCGGGCCACGAGAGGTCTGTCAGCGGTCATCGGTTCCGTCGCGGGTAGGTTGTTCTTGCTACGGATTGCTCCCTAGCACGGACCAAATAGCCGCGCCGCATTTCAGAACAATGTCTGCCCGGCAACGTCCTGCAACAGCGTGTCGCAGGGACGCCGCTGCGGGATCAGGTGCCGCTCCAGATCCGCCGCTGGTAGATGGCGTGGCCCGGGGTCACATCGACACGCTCCAGGTTCAGGTCGCGCAGCTGGCGTGCCGACAGGCGGTCGAGCTCATGGCGCGTCTGGGCGCGCAGGCGGAGATTGCGAAGAAGGGCGATGGCGCTCATGGCCGTGCTCCCGTTTTTGCGGCGGTGTGCCGCGGTGGCGTGTTGCCGGGGAGATGATGCCAAATGTTGCACCGCACAACAGACGGTCCGGCAATCCAGACATGCGTCGCACGCATGCCGGAATATGCTGCTGTGACAGGGGCTTAGGCGCTGAAGGTGCGGCCGCTCAGCCGTTCGTAGGCTTCGACATAACGCTCGCGCGTGCGCTCGACGATCTCGGGCGGCAGTTCCGGGCCGGGCGCGGTCTTGTGCCAGTCGGTGAGGGTCTCCAGCCAGTCGCGCAGGAACTGCTTGTCGAAGGAGGGCGGCGAGGCGCCGGGCTGCCACTGGTCGGCGGGCCAGAAGCGCGAGCTGTCGCTCGTCAGGCATTCGTCGACCAGGGTCAGCTCGCCGTCGATCAGGCCGAATTCGAACTTGGTGTCGGCGACGATGATGCCGCAGGAGGCGGCGTGTTCGACGCCCGCGCTGTAGAGCGCCAGGGTGATCTCGCGCACCCTTTCGGCGAGATCCCGCCCGATCAGGGCGGCGGCCTCCTCGAAGCCGATGGTCTGGTCGTGCTGGCCCAGTTCCGCCTTGGTCGAGGGCGTGAAGATCGGCTCGGGCAGGCGGTCGGCCTGGCGCAGGCCCTTGGGCAGGGCGATGCCGGAAATGGCGCCGGTCGCCTGGTAGTCCTTCCAGCCGCTGCCCGCGACATAACCGCGCGCGATGGCTTCCACCGGCAGGACCTTCGCCTTGCGCACGATCACGGCGCGCCCGGCGAGCCAGGCCGCCTCGCCGTCGTCCAGGGCCAGGTCCGAAAGGTCGGTGGTGACGATATGGTTGGGGACGATCTCCGCCAGCCGCTCGAACCAGAACAGGGAAAGGCCGTTCAGCAGGCGGCCCTTGTCGGGAATCGGCGTCGGCATGACGACATCGAAGGCCGAGATGCGGTCCGAGGCGACCAGCAGCAGCCGTTCGCCCAGATCATAGATGTCGCGGACCTTGCCGCGGGCAAGCAGGGGCAGGTGTTTCAGGGTCGGCTGGTCCATGGCGGGGTCCCTTGCAGGCGGCGGGCCGTCATCGCCGTGCGCCCGCCCTCTGTCAAGGCCGGCGGCAGCCCGAATCGGGGCCGGAAACTACAACGCCCCGGAGCACGGGGCGGCCGGGGCGGTCTGCGGCGGGGCGAAAGGCAAACGGCCGGGACGGAAATCCCGGCCCGGCATCGCGCGGGGCGGGTTCAGTCCCGGCCGTTATGGGCCGGAAGAGCCTTGGGATCGATCATCGATCCGCGGCTCAACGACGGGCCTGGCTGTGCGAATACCAGCCTGTGCCGATCAGCGAGACATCGCTTTGGGCGGGCAGGCCGATATCGGCACGCAGACGGGCATCGAGGCGGCTGAGTTCGACATGCGAACGGCCGCGGCGGCGCCAGCTGCGGTAGCCGTCGACGACTTCGCGCAACATGGGGGTCTTCCTTGAACAACGGGTTGAGTCAGGGGTCGGAGGCACTGAACACGGGTTGGTCAGTTATGCGAACATTGCTGCAATGCACAACCGGGGGCATCCAGCACCGTGTCGAGGGAGGAGGCACAGCGCCTCCGACCTCCCTAAGATAATGCTGCAGTGCGGAAAAGCCAATGCTGCGTGTGCACAATAGCCATGTGAAATTTGCATAACTCAGCGCGTGATCGTTCGGCTTGCGCGCGGGACGGCTTCGAGCGAGGCTTTGCCACGCTGCGGCGGCGGCCTGCCATGGCACAGGCCAGGCCCGCCTGACCACAAGGAGACCCCATGGCGCGCATCCTGACGATCCAGTTCTGGCAGACCTGTCATCTGGGCGAAATCTCCCAGACCTTCGAGCGCCGCGGCGCGCAGGTCGACTATTGCCGCATCGATCAGGGCGAATCACTGCCCGACGATGCCGGCGCCTGGGACGGCCTCGTCATGATGGGCGGTGCGCAATATGCCGAGGACGATGCGCAGCACCCCTATCTGGGTCCGTCCGCCGACATGGCCCGTGCCTTCCACGATGCCGGCAAGCCGGTGCTGGGGGTATGTCTGGGCAGCCAGGTGCTGGCACGGGGGCTGGGTGCCCGGGTACGCAAGCAGGGCTGGACGGAACTGGGTTTTACCGAACTGGTGCCCACGGCCGCGGCCAAGGAGGATCCCCTGCTCGCCGGTGTCGGACCGACACGGCTGATGCAGTACCACGAGGACACCTTCGACATTCCCGAGGGCGCCGTGCCGCTGATGACCGGTGCGAAATGCCCCAACCAGGCCTACCGCGCCGGGGCGAGCTACGGCTTCCAGTGCCACTTCGAGGTTTCCACCCGCCTGTGGCTGGAGTGGATGTCGAACATGAACGACACCCTCAAGGCGCTGAGCCCGGAGTATCACGCAAGCTGGGCCCAGGATTTCGCGCAGCACGAGGCCGGTTCCGTCGCCTTCTGCAACCGCATCTCGGACCGCTGGCTGGACCTGGTCGAACAGCGCCAGGCCAAGGCCGCCTGAGTCCGGGAGGCCTCAGGCGCCGCGCTTGCGCCAGCGGCGGATGGCGAAGGCGGTGACGACAAGTCCGACCAGCGCGATGATCCCCGGCACGATGGCGGTTTCCTGGCGCGTGGCCCGGAGGCCCGCGACCGTGGCGTCGCGGTCGACGATCACCGTGCCGTCGGACGTCGCCAGCGACCAGATGCGATGGCGGTCCTCGTCGAGCGGGGCGTCGGGCCACAGGCCATAGGCCGCGGAACCGGCAACGACCGTCGCCTTGACCGCGTCGTAATCCACCATGTCGTTGCGGTAGAGCACCAGGCGTTCGCCGGGATCGAGCATGGCCTGCAGTTCCAGAACGCTGCCCTGGAAGAAACGCACCAGGGCGCCGCGCTGGCGCATCACGACGATGGCGTCGGTTGCTTCACCGGAGACGAATTCAAGTTCGTTCTGTTCGGGGTAGGAGGCCAGCAGCAGTTCGCCGGCGTTCCACAGGCCGATCGCCAGCAGGATGAGGCCGGCGGCCAGCGGCGCGACAGGGCGGTCGCCCATGCCGCGGGCGAAACGGCCGATCATGGCCGCCCCGCCGGGGACGACGCGACGCCGCCCCGTCCGCGCAGGGCGGAAGGGGCGGCGTGCATCTTGGTCAGGCCGGAAATCGCCTAGCCCAGCAGCTTGGGTGCGGCGGCATCGAGCGCGCCCTTGAGCGCGCCGATCAGCTCGTCGACATCGGCGGTGCTCATCACCAGCGGCGGCGACATCACCATGGAGTCACCCGTGGCGCGCACCAGCAGGCCGCGCGACCAGGCTTCCTCGCGCACGGTCATGCCTGCCTGCTTGGAGCCGTCGAAGGACTTGTGGGTCTTCTTGTCCTCCACGATCTCCACAGCGGCCATCATGCCCATGCCGCGGACTTCGCCGACGAGCGGATGGTCGACCAGCTCGCGCAGGCGCTTCTGCAGGTAGGGGCCGGTTTCCGCGCCGGCCTTATCGACGATGCCCTCGCGCTGCAGGATGTTGATGTTCTCCAGCGCGACCGCGGCCGAGACGGGGTGGCCCGAATAGGTGAAGCCGTGCTGCAGCTCGCCGCCGATGTTGACCAGGGTGTCGGCGATGCGGTCGTGCACCATGACGCCCGAGATCGGCAGGTAGCCCGAGGACAGGCCCTTGGCGATGGTCATGAAATCGGGGTCGATGTTGTACTGCTCGCTGCCGAACCAGGTGCCGGTGCGCCCGAAGCCGCAGATCACCTCGTCGGCGATCAGCAGGATGTCGTACTCCTTGCAGATGCGCTGGATCTCCGGCCAGTAGCTTGCCGGGGGAACCAGCACGCCGCCCGCCCCCATGATCGGCTCGCCGATGAAGGCGCCGACGTTGTCGGCACCCAGCTTCTGGATCATCGCCTCGACCGAGCGGGCCGCCTTGATGCCGAATTCCTCGGGCTCCATGTCGCCGCCGAAGCGGTACCAGTGCGGGCAGTCGGCGTGAACGAAGCCGGGCAGCGGCAGGTCGAACTGCGGGTGCATGGCTTCCAGGCCGCACAGGCTTGCCGCGGCCATGGTCACGCCATGGTAGGCCTTGTTGCGGCTGATGATCGTCTTCTTGCCCTTCTTGCCCTTGGTGTTCCAGTACCAGCGGACCATCTTGGCGATGGTGTCGTTGGCCTCGGAACCCGAGTTTGCATAGAAGACGTGGTTGAGGCCCTCGGGCGTGATCTCGGCCAGCTTCTTCGACAGCTCGGTCGCAGGCTGCGTCGTCGTCTGGAAGAAGGTGTTGTAGTAGGGCAGTTCCTGCATCTGCTTGTAGGCGACCTCGGCAAGCTCCTTGCGCCCGTAGCCGATGTTGACGCACCAGAGGCCCGCCATGCCGTCGAGCACCTTGTGGCCTTCCGAGGTCCACATGTGGCAGCCCTCGGCCTTGGTGATGATGCGCACGCCCTTCTCGTTCAGCGCCTTGCTGTCGGTGAAGGGATGCATGTGGTGGTGGCGGTCCATGTCCTGCAGGACCGCGGTCAGGTTCGTGACCATGGTTGGTTCTCCAAATGGGAATGTCGCAGTTGTGTCGGTCAGCCTGCCGCAACGGTGTGGCGGCGCGATGGTCTGCGGTGCTGCCTAGGGATCGAAATCGATGCGCGCGGCCACGATCAGCAGATCGTGGAGCAGCGACATCTTCGTCGTGGTCTCGTGGTGCAGCTTCATGGGCAAAGTCTAATCCAGTGCGCGTCCGCGCGCGAGTCGAACGCGGCCCTATAATGAAAGTTATAACTTCACTAATTGACGCCGACCGTGCCACCGTGCCGCGCCCTTTCGGACCCCTGCCATGAATGCCACCGGCGCCGATTTCCTGTTGCCCGCCCAACGTCGCCGCAGCCTCGCTGCGGCGATCTCGGCGATGTTCGTCGTCAACCTGGTGTTTTTCCTTTCGCCGCCGCTGATGGCGGTGGTGCTGGCGCGCCACGGCGCCGATCCCGCCGCCATCGGCATCAATGCGGCGGCAATGGCGGCGGGCACCTTCCTGATCGCGCCCTTTGCGCCCGCCTGGATGGCGCGCCTGGGGCCCGCGCGGGTGATGCGCTGGTCGCTGCTGGTCTCGGTCGCCATGCTGCTGCTCATGCCGGCCTGGGTCGATCCCTGGGTGTGGCTGGTGCCGCGCACCATCCTGGGCGCGGCGGGCAGCCTGTGCTGGATTGCCAGCGAAGCCTGGATCAACGCGCTGGCCGAGGAGTGCCGCCGCGGCCGGGTGATGAGCTTCTACGCCATGGCCGGATACAGCGGCCAGGCGCTGGGCCCGCTCACCCTGCTGCTGGCCGGCAGCGAAGGCTGGCTGCCCTTTCTGGTGGCTGCGGGGCTGACCCTGCTGGGCGCGGGCCTGGTCTCCCTGGGTGGTGAGCTGCGCCCGGATCTGGGCGGCTCGGGCCGCCCGCCGATCCTGCGTTCGATCGTGCGCGCGCCCCTGCCGATGTTTGCCGTGCTGGTCCAGGCCGCAGCCTTCCAGGCCTATTTCAGCTTTTTCCCGGCCCTGGGGCAGAGCCTCGACCTGCCGCTGGAAACCGCCTTCGTGCTGATGACCTGCACCAGCCTCGGCGGCCTGCTGCTGCAGTATCCCATGGGCTGGCTCGCCGACCGGGTGAACCGGGTGCTGCTGGCCACCGTCTGGCTGGCGCTGGGCGCGACGGGCGCGGCGCTGCTGCCCTGGACGACGCCGCTCGGTCTGCCGGCCATCCCCTTCTTCCTGATGATGGGAGCGATGATCTCAGGGACCTATGCGCTGTCGCTGGTGCTGGTCGGCGCGCGTTTCCGGGGCGCCGATCTGGCCGCCGCGGCGACCGCCTTCACGGTGGTCTACAACATCGGCGCCATGGCCGGGCCCTTCGGCGCCGGCCTGGTGATCGAGGCGACCGGACCCATCGGCCTGCCGGCGATGATGGCGGTGGCGCTGGCCGCCGTCGTGCCGATCGGCCTGTGGTCGCTGCGCAAGCGCATCGCGGCCCTCTACAACCCGTGAGGCCGCCGGGGGCGGGTGGGCGCCCCCGGCGTGCGGATCACAGCGCCAGGTCGAAGAGCAGGACCTCGGCGTCGTCGGTGGCGGTGACGGCAAGGTTACCCGCCGCCGTCAGCCCCAGGCCGTCGCCGGCGCGCAGCTCCTCGCCATTGGCGGTCAGCGTGCCGCGGGCGACCTGCAGCCAGG
This sequence comes from uncultured bacterium, assembly GCA_938014945.1. GTDB lineage: Bacteria > Pseudomonadota > Alphaproteobacteria > SP197 > SP197 > CALGGB01. The sequence goes on along the minus strand of CALLQH010000368.1, from coordinate 1,068 downwards.
CGCGGCGGCCTTCGCGGACCGCGAAGGTGAGCTGATCGCCGTCGGCGAGCAGGCTGCTGTAGAGGTCGACGTCCTGGTGGATCGTCAGCGAGCCCTCGCGCCCGTCCCGGGAGCCGACCAGCTTCCAGGCGCCGCTCCGCTGGGCCTCCGGGAAGGCCTTCTGCTCGTAACCCGGCTGCAGGCCGCGCTGCGCCGGAATGATCCAGATCTGCAGGAAGTGGACGGGCTCGGCCTTCGAGGCATTGAACTCGCTGTGGCGGATGCCGGTGCCGGCGGTCATGCGCTGGACCTCGCCCGGGCGGATCACCGAGCCGGTGCCGATCGAGTCCTTGTGCTCCAGCGCCCCTTCCAGGACGTAGCTCACGATCTCCATGTCGGCGTGGCCGTGGGTGTCGAAACCGGCGCCGGGGGCGACGCGGTCCTCGTTGATCACGCGCAGGGCGCCAAAGCCCATGTGGCGGGGATCGTGGTAGTGGCCGAAGGAAAAGGTGTGGCGGCTGTCGAGCCAGCCGAAGTTGGCATGGCCGCGGGCTTCGCCGTGTCGCAGGGTCTGCATGGTGGGTCTCCTTGACCGCGGGTTGCGGTGTCGTGCTGTCCCCGAACGATATGGCTCGCCTGCTTGTGGAGACAATTCAATCATCTGGTGACAAACTGTCGCGAAAATCGGGACAATGTGATGGACAAACTGTCAGCGATGCGTGCCTTCGTGGCGGTGCAGGAGGCAGGCGGCTTTGCCGCCGCGGCGCGCCGCACTGGGCTTTCCCGTTCCGCGCTCAACCGTCAGGTGCTGGCGCTGGAGGCCGAACTCGGCGTCCAGCTCTTCAACCGCTCGACGCGCCATGTCGCGGCGACCGATTCCGGCCGGGCCTATTTCGAGCGCTGCCGCGTGCTGCTCGCCGAACTCGACGAGGCCGAGCGGGCGCTGAGCCGCGACCACGACGAGCCGCGCGGCAGCCTGCGCCTCAACGCGCCGATGTCCTTTGGCACCATGCATCTGGCCCCCGCCATCGCCGACTTCATGGCGGACCACCCGGCGCTGCGCATCGAGCTGCTGCTCGACGACCGTTT
>CALLQH010000367.1 GCA_938014945.1 uncultured bacterium | reverse complement strand
CGGCTTCATGCTCGATTTCTTCCGCCGCCTGCGTGCCGAGGGCCGGCTGGTGTTCCTGTGCGTGCACCCCAACGAACGCTTTCACCTCGAGATCCTCGAGGAGATCTGCGAGCGCTTCATCTTCGTCCAGAAGGGGACGGTGACCCCTATCGCCGACTTTGACGGTCTCGTTGCGCACGAGCCCTGCCGCACCTATCTCGGCGGCCTGCTGACGGAGCGTGCCGCGTGAACGCTCTCGCTCCCTTCGGCAACGGTCCGCTGCGCGTCGCGCTGGTCGGCGCCGGCATGATCAGCCTGTATCATCTGCGAGCCTGGCAGAATGCCGGCGTGCCGGTGATCGCGATCTGCGACACCGACCGCTGCAGGGCAGCCGGGCGCGCCGCCGAATTCGGCATTGCGCGCGTCTACGACGATGCAAGGGCCCTGTTTGCCGACGGTGGATTCGACGTCGTCGACATCGCCGCGTCTGTCGGTGCGCACGCGCCTCTCACGCGGCTCGCCGCCGATCATGGCGTGCATGTCATGCTGCAGAAGCCGATGACGGAAACGGTGGCGGAGGCGGAGGCCCTTGTCGCCCACGTGGGAATGCGCGTGCGCTTCATGATCCACGAGAACTACCGCTTCCGTCCGCATTATATGACCGTGCGGCGCTGGATGGCGGAAGGACGCATCGGCACGCCGCGGCATGCGGCGATTTCCTGCCGGGGCTCCGGACTGTGCCCGCGTGAAGGTACCGTCCCCTTCCTTGTCGAGCGCCAGCCCTACCTCACCGGCTTCCGCCGCAACCTCGTCTTCGAGACGATGATCCATCATCTCGACGTGCTGCGCTGCCTGTGCGGCCCCCTGAAGGTGGTCGCCGCGCGCTTGAACCGCCTGGCCGAGGGACTGCCGGGGGAAGATACCGCGGCGATCCTGCTGGAAGGCGAAGACGGTTTCATCGCGACCGCCGATGGTTCGATCTGCGCGCCGGGCTACCCGCTGCTTCATGGCGATCGGCTGGAAATCATCGGCACGAAAGGCACCATCGTGATGGACTACAACCGTGTCTTTCTTGTCGGCGCTGAGGGGGAAGCCGAAGAGGTCGACCTGCTCGGCCGCTATCAGGAATGCTTCGACACGGTGATCGCGTCCTTCATCGAAGGCCTGCGCACAGGCGCGCCCTTCGAGACCGATCGCCTCGACAATCTGGAGACATTGAGGCTCATGGAATCCGTCTACCGGGCCGCCGGCGTGGAGATACAGGCATGAACCGGTCCAAAAGCAACCTGACGCCCCACGTCGATCCGCTCGCCATGGACCGGATGTTCGACGTTGCGGGGCTGCGTGTCTTCATCCCCGGCGGCTACGGCGCCATCGGCGAGGCAACGGCGATCGCCATGGCACGGCGTGGCGCGCTGGTGGCCATTGCCGGGCGCAACGGCGCGCGGGCGCGAGCGCTGGCCGAACGCATTGCCGCGACCGGCGGCCGCGCCGTTGGCTTTGAGCTTGACGCCCGCGATGTCGGTCAGATCGCCGCGGTCACCGCGAGCGTCATCGATGAGTTTGGCGGCATCGACGTGCTGGTCAATTGCGTCGGGATCCAGCGCGAGCAGCCGCTGCTGGACGTCACCGAAGAGACCTTCGACGAAATCTACGAGACCAACTTGAAATCGGCGATGTTTCTCGGTCAGGCTGTTGCGAAGCAGCAGATCGCGCAAGGTGGAGGCGGCCGGCAGATACACCTGCTTTCCGTGCGCTCCCAGCTTGCGCTACGCGGCCGCGGCTACTCCGCCTACTGCGCCACCAAGGGCGGCCTCGCCATGCTGGTCAAGCAGCACGCGATGGAACTGGCGCCGCACAACATCACCGTCAACGGCGTTGCGCCGACCTTCATCCGCTCGGAGCGCATCCGCCACCATCTTGAACGCGACGGGTTCCGCGACTTCATCCTGGAGCGCAACCCGCTCGGTCGCATCGGCGACCCGCTGGAAGTCGTCGGTCAGATCGTCGTCTTCGCGGCTCCCGCCGGCAGCTACATGACGGGCCAGATCGTCTATATCGACGGCGGGGTTACCGCCAGCCAATGAGACGGCCATGACAAAGAAACCGCTCCGCAGCGCCCGCTGGTTCGACACCGACGACTTGCGCGGCTTCGGCCACCGCTCGCGGCTCATGCAGATGGGCTACGGGCTGGAGGACTGGAACGGCCGGCCGGTCATCGCCATCGTCAATACCTGGTCCGATATCAATCCCTGCCACGCGCATTTCCGGCACCGTGTCGAGGACGTGAAGCGCGGCATTTTGCAGGCCGGCGGTTTTCCGCTGGAACTGCCCGCGATCTCGCTGTCGGAGAACTTCGTCAAGCCGACGACCATGCTCTACCGCAACCTGCTGGCGATGGAGACGGAAGAGCTGCTGCGCTCGCATCCTATCGACGGCGCGGTGCTGATGGGCGGATGCGACAAGACCACGCCGGGTTTGCTGCTCGGCGCCATCAGCATGGACCTGCCCGCGATCTTCATGCCGGCCGGGCCGATGCTGCGGGGAAACCTGCGCGGCGAGGCGCTGGGATCCGGCTCCGACGCCTGGAAATACTGGGACGAGCGCCGCGCGGGCAAGATCGACGCGGCTGAATGGCAGGCCGTCGAAGCCGGGATCGCGCGCTCCTACGGCCACTGTATGACGATGGGCACCGCGAGCACCATGACGGCGATCGCCGAAGCGATGGGCATGACCCTGCCGGGCGCCTCCTCGATTCCCGCCGCCGACGCCGGCCACATCCGGATGGCCTCGGCCTGCGGCCGGCGCGTCGTGGAAATGGTAGGCGAAGACCTGAAGCCATCCGCCATCCTGTCGCGAGCGGCCTTCGAGAATGCGATCGTGGTGGCGATGGCGATGGGTTGCTCGACCAACGCGGTGATCCATCTGATCGCCATGGCGCGCCGCGCCGGCCATGGCATCGGCCTGGACGATTTCGAGAAGGCCAGCCGCAAAGTCCCTGTGCTGGCCAACGTGCGCCCCTCGGGCGAGCGCTACCTGATGGAGGACTTCTTCTATGCGGGCGGCATTCTGGCATTGATGGACAAGCTCGGCGGCCTGCTCGACGGTTCGCCGCTGACCGTGACCGGACGGTCGATCGGAGAAGGATTCGCCGGCGCGCCCTGCTGGAACGACGACGTCATCCGGCCGATAGCCCGGCCCGTTTCGTCCGAACCGGCGATGGCGGTGCTCTACGGCAATCTCGCCCCGGACGGCTGCGTGATGAAGCCTTCCGCCGCGGCGCCGCATCTGCTGGACCATGCGGGTCCGGCGCTGGTGTTCGATTCCTACGCCGAATTGAAGGAGCGCGTCGACGACGAGGCGCTGGACGTGACCGCCGACACGGTTCTGATCATGCGCGGAGCGGGGCCGCAGGGCGGTCCGGGCATGCCTGAATGGGGCATGCTGCCGATCCCGAAGAAGCTGCTGCGAGCCGGCGTCCGCGACATGCTGCGTATCTCCGATGCCCGCATGAGCGGCACCAGTTACGGCGCCTGCGTGCTCCACGTCTCGCCGGAAGCCCATGTCGGCGGACCGCTGGCACTGGTGAGGACGGGCGACATCGTGAAGGTCGATGTCGCCGCGCGGCGCCTCGACATGCAGGTGAGCGAGGCGGAACTCGCCGAGCGCCGCGCCGCGCTACCGGCACCCGAGCCGCGCTTCGAGCGCGGTTATGGCTGGATGTTCTCGCGCCACATCAGGCAGGCGCACGAGGGCTGCGATTTCGACTTTCTCGAAACAGGCTTCGGGGCGTCGCCGGGCGAGCCAGCCATCCTTTGATCCAGGGAGCGTGAGATGAGCGGAACAGAACCCGCATTGCTGATCGGCGGCGAATTCAGGACTGCGGGTTCGGGCCCGCGCGCCGAGATCGTCAATCCCTGCACGGAAGAGGTCCTGTGGAGCGCGCCGTCGGCCAGCCCGGACGAGGTTGCCGCGGCGCTCGCCCATGCCCGCGCCGCCCTGAAGACTTGGTCGGCCGTCCACGGGTGGGAACGGGCCAAGGTCCTGCGCGGCATCGCGCGCGCCATGGAACGTCGCAAGGCCGAGATTGCCCGCGCTCTGTCGCTCGAGATCGGCCGGCCCCTGTCGCAGTCCGAAGGCGAGGTGAACATCGCCATCGAGCAGTTCGACTGGTTCGCGGGCGAAGCGGAGCGGCTGTTCGGCGAGACCATCCCGTCGCGGCAGGGCGGCCGGCTCCAGTCGGTGCCTGAGCCTGTCGGCATCGTCGCCGCCTTCACTGCCTGGAACTTCCCGGTCAACCTGATCGCACGCAAGGTCGCGCCGGCGCTCGCCGCCGGCTGTCCCATCATCTGCCGCCCGTCCGAGCAGACGCCGCTGACGTCGACCCTGATCGCGCTTTCCTGCCAGGAGGGCGGCGCGCCCGCGGGCGTCGTTCAGATGCTGCACGGCCGCGCCGACACCGTCACGCCGCTGCTCATGGCGGCGGACGAGGTGCGCAAGATCTCGTTGACGGGTTCCACCCGCGTCGGCCAGATGCTGCTCGCCGAAGCCGCCAGGACGGTGAAACGCGCCTCGATGGAACTCGGCGGACACGCGCCCGTGGTGATCTGCGAGGATGCGGACGTGGATGCCGCCGCCGCCCAATGCGCCATGTTCAAGTATCGCAACGCGGGCCAGGTCTGCATTGCGCCGAACCGCTTCTACGTGCACGAGAACGTCGCCGCGCGTTTCACCGATGGCATGGTCGCGGCGGCGAAAGCCCTGGTGCTGGGCAACAGCCAGGATGCCGCGACCACCATGGGACCCCTGACGCTTGCCTCGCAGCGCGACCGGGTCGAGAAGCTTTGCGACGAGACGGTCGCCGACGGAGCGCGCTGCCTCACCGGCGGGCGGCGGCCAGCCACCCGCAACAAGGGATTCTTCTTCGAACCCACCGTGCTGGCGGACGTGCCGGACGCCTCGCGCATCATGCGCGAGGAGCCGTTCGGCCCGCTGGCGCCGATCGCCACCTTCCGCGACCTCGACGTAAGCGCCACGCCGCTCCCCTCGTGCGGCGCATGAGGTTAATGTGGCAAGAGT
>CALLQH010000366.1 GCA_938014945.1 uncultured bacterium | reverse complement strand
CCCAGAGAATGATGTAACGGCTTTCGGCCATCTCCTCCGGGTCGAAGCCCACGGGGTGGCCCTCCGCATAGAGTGCGCTCATGGAGGCTCCGCAGACTTCGCCGTGCAGCCGGCAAGCGCCCAGGCCGTTGAACAGCCGCATCGGAGCATGGCGCTGCACCACGCCCATCGACCCCAGGTAGAACATCGGCATCAGCGCGCCTGCGCCGTGCTGATCGATGATCGCCGTGAAACGCTCGGCAACAGTGTCGAGCGCCTCGTCCCAGGTGATTCGCTCGAAGGTGCCGCTGCCCTTGGGACCGCTGCGACGCAGGGGATGGAGCAGGCGGTCGGGAGCGTAGGTGCGGGCCTGATAGTCGTTGACCTTGGCACAAAGCACGCCGCGGGTGATGGGGTGTTCCGCAGCGCCCCGTATCCCGGTCACGCGGCCGTCCTCGACCTGTGCGACCCAGGCACAGGTGTCCTGGCAGTCCAGGGGGCAGCAGCCTTTTACCGTGTTGCTCGAGGTCATGCTTGCGGCCAATCCATGCGGTGGAGTTGCGAAGCCGAACGAGCAGCCTGATGGAGCCATTGGCTCCTTGGCTGCGCGCTGCAAAACGAAACCGTCCTGGGACAGCCGAGTGCTGTGGAGGTGAGGTCCATTGCTTGATCATCATCAGGGACAGGCCCAAACATGGCAAAGTCATTTGTCTCGCGCGTTTTGCGCGAGGGACAAGACCATCGTGCCACTGTCGCCCGATTTCGCTGTCCATCTGGGTGACATCACCCATCCCGGACCCGGCATGCCGGCCTCGGGCGATGATCGCAACCGATGGCGGCGGCTTCGATGCTGTTGTCTGACAGGGAGCGGAGATGCAGTCTGTCGTGGTTGAGGCAGGCCCCGCCGCTTGGGGGCGTTGGGGCCCGGTGACCACGCAAGCCGGTAGCGAGAGGAGAGGAGCATGCAGACGATCGAGATCCCCGCAGGCCACGGCCATGCATTTCGTGCTGCCGCGGGGGACAGGTTCCGCATCATCACGCCGAAGGGGCAGCAGTCGGCCGACTTCTTTGCGTTCTGTGCCGACGACCTGTCCGAGGGCCTGTCGCCGCACCACACCTGGATGCCGACCCGCGCGCTCCATCCGCGCCCGGGCGACACCTTCCTCAGCCGCAGGCGGCGACCCATGCTGGACTTTGTCGAGGATGGCGCCGATGGCGTGCATGACCTGCTCATCGCGCCGTGCGACCCCATCCGCTACGAGCAGTTCGGTGTGCCGGAGCACAGGAGCTGCGTCGGCAACCTGAACGAGGCACTGGCGAAGCTCGGGATCGCGGCGCCGGAATATCCGCTTGCCATCAATTTCTTCACCGCGACGACGGTGGAAGACGGCTTCATGTTCAACACGCCGCAGTCTCCGGTGGCGCGGCCGGGGGCCTACGTTGTGCTCGAGGCGCGGATGGAGCTGGTCTGTGCCGTGTCGTCGTGCCCCTATGACCTCACGGGGCCGGGCTGGGCAATCAACGCACCCGACGGACCAACCGAGATCGTCATCGAACTGCCCTGAGTGCCGCCGCCATGACCCGGTGTCGCCGGCCGTCAGGTCTTGCGCGCGATTGAGGACTGACGGGCAATCGATCGCCCTGGCTGCCCAGCGTCTGCGACCGGTTGGAGCAGCGCATCGGTTGATATCGCGTGCGTTCGCATGGGGACGCCATTTCCCTTTGCATCCATGCGCGCCGGGGCGGCATCTCACATGTTCCCAGCCTGCTCGAGAAGGCCTTCGAAGACCCTCTGTGCCTTGCCGGGATGGCGAACTTCCCCTGCCGCAGCAAGGTTGTCCAGGTCATCTCCGACCAGGATGAGGCCGACCATGCCCATGCCGTAATGGGGCGTGCAGCGATACCCGTAGGCACCTTCGACATCGAACGTCACGACGATCTCTTCGTTGATGGCCCCGTGCCACGCGGTGGCACCCGGGGGTGTCATGCCGTCGATGCTCTCGCTGTTGTGGCCCTTGTCTTCGGCCACGAAGCGGACCGTGTCACCGGGCTCGATGCGAAGGATGGCGGGTTCGAAGACCATGATGCCGGCCTCGCCGCGGTTCAGCATCAGCACCTCGTGCTCATCGGCTGTTGCCGTGGCGATGGAACCGCTGGCGATCATCGCCCCAAGAAGCAGCGCGAGAAATATCCTCACCATTTTATCCTTCCCGGTGTTGCGTCCATTCTACGAAACTTCTGCGCCTTCCGATCAACCGCCGTCCCGCCGATCGCGATGGCGTCGATTGTGATCGTCATCGTCAGACCGCCCGTGAATGGGTGCGTTCGTACTGTCGCAGGATGACAGCCATCGCCCAGGCTATGGCAGGGCCGGCATCGAAGGCGCATGCGGCTCGCGAGGGCGGCGTTTCCCATTCAACCTGCCAACGGTGTCGTGATCAGGCCGCCCCCGCTATCCTGAACTGCCAGGCATGAGGGAAAACCGGATGTACAAGATCGATCCCACCCGAACCGACCTCGTCGAGGAGTTCTACAAGAACCCGAGCGGGCCCCACAGTCTTGAGCTGGCCCGTGTGGTCAATCTTCTGCGCCTTCTGCCCATGGAGGAGCGCATCATCATTGTCTGCACCAAGCCCCATGCCGAATGGACCCTGGCGAAGATGCCGAAGGCCCGGGGGGACCGCATGGAGTACTACGACGATCTCGTGTTCGACGACTACGATGCCGCTGTCCGGAAGGTGTTCCAGATACGCTGGCAGGCCGCCACCGGCGTCGATCCGGGCTAGGGAGGACAGACAATGAAAAAGATCATGGGATATTCGAGTGCCTGGTCGGTGATGCCCGGCGACAGCCTCGACGTGATGGTGAGCACCTACGGCCCCGACCGTTATCGCGCCAGTCTTGTGCGGGTGATCTGCGGCAACGATGATCCGGATTTCGACGTCTACCGCGAAGAGGAAGTCGCAGCGTCCTTCGCGGGCGAGTATCCGGGCCGCGAACAGATCACGATATCGGGCTCCTATGTGACCATTCCCTCAAGCCCCCTGGTCACAGGTATGGGCAGCTTCACGATCCAGGCCTGGGTGTTTCCCACGACCCCCGAAAAGGGCGCTCAGGGCCTGATTTCGAACTGGGACGCGGCCAGCGCCAGCGGTTTTGCATTGATGATCGATGACAACGGCGCTGCCGCCATGCGTCTTGGCGATGGCCGTGGCGCCACCGTGGAGGCCAGCACGGGCAAGCCTCTGGCGAAGCGCCGCTGGCATCTGGTTTCGGCCGCCTATGATGCGGCCGCGGGCACGGTCTGTATCTCCCAGGACTTCATCGGTCCGCAGTTCGAAGCCAGTACCAGTGCCAGCGCCACGCTCGCGGTCGGTTTCACGCCTGCGATGGGCAGCACGCAGCCGCTGCTGATGGCCGGCATGCCTGCGACCCATCCCGCCGGACGCCCTGCCGCAAGCCACGTGTTCAACGGCAAGCTCGACCGGCCGCGCCTGGTCGGTCGCGCGCTGAGCCTGGCTGACAGCGCCGCCCTGGGCTGGGATGCCGCGCCCCACGAGCGCGAGACGTCGGTCATCGCAGCATGGGATTTTGCGCGCGAGATCGGCAGCACCACGATCGCGGACGCCAGTCCCAACGGACTTCATGGCCGGGCGGTCAATCTGCCCTCGCGTGCGGTCAAGGGGTTCAACTGGAGCGGCAGGGAGCAGAACTGGCGCGCCGCGCCCCAGGAATACGGCGCCATCCACTTCCACGACGATGACCTCTACGACGCCGAATGGGATCCCGACTTCACCTATGAGATTCCGAAGGACCTGCGCAGCGGCGTCTACGCGGTACGCCTGGTTGCCGAAGACGACGAGTGGTACGTGACGTTCTACGTGCGGCCCAGCCGAGGAACCACGACGGCCAAAGTCGCATTCCTCGCCTCGACCGCCACCTACATGGCCTATTCCAACATCCAGTGGACATGGCACGAGCACTTCGGCGAGGTGGCCGAATGCTACTGGACCACGATGCAGCCCGGTGAGGTCTTCCTCCAGGAGCACCCGGAGTACGGTCTGTCGACCTACGACAACCATTCGGACGGCAGTGGCGTGCGTTATGCCTCGCGCCTGCGGCCGGTGCACCAGGTGGGACCCAAGACGGCCCCGGTGTGGAACATCAACAACGACAGCCACATCCTCGGCTGGTTCGAGGCCAAGGGCATCGCCTACGACGTCATCACCGACGAGGACCTGCACAGGGAAGGCGTCGCGCTGCTCGAGCCGTACAGTGCCGTCGTCACGGGCGCCCACCCCGAGTACTACACCACGCCCATGTGGGACGGCCTGAAGACCTATCTGGCGAGAGGCGGCCGCATGGCCTACCTCGGCGGCAACGGCTTCATCTGGCGTTGCGCCATGTCGGAGGCGATGCCGGGCGTGGTCGAGCTGCGCCGCGCCGAAGACGGCATCCGCTATCGCGACGAGGAACCCGGCGAATACTACATGGAGTTCAACGGCGAATACGGTGGCCTCTGGCGCCGTCTGGGAACCTCGCCACAGGCGCTTTGCGGCGTCGGCACGGTGGCGGTCGGCTTCGATGTCTCGGGCTACTACGTGCGCAAGGAGGGGAGCTTCGATGACCGCGCCGCGTTCATCTTCGAGGGTATCGGCGATGACGAGGTGATCGGTGACTTCGGCTTCTTCGCCGGCGGCGCCAGCGGCACCGAGATCGACGCCGTCGACTTCGCGCTCGGCACACCGCCTCACACCCTGGTCCTGGCATCCTCCGAAGGCCACTCGGCAAAGACGATGATCGTGCCCGACGAGATCGGCCTCAATCACTCCGCCATGGGCGGTGACCAGAATCCCAAGGTGCGGGCCGACATGACGTTCTTCGAGACGCCCGGCGGGGGTGCGGTGTTTTCGGTGGGCTCCATCGCCTGGCCGGGCAGCCTGCCGCACAACGGCTACGACAACAACGTGTCGCGGATCTGCGAGAATGTCCTTCGCCGCTTCGTGGACGACACGCCGTTCACGATGCCTGCCGCCTGAGGCGACGCCGTGTCTGGCCGGGCCGAAACGTCGACCATCTTGCCGGCGGCACGGTCCGGCCGGCATCGGCCGCACGTCTGCAAGGCGCAATGATTGGAGATGTCATGAACCAGCTTCCCGAACAGGCCACCGGCGGCTGCATGTGCGGCGCGGTGCGCTATAGCGTCGACGGCCCGCCGCTTTCCACGATCTTCTGCCATTGCATGAGTTGCCGCAGGCATACCGGGGCACCGGTGGTTGCCCTGGCCGGGTTCCGGCGTGCGCAGGTCCGCTACACGAAGGGCGCCCCGAAGGTGTTTGCTTCATCCCCTGGCGTCGGGCGCGCCTTCTGCGGGGATTGCGGCACACCGCTGACATGGGAGGGCGACGGCGGCGAACACGGCCCGTTGGTCGAAATCCTGATCAATACCTTCGACAATCCGGAAGCCTTTCCGCCGGCCTGCCACATCCACCATCAGGAACGTCTTCCCTGGCTGGAGATTCATGATGCGCTGCCGCGTTATCGGGTTTGGCACGATGATGGCGATGAGCCCTACTTGAACGGTCCGGAGGACTAGCCCGCACAGTGGTCCCGGCAGTTCCGCGCCGCTGCATGTCTGCCAGGTTTACGGTGCCCGTGAGGATGAAGCCGACCATGCGAGATCCGCGCTACGACATCCTGTTCGAACCGATCGCCATCGGGCCCGTGACGGCGCCCAACCGGTTCTACCAGGTGCCCCATTGCAACGGCATGGGGCGCATGTTTCCCAACGCCATGATCGCCATGCGCGAGACCAAGGCCGAAGGCGGCTGGGGCATCGTGGCTACGGAGCAGTGCGACTTCCACGTCACCAGCGACATCCAGCCCTATACCGAGACCAACATGCTGGACGAGGGGGACGAGCTCTATCTCGGCCGCATGGTCGAGGCTGTGCACCGGCACGGCAGCCTGGCGAGCATCGAACTGGCGCACAGCGGCCAGGACAGCGGCAATCTCTACAGCCGCGAGATACCGATCGGCCCGGCGCACCGGCCTGTCTCTGCGCTGCACCACCCGATCCAGGCGCGCGCCATGGACCTTTCGGACATTGCCGACTATCGCCGCTGGCATCGGCGTGCGGCCTTGCGCGCCCGCGACATGGGCTTCGACATGGTTGTCGTCTATGCCGGGCACAACAACACCGTACCCGGCCAGTTCTTCTACAGGCGCCACAACGACCGCAGCGATGCCTATGGCGGCAGCCTGGAGAACCGCCTGCGCCTGTTCCGTGAACTGATCGAGGAGACCAGGGAGGCGGTCGGCGACACCATGGCCGTGGTCGTGCGCATGGCGGTGGACGAACTGATGGGCGCCGAGGGCCTGGAATGGCGGCACGAGGGACGCGAGGCCATCGAGATGCTGGCCGAGCTTCCCGACCTCTGGGATGTCACCATCGGCAACTGGGCAAACGATTCCCAGACCTCGCGCTTCGCCGCGGAAGGCTATCAGGAGGAGTATGTCGCCTTCGTCAAGACGGTGACGACCAAGCCTGTGGCCATTGTCGGGCGCTACACCTCGCCCGATGCCATGGTCTCGGCGATCCGGCGCGGCGTCACCGACCTGATCGGCGCTGCGCGGCCCTCGATTGCGGATCCGTTTCTGCCCAACAAGATCAAGGAAGGCCGTAGCGAGGAGATTCGCGAGTGCATCGGCTGCAACATCTGCGCGGCCTGGAACAACCTCTCGGCACCGTCGCGCTGCACCCAGAATCCGACCTTCGGCGAGGAGTGGCGCAAGGGCTGGCATCCCGAGCGTGTCACCCCGGCGGGGGCGAAATCCCATGTCCTGATCGTGGGGGCAGGGCCGGCCGGTCTCGAGGCCGCCAGGGCAGCCGGCCTTGCCGGCTACCGCGTGACCCTTGCCGAGGCGTCCGACAGCCTCGGCGGGCGGGTGAGCCGGGAGGCCGGTCTCCCTGGCCTTGCGGCATGGGCGCGGGTGCGGGACTACCGCACCGGACAGATTGCGCAGATGGCCAATGTCGAGGTGTTCCGGGAGAGCCCCCTGCAGGCTTCCGATATCCTCGAGTTTGGTGCCGAGCATGTGGCGCTTGCCACGGGAGCGACATGGCGCGGCGACGGCCTCGGCCGCACCTTGCGGACGGCGGTCCCGGTAACCGGCGGGGCAACACTCCTGACGCCCGACGACATCATGGACGGGCGCAGGCCGCCCGACGGCCCGGTCGTGATCTTCGATGACGACGGCTACTACATGGCGAGCGTCCTTGCCGAACGCATGGCCGGAGAAGGGCGCGAGACCTGGCTAGCGACCCCTGCCACCGTCGTAGCCCCGTGGTCCGAATACACCCTTGAGCAGCATGTCATCGAGGAGCGCCTGGCGGCGCTCGGCGTCCGTATGCTCGTGCGCCACACGCTCGTCGGTGTCGGCACGGAGGAAGCCGTGTTCCGCGACGGCCTTGGCCGTTGTGAACGCACGATCGCCTGTGCCGGGGTGATCAGCGTCACCGCGAGACTGCCCGACGATGGCCTTTGGCAGGCTTTGCACGGAAGCGAGGCGTGCGAAAAGGCGGGTATCCGGTCTCTGCGGCGGATCGGCGACTGCTACGCCCCGGGCATCATCGCGGCGGCCGTCTATCAGGGTCACCGCTATGTGCGCGAACTGGACGCGCCGGTCGATCCCGACGGGGTGCCGTTCCGGCGCGAACGCCAGGTGATCGAGGCGTCTTGAGCGTGTCCCTTCGTTTCGGTTTCAGGCCGGCATCGTGAAGGGCGCGTCGTCGAGAAAGCGGCGCAGGACGTTCTCCGAGATGCGCGCGACATTGTTGTCGTAGCCGTTGTGCGGAAGGCTGGCGCTCCAGGCGATCGAGCCGACGGAAAACACGGCGCCGCCGGCCGGGGTCTCGAAAAACGTCATGTCGGCCTTCACGCGGGGGTTCTGTGCGCCGTCCATTGCGCTGTGGTGGAAGCCGGTCTCGTCGGGCACCAGCCAGGTGTTCTCCGAATGCCCCTCCGAGCTGGCGACGACCAGGGCATGGGGCGGCGTGCCGAGCATCGGGTCGGAGGCATCGATCTCGCCGCCGCTTGCGCCTCCGCCCAGATAGCCGAAATCACCGATGGTCTCGTCCTCGCCGATGCCTTCGAAGATGAACGCCGCACGGGTGTCCTGGCTTGCCGGTGTGCGCCGGTACACGCCGGATGCGTCGAAGCCGACGGCGACCGTGCCGACGCCGACCAGGGCCTGCGGCGCCGTGCCGAGGCGGCGCCAGAGACCGCCGTACTCCCCGGTGAACTCGTGGTAGTACTCGCCCGGCTCCTCGTCGCGATAACGGATGCCGTCCTCTGCGCGGCGAAGCTCGATGACCCCGGGCATCTCCGCGGACATGGCGCAGCGCCAGATGAAGCCGTTGCCGCCCAGGTAGGCGAGGCGACCGCCGCGGGCCAGATAGCCGCGCACGCCGTCCCACATCGGTGTGGTGAAGTACTCCGGATGGGCCCCGGTCACCACGGCGCGGTAGCGCTCGAGCAGCGCAACGCCCTCATGATGCAGGTCCTCGTCGGTGATGACGTCGCAGGCGATGCCGCAGGCCTCGAGCCAGCCCAGCACGAGGGTGTCGAGATTGAGGTTGTAGCTGCCCAGAGCCGTCTTCGGCGCCGTATTGACCACCGGCCGCAGGCGGGAGGCATAACGCACGCCGCTGCCGTCGCTATGGGTGTCATAGGTCGAGAGGCCGGCTTCAGGATGCAGGTGCAGGAAGAGGTCATCCCCGTCGAAGGGCGTCCAGGAGAGGTCGGTGACCTCCGCGAAGTACTCGTGCATCTGCCACTGGTAGTTGGCATAGGCCATGTAGGTCACGGTCGAGGCGAGGAAGGCGATTTTCGACGTCGCACGGCCCCGTGGCGGGCGCACGAAGAAGGTGCAGTAGGACTCATCGTCCCCGGCGCGCAGGCGCACCGCATAGACGCCGCTGCTGAGATCCTCCGGCACGGTGTAGGTGAAGTCGGTCTGCCATCCGGCATCGTAGTGGTCGTCGTCGTGGAAGTGGATGGCGCCGTACTCCTGCGGCGCGTGCTGCCAGTTCTGCTACTTGCCCGACCAGTTGAAGCCCTTCACGCCGCGCGAGGGCAGGTTGACGGTGGTGCCGTGGAGGCCGTGGAACCCGGCGTCGTGCACCCGGCTTCTGCCGATATCGCGAGAGAAATCCCAGGACGCGATCACGGCAGGCTCGCGCTCCTGCGCCATCGCGTCCCAGGCCAGCGCGCGGCTCTCGGCGGGCGTCAGGACGCGGCCCGCCAGGCGGGGCCGGTCGAGCTTGCCGTTGAAGTGGCTGCAGGCCCGGAGCCTGCCCTCGGCCGAGGGCGTATCCGGCAGGGCGGCCATGAGCAAGGGGCCGTCGGCGGCCTTGAAGGCGGCCTTGCCGGACGCATGCGATGAACTGTCGGCCTCCAGAGGCGATCCGATGAAGTGCTGGTGGAGCGCGACCTCGCCCGTCGCGCTGTCGTAGCTCGCCGCGACAAGGTGCCAGCGTCTTGGCGCCAGGGGCCGGTCGCAGGATACCACTCTGGGCTTGCCGGAACCGTCGCCCATCATGAGGGCTGCGGCGCCGTTGTCGCCGATCATCAGTGCGAAGCCGCAACCGGTATCGGCATCCCAGTGGGCGACAAGCCCCTGCCTGCCCTTGTCCGGGGTGGTGGCAAAGACCCAGGTCTGGACCGTGAAGTCTGTGAGCGAGCCAAGTATGGGTGAGGGGGCTATGCGCACATAGGAGCCGGCGGCCATTTCCTGGGTTCTGCCCGCGTGGTCGCCGGAGAACGATGCGGCAAGTTCCTCCTCGCGAAAGATGCTGTGCTCGGGATCGTCGTCGCCGCAGATGATACGCACCAGGTCGGCGCGATAGCCTGCCGGTCCGTAGGTGCTGACCTTGACCTCCAGCGTGTCGCCCGGGGCCACGCTCCAGGTGTTCGTGTAGCCGATCACCTTCTTCATGTCAGCGGTCCTCGCCCGGGCGGTTGGTCTTCGGAGCCGGCTCCAGGCCGGTTGCGGCCTGCCAGCGCAGGCGGAACACCTTGCGGGCCGCATCGTCGGCGTTGTCGAACACGGCACCCTCGACGAAGGACAGCGGTTGCCCGCGTTCGGTCGGCATTTTCGCCACCGCCCATTCGCGGCCGGGCCGCGTGCAGACCGGGACGTAGCGTTGCTCGAGCGGGCCGAGGCGCAGGCGGTTGAGCAGCAGGGCGAGCTCCCCGCTATGGGGGCCGCCAGGGTTGGCGTCGTATTCCGCGATCAGGTCCGTACGCTTGGGATCGATCTGATACATCGAACAACCTCCCGTCTGCATGGAGCCAGCATGGCCCAAAAGCCCGTCCTGCACGATCTGCCACGCTCGACAGGCCGGATGGTGTTTCGCGTTCACATCAGGCAGGCAGAGAGGCGCCGGGCCGGGGCGCCCCGAAACCGCCTCCGCCGCATGTCTCGATGATGATGCGGTCGCCCCTTTCCACCTGAAGGTTGGCAACGCCCGGTATGGCGTGTTCCGAGCCATCCGCGCCGCGCACAAGCGTCAGGCGGTAGGGTTCGCCGTCCTCGCCGCCGCGCAGGCCGAAGGGCGGCACGACCATGCGGTCGACACAGGTCGTCAGCATCATGCGGGGCGCAAGGATCCTGTAAGTCATGGCATAGCCGTCACCGCCACGATATTGCCCGCTGCCGCCCGAGCCACGCCGCAAATCCTGGTGCTCGACCTCGACGGCATGCAGGGCCTCGATCATCTCCACGGGCGTGTTGCCGGTGTTGCCGAGATGGACGCGCACGGCGGGGCAGCCATCACGGTCGTGCCGCGCACCCTCGCCGCCGCCATGGACCTCGAAGAACGTCTTCCAGGTGCCATCCTCCAGCGGCTCCGACAGGATGAGGACGGCGGTGGTCGTCGGCCCGCCGGCCGATATCCGCTCCGGCACCACGTTCTCCATGGCGCGGAAGATGGCGTCGACGATCCGCTGCGAGGTTTCGTGGTTGCCTCCCACCACGGGCTTGTTGGGTCCGGGATCGAGCAGCGAACCCGGGCGGGTGACGATCCGGATCGGGCGCAGCGTGCCGCCGTTCTGCTGCATGTCGCGGCCGCTGAGCAACCGCGCCGCATAGGCGACCGCCGAGCCGACGACGAAGGGCGTGGTGTTGTAGTGGTTCGTGACGATGTCGTCGGATTCGCTGAGGTCGAACTCGGCCTCGTCGCCCATGATCCTGATCGTGACCCGCACGGCGGCGCCGCCGCCTCCGGCGCCGCCGAGGTCCATGTGATCGACACCGCGGTAGGTGCCGTCTGGAATTGCGCGCAGGCCCTCGCGCATCTCGATCTCGGAGAGGTCGCACAGCCTCGCGAGCGTGGCCGTCACGACCTCCGCGCCATGCTCGTCGCAGAGTTCCAGGACACGGCGCTCGCCGGCGCGCGTCGCCGCCATCTGGGCCATGATGTCGCCCTCGCGCTCCTTGGGCCCGCGGACATTGGCCAGGATGAAGTCCAGCTTCTCGCGATCCACCCCGTCGCTCGTGAAGAGCCTCATGGGTGGAATGCGAAGACCTTCCTGGATCGAATCGAAGGCTCCCGCGTAGTAGCTGCCCGGCCATGCGCCGCCGATGTCGGGCCAGTGGGCCAGATTGACGGCAAAGGCAACCAGCGTGCCGTGATGGAAAATGGGCCGGATCAGCTTGACGTCCGGCAGGTGGTTGCCGCCGACGTCGGGCAGGTTGAGCAACCAGGCGTCGCCAGGCCGCAGCTGCTCCCTGGGTACCCGTTTCAGAAAGTGCTTCACCGTGTAGGCCATTACGCCCAGATGCATGGGCAGATCACGGCCCTGCGCTGCGAGTTCGCCTTCGGCGTCGGTGATCGTCGATGACAGGTCACCACCTTCGCGCAGCACCGAGGACCGCGCCGAGCGCGTCATGACGAGCGACATTTCCTCGGCGGCCGCGCTGAGGGCGTGACGGATGACCTCGACGAGGAACGGATCGATCTCGTGGGGCAGGGGGGGCGTTCCCGGAAGCCTGTCGTTCATGGCCTTGCCTCGCTCATGACCAGATTGCCGAAGCCGTCGCTCTCCAGCGACCAGCCGGGGGGAACGACGGTCGTGGACCAGGCATCGACGATGATCGCGGGGCCGGGGATTTCCCGGCCGGCCGCAAGACTCGACCGCGAGATGCACGGGGTGCGGATCGGCCCGCCGGAGTCGAAGTGGCAGTCACGATGGCCGACCGTGACGGGCGCCTCGCTTGTGCCGTCGCCTCCGCCGCTTCCGAAGGTGATGCCCGAGGGCCGGGAGGCGGTGATCCGCAACCCTTCCAGAACCCAGGGTTCGTCCATGGCATAGCCGAAGATTTCGTGGTGCTGCCGATTGAAGTCGGCCGCGAAGGCATGGTGATCGAACGGCAGGCCAAACGGCACCGCGATCGCCTCGCTCTGTCCGTCGTAGCGGGCCAGACCGACATGGGCCATGGCGATGTCGGCTTCGGCGATCCCCTGGTCGCGCAGAGGGCGCGAGAGTTCCTCCTGCATCTCCGCACATGTCTGCTCGAAGGCGGCTGCGTCGAATGCGGAGCCATGCAGCCGCACCGTGCGCTGCTGCGTGTAGGACATGTCCGAGAGAAGGCATCCGTAGGCCGAGAAGGCACTGGAGGCGACCGGCACGATGATGCGCCGGATGCCGACCTCTCGGGCGAGCCCGGTCGCATGCATCGGCCCGGCGCCCCCGAATGCCAGAAGCGTGCATCGCCTGCCGTCGATGCCGCGCTCCACGGTGACACGCCGCAGGGCGCGCGCCATGGCGGCGTTGGCAATCCTGTGCACGCCCAGGGCCGTTTCGGTGATGCTCTTCCCCAGTGCCTCGGCGATCGGTGCGAGCGATCGCCTTGCGCTCTCGATGTCGAGCGCGATGGTGCCGCCGAGCCTGGTGTCGGGATCGAGCAGGCCGAGCACGGCGTTGGCGTCGGTCACGGTCGGCAGCGTTCCGCCCATGCCGTAGCATGCCGGCCCCGGTACCGCCCCGGCGCTGTCCGGGCCCACCGTGAGGCCGCCCGGGGTCAGACGCACGACGGACCCGCCACCGGCGCCGATGGTCTCGACGGCTGCCATGGGCTGGCGGATCGGCCGGCCGCCGATCGACCGCCCGCTGGCCACCTCGATCTGGCCGTGGCGAACCAGGCAGACATCCGTCGTGGTTCCGCCCATGTCGAAGGTCAGCAGCGTGTCTTCATCTCTGGCCCGTGCCAGGGCCGCAGTCCCGGCGACTCCGGCTGCCGGGCCCGACAGCGCCAGGATCAGCGGACGTTCGCGGGCGACCTCCGGCGAGGCATAGCCGCCTGCCGAATGAAAGAGCTGGAAGCGGCCTTCGAGCGCGGAGCCTTCCAGGATCTCATCGATATAATCGACTGCGACGGGCATGGCGGCGGCGTTCAGCACGGTCGAGGATGCGCGCTCGAACTCGCGCGCTTCCGGATTGACGCGATGGCTGAGCGAGACGTGCGGCACGACGTTCCGGAGCGCCGCTGCCAGTGTGCGCTCGTGTTCCGGGTTGCCATAGGCGTGCAGCAGGCAGACTGCGACGGAACGCACGCCCGAACAGCGCACCTCGTCCACGGCCTGTTCTATGGCGTCCCGGTTCAAGGGGCGCGTGATCTCACCCTTGAAGTTCGTGCGTTCATCGACGCCGAAGCGGCGCTCCGCAGGGACCAGGGGAGGGCGCTTGGGCGGCACGTCCAGTCGATACAGGTCGTGCCGTCTCAAACGCCCGATCTCGATGCTGTCACTGAAGCCCTGCGTTGCGATGAGGGCCACGGGGGGCAGCTTGTCCTCGACGATCGCATTGGTGACCCGGGTCGTGCCGTGGATCACGTTGGCAATGTCGTCGAGAGACAGGCCGACGGCGGCGATGCCATCGCCGATGGCTGCAGCCGGAGCATCCGGGCGGCTTGCGACCTTGGCCGTGCGCATTTCAGGGCCCCTGATCGCCACGACATCGGTGAAGGTGCCGCCGATGTCGATGCCGACGAGCCAGCGCCCGGCCTTCTCAAGGGTTCCTGTGGCCATGGAGATCCATCTTGCCGCTGCTCATGATGCGACGATAGGCATGCCTCAAGCCGGCAGGCCAGACCTGGTTTTGCCGGATGATGGTGAGAGAGGGCAGGCGACGGAGAAAACCGGATGAGAACGGGCTAACCTATCGGCTTCGGCTGTCGGGCGCCTGGGCTGTACCCGACCGGCCGGTGGGAGGCTGAATATGGCTCTCGACGCTCTGTGACAACCCGGAAGGAGCGCAACATGACGGTTCGTCTGGCGGTCATCGGCCCTGGTGGCATCGCGCGATCCCGGCTGATGCCGGCCCTGGCGCGATCCGGGGAGGCCAGCCTGTGGAGTGTGCTGAGCCGCGATCGAGGGCGCGCGGAGGAGGCCGCCAGGGCCTTCGGTGCCGCTTCGCCAGAGCCTGCGCACGACAGCCTTGAGACCCTGCTCGCCGATCCCGATCTCGACGGCGTCATCATCGCGACGCCCGATGCCCTGCATGCCCCGATGGCGGTTGCCGCGGCCAGGGCGGGCAAGCATGTGCTGGTCGAAAAGCCCATGGCTCTTTCTCTTGAAGAGGTCGATGCCATGATCGCTGCCTGCGAGAAGAACGGCCTGCGTCTTGGCGTCGCCTATCACCTGCGCTGGCATGCTGCACTGCGCGCGCTGCATCGCCAGGCCCAGGAGGGTGGCTTCGGCA
>CALLQH010000365.1 GCA_938014945.1 uncultured bacterium | reverse complement strand
GGCTTCGTCTACAAATGGCGCAAGGGAGCTCTCGAATGGGAGTAGAACCGCTTCTGGCTGACATCCCCCCGGGCGCCGACCAGGACGCGCTTCTCAAGCGCGTCGGTCAGGAAATCCAGGACAAGGGATTCGTCTTTTCCAACGTCGACAAGCTGGTCAACTGGGCGCGCACCGGCAGCCTGTGGCCGATGACCTTCGGTCTGGCCTGCTGCGGTGTGGAGATGATCCACGCCTACATGAGCCGCTACGACCTCGACCGCTTCGGCGTCATCCCGCGCGCCTCACCGCGTCAGTCCGACGTGATGATCGTCGCCGGCACCCTGTGCAACAAGATGGCGCCCGCGCTGCGCAAGCTCTATGACCAGATGCCCGAGCCGCGCTGGGTCATCTCCATGGGCTCCTGCGCCAACGGCGGCGGCTATTACCATTATTCCTATTCGGTGGTGCGCGGCTGCGACCGCATCGTTCCTGTCGATATCTATGTTCCCGGCTGTCCTCCGACGGCCGAAGCGCTGGTCTACGGCATTCTGCAGCTGCAGAAGAAGATCAGGCGCACGGGCACCATTCGCCGCTAGACGATCGGGAACCGACTCATGTCCGAAGCTCTGATCGAAATCGGTGCCGCCGCATCGGCGCGCTTTTCCGATACCGTCGGCGAGACCACGTTCGACCGTGGCCAGGCGACGCTGCATGCCCGCGCCGAGCGCCTGGTCGAACTGATGACCTGGCTGCGCGACGATACCGATTGCATGTTCCGCCAGCTCATCGACGTCACGGCGGTCGACTGGCCCCAGCGCGCCGAACGCTTCGATGTCGTCTACAACCTGCTGTCGCTGCGCCACAACATCCGCCTGCGGGTCAAGGTGCCCGTCGGCGAGATGATGCCGATACCCTCCATGGTCGATGTCTGGAGCGGCGCCCTGTGGCTGGAGCGCGAGGTCTGGGACATGTACGGCATCTATTTCTCGGGCCATCCCGACCTGCGCCGCATCCTCACGGACTATGGCTTCGAGGGCCATCCCCAGCGCAAGGACTTCCCGCTGACCGGCTACGTCGAGATGCGCTACGACGAGGACGAGAAGCGCGTGATCTACGAGCCGGTGAAGCTGACCCAGGCCTTCCGCAATTTCGACTATCTCTCGCCCTGGGAGGGTTCGCGCGACTTCCTTCCCGGTGACGAAAAGGCCGAGGGAGGCAAGGACCATGGCTGAGGTCGAGATCAAGACCACGACCATCAACTTCGGCCCGCAGCATCCCGCGGCCCATGGCGTTTTGCGCCTGGTGCTGGAGATGGACGGCGAGGTGGTTGAGCGCGCCGATCCCCATATCGGCCTGCTGCACCGCGGCACCGAGAAGCTGATCGAGTACAAGACCTACCTGCAGGCCGTGCCCTATTTCGACCGGCTGGACTATGTCTCGCCGATGAACCAGGAGCATGCCTTTGCCCTGGCGACCGAGAAGCTGCTCGGCATCGAGGTGCCGCGCCGCGCGCAGTTCATCCGCGTCCTCTTCTCCGAAATCACCCGCCTGCTGAACCACCTGCTGAACGTCACGACCTTCGCGATGGACGTCGGCGCCCTCACGCCCGCCCTGTGGGCCTTCGAGGAGCGCGAGAAGCTGATGGAGTTCTACGAGGCGGTCTCGGGTGCGCGCATGCACGCGGCGTATTTCCGCCCGGGCGGCGTCGGCCGCGACATGCCCGCGGGTCTGGCCAAGATGATCGACGACTATGTCGATACGCTGCCGGCGATCATTGCCGACATCGAGCACCTGCTGAACAACAACCGCATCTTCAAGCAGCGCTGCATCGAGATCGGCATGATCTCGCAGGAGGACGCCATCGACTGGGGCTTCTCCGGCCCGATGCTGCGTTCGGCGGGCGTGCCCTGGGACCTGCGCAAATCGCAGCCTTACGATGTCTACGGCGAGATGGACTTCGACATTCCCGTCGGCAAGACCGGTGACTGCTTCGAGCGCTACATGGTGCGCATCGAGGAGATGCGGCAGTCCATTCGCATCATCAAGCAGGCGATTGCCGACATGCCGACCGGCCCGGTGAAGACGACCGATCCCAAGGTCGCGCCGCCGCGCCGGTCCGAGATGAAGAACTCGATGGAAGCGCTGATCCATCACTTCAAGCTCTATACCGAGGGTTATCATGTGCCCGAGGGAGAGGTGTATGCGGCCGTCGAGGCGCCCAAGGGCGAGTTCGGCGTCTATCTCGTCTCCGACGGCGGCAACCGGCCTTACCGCTGCCGGATCCGCGGCCCGGGATTCCTGCACCTGTCGGCGACGGACTTCCTGTGCAAGGGCCACATGCTGGCCGATGCCGCCGCCATCGTGGGTAGCATGGACATCGTTTTCGGGGAGATCGACCGATGAGTCTGGCACGCGGACGTCCCAGCGCGCCGGAGCATCAGCCGGCCAGCTTTGCCTTCACCGAGGAAAATCTCGCCGAGGCCAGGGCAACCATCGCGAAGTATCCGGCGGGCCGCCAGCAGAGCGCGGTGATGCCGCTGCTCTACATCGTGCAGCGCCAGATGGGCTGGGTGCCAGTTGCGGCGATGGATGTGGTGGCCGACATGCTCGAGATGCCGCGCGTCGGCGTCTATGAGGTCGCGACCTTCTACACGATGTACAATCTGGAGCCGGTCGGTCAGTACCTGATCCAGGTCTGCACGACGACGCCCTGCATGCTGCGCGACAGCGACGGCATTGCCGATGCCTGCATGAACCACCTGGGCATCGGCTGGGAAGAGACCACGGCCGACGGCAAGTTCACGCTGAAGGAAGTCGAGTGTCTGGGCGCCTGCGCCAACGCGCCCATGGTGCAGATCAACGACGACTTCTACGAGGACCTGACGCCCCAGACCATGGTCGGCCTGCTGGAAGCGCTTGCCCGCGGCGAGGCGGTGAAGCCCGGTCCCCAGAACGGCCGTCACAGTTCGGAGCCCGAGGGCGGCCCCACGACCCTGAAGGGCGGAGCCTGACATGCTGCAGGACAAGGATCGCATCTTCACGAACCTCTACGGTTTCGAGAGCCCGCTGCTCGATGCGGCGAAGGCACGCGGCGACTGGGACGGCACCAAGGACATTCTCGCCAAGGGTCAGGACTGGATCATCGACGAGGCCAAGAAGTCGGAGCTGCGCGGCCGCGGCGGCGCCGGTTTCCCTGCGGGCCTCAAGTGGTCGTTCATGCCCAAGCAACGCCCCGAGGGTCAGCCGGCCTTCCTCGTCGTCAATGCCGACGAGTCCGAGCCCGGCACCTGCAAGGACCGCGAGATCATGCGCCACGACCCGCACAAGCTGGTCGAGGGCTGCCTGATCGTCGGTTTCGCCATGCGCGCCACGGCGGCCTACATCTACATCCGAGGCGAGTTTTATGCCGAGGCGGTTGCCCTGCAGCGCGCCATCGACGAGGCCTATGACGCCGGTCTCATCGGCAAGAACGCCTCCGGGTCGGGTTACGACTTCGACGTCTACCTGCACCGCGGCGCCGGCGCCTATATCTGCGGCGAGGAAACCGCGCTGCTCGAAAGCCTGGAAGGCAAGAAGGGCCAGCCGCGTCTGAAGCCGCCGTTCCCGGCCATGGCCGGTCTCTACGGCTGCCCGACGACCGTGACGAACGTCGAGACCGTGGCGGTCAGCCCCACGATCATGCGCCGCGGCGGCGAGTGGTTCGCTTCGCTCGGCCGGCCGAAGAACACCGGCACCAAGATCTTCTGCATCTCCGGCCACGTGAACAAGCCGTGCAACGTGGAAGAGGAGATGGGCATCCCGCTCAAGGAGCTCATCGAGCGCCATGCCGGCGGCGTGCGCGGCGGCTGGGACAACCTGCTGGCGGTGATCCCCGGCGGTTCCTCCGTGCCCTGCATCCCCAAGGAAATCTGCGACGACGTCCTGATGGATTTCGACAGCCTCAAGGAGGTGAAGTCGGGTCTGGGCACCGCGGCGGTCATCGTCATGGACAAGTCGACCGACATCGTGCGGGCCATCTGGCGCCTGTCGAAGTTCTACAAGCATGAAAGCTGCGGTCAGTGCACGCCGTGCCGCGAGGGCACCGGCTGGATGATGCGCATGATGGGCCGGATGATCGAAGGCAACGCGACGGTCGAGGAGATCGACATGCTGCTGGAAGTCACGACCCAGGTCGAAGGCCACACCATCTGCGCCCTGGGCGATGCCGCGGCCTGGCCGATCCAGGGCCTGATCCGGCATTTCCGGCCGGAGATGGAGCGCCGCATCCACGCCTATCGCGGCTCCGCCGCCGTCGCGGCCGAGTAGGGAAGGGCAGTCATGGTCGATACCGTCAAGCTCACGATCGACGGCAAGGAGATCGAGGTCGACAAGCGCCTCACGCTGCTCCAGGCCTGCGAGCTGGCCGGCGCCGAGGTGCCGCGTTTCTGCTTCCACGATCGCCTGTCCATTGCCGGCAACTGCCGCATGTGCCTGGTCGAGGTCGAGAAGGCGCCCAAGCCCGTCGCGTCCTGCGCCCAGCCCATCGCAGACGGCATGGTCGTGCATACGCGCGGCCCCGTCGCCGCCAAGGCGCAGAGGGGCGCCATGGAGTTTCTGCTGATCAACCATCCGCTCGATTGCCCGATCTGCGATCAGGGCGGCGAGTGCGATCTGCAGGACCAGGCCATGGGTTACGGCAAGGGCATCAGCCGCTACGACGAGATGAAGCGTTCGGTCCAGGAGAAGGACTTCGGTCCCCTGGTGAAGACCTTCATGACCCGCTGCATCCACTGCACCCGCTGCATCCGCTTCATGGAGGAGATCGCAGGCGTCCCCGAGCTCGGCATGACCGGGCGCGGCGAGGACAGCGAGGTCACCACCTACATCGAGAACGGCCTCGACAGCGAGATGTCGGGCAACATCATCGACCTCTGCCCGGTCGGTGCGCTGACCTCCAAGCCCTATGCCTTCATCGCCCGTCCCTGGGAGCTGAAGAAGACCGAGACCATCGACGTTATGGACGCGGTCGGCTCCAACATCCGCGTCGATGCCCGCGGGCGCGAGGTGCTGCGCGTGCTGCCCCGCCTGCACGAGGACATCAACGAGGAGTGGATTTCCGACAAGACGCGTTTTGCCGTCGACGGCCTGACCCGCCGCCGCCTGGATGCGCCCTGGGTGAAGCGTGACGGCATGCTCGCCAAGGCTTCCTGGCAGGAGGCGATGGATGCCGTGACGGCGCGCCTGAAGGGTCGCGACGGCGCGAAGATCGCCGCCATCGCCGGCGACCAGGTCGATTGCGAGACGCTGTATGCCGCCAAGCTGCTGATGGCGGATCTCGGCTCGCCCAATCTCGATTGCCGTCAGGACGGCATGGCGGTCGATCCTTCGGTCCGCGCCTCCTACCTGTTCAACACCACCATCGCCGGCATCGAGGAAGCGGACGCCTGCCTGCTGATCGGCTGCGATCCCCGCCATGAGGCGGCACTGGTCAATGCGCGCCTGCGCAAGCGCTGGCGGCGCGGCGGCTTCAAGGTCGCCTCGATCGGCCCCGCACTGGACCTCACCTTCCCGGTCACCAACCTGGGGGCGGGACCTGAGAGCCTGTCGCGCCTGGCGGACGGGCAGGGCGGTTTTGCCGAAATCCTCAAGAACGCCGAGCGCCCCATGATCATCGTCGGCGCCGGCGCCCTCTCGCGTGCAGACGGCGCAGCAGTGCTGGGCGCGGCTCACGCCATCGCCGAGCGTTTCGGCGCGGTCACCGAGGACTGGAACGGCTTCAACGTGCTGCAGACGGCGGCATCACGCGTCGGCGGCCTCGATCTGGGCTTTGTTCCCGGTCCGGGTGGCCGTAACACGGCGTCGATCCTCGAGGGTGCCCGTTCCGGTGAGGTCGATACGGTGATCCTGCTGGGCGCGGACGAATGCGATACCTCCGCGCTTGCCAGCGCCTTTGTCATCTATATCGGCCACCACGGCGATGCCGGTGCGGCCGTTGCCGATGTGATCCTGCCGGCCGCGGCCTACACAGAGAAGAACGCGACCTACGTCAATCTGGAGGGTCGTCCCCAGCACGCCGTCCGCGCCGTGTTCCCGCCGGGCGAGGCGCGGGAGGACTGGGCGATCCTGCGTGCCCTCTCCGGGATGCTGGGCCGGCCGCTGCCCTTCGACAGCCATGCCGAGCTGCGCGCCGCCATGCAGAAGGCGGTGCCGCATCTGGCCGCGACCGACGAGATCATGGCCGCCGACTGGCAGGCCTTCGGCGTTTCGGGCGCCATGGGCGAGGGGGCCTTCGCCAGCCCGGTGAAGGATTTCTACCGGACCTGCGCCATCAGCCGCGCCTCGATCACCATGGCCAAGTGCAGCGAGGCATTCGTTGCCCCCGCCGCGGCGACCGGAACGGGGGGCTGAGCATGTTCTGGGACGACTGGGCCTGGCCCTTCATACTGATCGTGCTGTCGATCCTGGCGATTCTTCTGCCGGTTCTGATCAGCGTCGCCTATCTGACGCTGGCCGAACGCAAGGTCATGGCCTCGATGCAGATCCGCAAGGGTCCCAACGTGGTCGGCCCCTTCGGCCTGCTGCAGCCCATTGCGGACGGCGCCAAGCTGTTCCTCAAGGAAACCATCATCCCGACCAGTGCGAACAAGGTGATCTTCGTGCTGGCGCCGATGATCACCTTCATCCTGGCCATGGTCGGCTGGGCGGTGATCCCGTTCGACGAGACCTCTGCGGGCGTCTGGGTGCTTTCCGACATCAATGTCGGCATCACCTACCTGTTCGCGGTGTCGTCGCTGGGCGTCTACGGCATCATCATGGCCGGCTGGGCCTCGAACTCGAAGTACGCCTTCCTGGGAGCCCTGCGTTCGGCCGCCCAGATGGTCTCCTACGAGGTCTCCATCGGCTTCGTGCTGGTGACCGTGCTCATCTGTGCCGGTTCGCTGAACCTCACCGAGATCGTGCACGCCCAGGAAGAGAGCATGTGGTACGTCATCCCGCTCTTCCCGATGTTCATCATCTTCTTCATCTCCGCGCTCGCCGAGACGAACCGCGCGCCCTTCGACCTGCCCGAAGCGGAATCCGAGCTGGTGTCGGGCTACAACGTCGAATATTCGGCGATGACCTTCGCGCTGTTCTTCCTTGGCGAATACGCCAACATGATCCTGCTGTCGGCCCTGGGCGCAACCCTGTTCCTGGGCGGCTGGCTGGCCCCCTTCGGGGTCGAACCCTTCACGTGGATCCCCGGATTCATCTGGTTCATCCTGAAGGTCTTCGCGCTGCTCTTCTGCTTCATCTGGGTGCGCGCAACCTTCCCGCGCTACCGCTACGACCAGCTCATGCGCCTGGGCTGGAAGGTCTTCCTGCCGATCTCGCTGGCCTCGGTCGTCATCGTTGCCGGCGCGCTTGTCGCCTTCGACTGGTTGCCGCGATGAAGACCACCATGGTAAGGCCCGGCCCCGTTCAAGGAGGGACTCGCTGATGGCGTTTCTCGACCGCACTGCCAGAACCCTTCTGCTTGCCGAACTTGCCTCGGGCATGGCGAAGACGTTCAGCTACATGTTCAAGCGCCGCGCCACGGTGAACTACCCTTATGAGAAGGGGCCGCTGTCGCCGCGTTTCCGTGGCGAGCATGCCTTGCGCCGTTATCCCAACGGCGAGGAGCGCTGCATCGCCTGCAAGCTGTGCGAGGCGATCTGCCCCGCGCAGGCCATCACCATCGAGGCCGAACCGCGCGAGGACGGCAGCCGCCGCACGACGCGCTACGACATCGACATGACCAAGTGCATCTACTGCGGCCTGTGCGAGGAAGCATGCCCGGTCGATGCCATTGTCGAGGGCCCGAACTTCGAATTCGCGACCGAGACCCGCGCCGAGCTCTTCTATGACAAGCAGAAGCTGCTCGATAACGGCGATCGCTGGGAGATGGAGATTGCTGCCCGTCTCGCCGCCGACGCGCCCTACCGCTGAGCCGAAGAGAGCGCATCGATGATCCTCCAGACCCTAGCCTTCTACCTCTTTGCCGCCGTGCTGCTGGCATCGGCCGTGATGGTGATCGCGTCGCGCAATCCCGTGCATTCGGTGCTGTTCCTGATCCTGGCCTTCTTCAACGCTGCGGCACTCTTCGTCCTGATCGGGGCGGAGTTCCTGGCGATGATCCTGGTCGTGGTCTACGTCGGCGCGGTGGCGGTGCTGTTCCTCTTCGTCGTCATGATGCTCGACATCAATCTCACCGAATTGCGCCAGGGCTTCCTGCAGTACCTGCCGGTGGGCGCCCTGATCGGTCTCGTGCTGGTCATCGAGCTCATCATGGTGCTGGGCGGCTGGCAGCTCTCTCCGGAGCTCGCCGCCATGGCGCAGACGCCGACGGCGGCCATGTCGGAGTATTCCAACACCGCACAGCTCGGCCAGGTGCTCTACACACGCTATGCCTTCCTGTTCCAGGGCGCGGGCATCGTCCTGCTGATCGCCATGATGGGCGCCATCGTGCTCACCCTGCGTCACCGCGACGTCAAGCGGCAGAAGATCGCCCGCCAGGTGGCGACCAAACCGGGCGATACCATCGAGATTCGAAAGATCCGGCCGGGGGAGGGCGTCTGACATGGAAATCGGTCTTGCCCATTATCTCACCGTCGCCGCGATCCTGTTCACACTGGGCATCCTCGGCATCTTCCTGAACCGGAAGAACGTCATCATCATCCTGATGTCGGTCGAACTGATGCTGCTGGCGGTCACCCTCACCCTGGTGGCCTTCTCGGTCGCGCTCGGCGATCTCGTCGGCCAGGTCTTCGCCATGCTGGTGCTGACCGTGGCGGCCGCGGAAGCCGCCATCGGCCTTGCCATTCTCGTCGTCTATTTCCGCAACCGCGGCTCGATCGCGGTCGAAGACATCAACCTGATGAAGGGCTGATCGACCGTGCACGCCGCCATCGTCTTCCTGCCGCTTATCGGCGCCATCGCCGCTGGCCTGTTCGGCCGCTGGATCGGCGACAAGTGGGCGCCGATCTTCAATTCGGTGCTGCTGATCGCCGCTGCGATCCTCTCCTGGATCGTCTTCTTCGACGTCGCGGTCGAGGGCCATGTCCGCACCATCTACCTGATGAACTGGATGGACGTCGGCGCCTTCGAGGTGAACTGGTCGATCATGGTCGATCAGCTCACCGCCGTGATGCTGGTGGTCGTCACCACCGTCTCCGCGGTCGTGCACGTCTATTCGATCGGCTACATGAGCCATGATCCGCACCGCCCGCGGTTCTTCGCCTATCTCTCGCTGTTCACCTTCGCGATGCTGATGCTGGTGACGGCAGACAACTTCGTGCAGATGTTCTTCGGCTGGGAAGGCGTGGGTGTCTGCAGCTATCTGCTGATCGGCTTCTGGTACAAACGCCCCAGCGCCAATGCCGCCGCGATCAAGGCGTTCGTCGTCAACCGCGTCGGCGACTTCGGCTTCGCGCTCGGCATCATGGGCGTCTTCATGGTCTTCAAGGCCGTCTCCTTCGAGGCGGTGTTCGACGCCACCCCCGACATCGCCGGGCAGAGCTTCAACTTCCTGGGCATGAACCTCGACATCATGACCACGCTCTGCCTGCTGCTGTTCGTCGGCGCCATGGGCAAGTCGGCGCAGATGCCGCTGCATACCTGGTTGCCTGACGCCATGGAGGGCCCCACGCCCGTCTCCGCGCTGATCCATGCAGCGACGATGGTGACGGCGGGCGTGTTCATGGTCGTGCGCCTGTCACCGATGTTCGAGTATTCGCCCGATGCCCTGATGGTCGTCGCCTTCATCGGCGCTACCACCTGTTTCTTCGCTGCGACCGTCGGCATCTGCCAGAACGACATCAAGCGCGTCATCGCCTATTCGACCTGCAGCCAGCTCGGCTACATGTTCTTTGCCTGCGGCGTGGGCGCCTATCCGGTGGCCATCTTCCACCTCTTCACCCATGCCTTCTTCAAGGCGCTGCTGTTCCTGGGCTCGGGCGCTGTCATCCACGGCGTCCATGACGAACAGGACATGCGCCGCATGGGCGGCCTCTGGAAGAAGATGCCGATCACCTACGCCTACATGTGGATCGGCAGCCTGGCGCTGGCCGGCGTGCCGATCTTCGCGGGTTACTGGTCCAAGGACCTGATCATCGAATCGGCCTTCGTCTCGTCCTCGCCCATGGGCGGATACGCCTTCTGGCTGGGCGTCGGCGCGGCCTTCCTGACGGCGCTTTATTCCTGGCGCCTCATCATCATGACCTTCCATGGCCGCACGCGCATGAGCGATCACGACTTCGATCATGTCCACGAGGCGCCCAAGGTCATGTGGATGCCGCTGCTGGTCCTGGCAGCGGGCGCCATCGGCGGCGGTGTCCTGTTCGTGAACCTGTTCACCGGCCACGGCGGGCACGAGTTCTTCGGCCACTCGATCCTGATCCTGGGCGAGAACGTCATCGAGCTGGCCCACGAGGAGACCCCGTTCTGGGTCAAGGCGATGGTGCTGGCGATCGTCGCGGCGGGCATCGGCACGGCCTACATCGCCTACATGTGGAAGCAGCAGCTTCCGGGCCTCGTGGCGAGCATGTTCCGGCCGATCTACAAGTTCCTGCTGAACAAGTGGTACTTCGATGAACTCTACGACTGGATGTTCGTGCGTCCGGCGATGCGCCTGGGCCACGGCCTGTGGAAGGGCATCGACGGCGCCGTGATCGACGGGCTGGGGCCTGACGGCATTGCCGCGGCGACGCTCGACATCGCGCGCCGGGCCAAGGCACTGCAGTCGGGTTACCTCTACCACTATGCCTTTGCCATGCTGATCGGCGTCGCCGTGATCGTCAGCTGGTTCCTCTTCCGGGTTTGGGGCTAGGGGGCGCCGACATGACCGACTGGTTGCTATCCCTTGCCATTTTCCTGCCCCTCGTCGGTGCGGTGTTCCTCATCACCATCCGCAACGAGGACAAGGAAGTCGTTGCCAACAACGCCAGGCTGACGGCGCTGTGGTGCTCGCTGATCGTCCTGGTTGTCGTCATCGCCATCTGGGTGATGTTCGATCCCTCGACGGCGGAGTTCCAGTTCGTCGAGCGGCGCGACTGGATCCCGGCCTACGGCATCCAGTACTACATCGGCATCGACGGCATTTCGCTGTTCCTGGTCGTGCTTTCGGCCGTGCTGACGCCGGTCTGCATCCTGTGCTCCTGGCAGGCCATCCAGCACCGGGTGAAGGAATACATGATCGCCTTCCTGGTCATGGAAGGCCTGATGATCGGCGTCTTCTGCGCGCTCGATTTCGTCCTCTTCTACCTCTTCTTCGAGGCCATGCTGATCCCGATGTTCCTGATCATCGGTGTCTGGGGCGGTCAGCGCCGCATCTACTCGGCCTTCAAGTTCTTCCTCTACACCCTGGTCGGCTCGGTGCTGCTGCTGGTTGCCATGCTGACCATGTACTTCACTGCCGGCACGACGAGCATTCCGGACCTGATGCAGTACGGCTTCCCGCCGGAGATGCAGCGCTGGCTTTGGCTGGCGATGTTTGCCTCCTTCGCGGTGAAGGTTCCGATGTGGCCGTTTCACACCTGGCTGCCCGACGCCCACGTCGAGGCGCCGACGGCCGGCTCGGTCATCCTGGCGGGTGTCCTGCTGAAGATGGGCGGCTACGGTTTCGTGCGTTTCTCGCTGCCCATGCTGCCGGACGCCACGGTCTACTTCACGCCGCTGGTCTACACGCTTTCCATCATCGCCATCATCTACACCTCGCTGGTGGCCCTGATGCAGGAGGACATGAAGAAGCTCATCGCCTATTCGTCGGTGGCGCACATGGGCTTCGTCACGCTCGGCATCTTCGCGCTGAACCAGCAGGGCATCGAGGGCGGCATCTACACGATGCTCTCCCACGGCATCGTCTCCGCGGCGCTTTTCCTCTGCGTCGGCGTCGTCTACGACCGTATCCACACGCGCCTCATCGCGCGTTACGGCGGTCTCGTGAACCGCATGCCGATGTACGCCTTCATCTTCATGGTCTTCATGCTGGCCTCGGTGGGCCTGCCTGGAACCTCCGGTTTCGTGGGTGAGTTCCTCGTCTTCATCGGCGTCTTCCAGGACAACACCTGGGTCGCGATGCTGGCCACCACCGGCATCATCCTGGGTGCGACCTACATGCTCTGGCTCTACCGCCGTGTCGTCTTCGGCGAACTGGTTCACGAGGATCTCAAGAGCATCCTCGACGTCAACCGGCGGGAACTGGCCTATTTCGTGCCGCTGATCATCATCGTGCTGGTCATGGGCGTGTGGCCCGATCCGTTCCTGAACGTCATGCACGCCTCGGTCGAGAACCTGGTCGCCCAGGTCCAGCCCGCCATCGACATGGCCCAAGCGGCCGGCAACTAGGGAGACGGTGATGAACGAACTCGCACTCTCCGATCTCCAGACGGCGCTGCCGGAGCTCTGGCTCGCGGTCGCCGGCATGGCGCTGCTCATGCTCGGCGTCTTCACCAGCAACCGCGCCACGCGCCTGATCGTCGGCCTGGCCATCCTGGTCTTCATCGTTGCCGGCGTGCTGGTCAACACGGGCAGGGCAGGCACCGCCTTCGACGGCCTCATCATCGACGATACTTTCGGCGCCTTCATGAAGACGCTGATCCTGATCGGCAGCGGTCTGACCCTGGTGATGTCGCTTGGCTACATCCGGCGCGAGGGCATGGAGCGGTTCGAATTCCCGGTCCTGATCGTTTTCGCCACGCTCGGCATGTTCGTCATGGTCTCGGCCAACGATCTGATGTCGCTCTACATCGGCCTGGAGATGCAGTCCCTGGCGCTTTACGTCTGCGCCGCCTTCCAGCGCGACAGCCTGCGTTCCACCGAAGCCGGCCTGAAGTACTTCGTCCTTGGTGCGGTCGCCTCGGGCATGCTGCTCTACGGCGCCTCCATGGTGTACGGCTTCACCGGCACGACCTCGTTTACCGCCCTGGCGGCCGAACTCGGCAACGGCTCGGACATCTCGCTGGGCGTCGTCGTCGGCCTCGTCTTCATCGCAGCGGGCCTGGCGTTCAAGGTTTCGGCCGTGCCGTTCCACATGTGGACGCCGGACGTCTATGAGGGCGCGCCGTCGCCGGTCACTGCGTTCTTCTCCATTGCGCCCAAGGTCGCGGCGGTGGCGCTGCTCATCCGCGTGCTCACCGGGCCCTTCGGCGGCCTGTTTGCCGAATGGCAGCAGATCGTCTTCCTGCTCGCGGTCGCCTCCATGCTGCTCGGCGCCTTCGGCGCCATCGCGCAGACCAACATCAAGCGCCTGATGGCCTACAGCTCCATCGGCCATGTCGGCTACATCCTGGTCGGTCTTGCCGCCGGTACGGCCGAAGGCATCAACGGCATCGCGATTTACCTGGCGACCTATATCGCCATGGGCATCGGCGCGTGGGGTTGCATCCTGGCCATGCGCCGCCAGCAGCGCATGGTGGAGGATATCTCTGATCTCGCCGGGCTCTCGCGCTCCAATCCCGGGCTTGCTGCGGCCTTTGCCATCTTCATGTTCTCGATGGCCGGCATCCCGCCGCTCGCAGGCTTCTTCGGCAAGTTCTACGTCTTCCTGGCGGCGGTGAACGCGGGGCTCTACACCCTGGCGGTGATCGGCGTGCTGACCAGCGCGGTCGGCGCCTTCTATTACATCCGCATCGTCAAGGTGATGTACTTCGACGAGGCGGGCGATGCCTTCGACCGCCCCGTGGGTCGCGAGCTTTCCTGGGTGATCGGCATTGCGGCGGCCTTCACGCTGCTCTTCTTCGTCTATACGGGCCCCGTGCTCGACGGCGCCGATGCGGCCTCTCGCTCGCTCGGCATCGTCGCCGGCGGGGAGGCGCAGACCGCCGCCCTGGAGTGAGGATGGCGCTGCTGGCGCCCTTTGCCCTGATCGATCTCGACACCGTCGGCAGCACCAACGACGAGGCGGCCGCCCGCGCCATGGCGGGCGCTCCCGCGTGGACCGTGGTCCGCGCGGTCTCTCAGACCGCCGGGCGGGGGCGACGGGGCAAGAGTTTTGCCGCACCGCCGGGTAACTCCTACACCTCCTTCATCCTGCGGCCCCATGGCGGGCCCGAGCAGGCCGCCCAGATCGCGCTCGTCTCCGGTCTCGCCGTGGCCGAGGCCATCGACATGGTCGCCCCAGCACTGCCTGCGGCGCGCTGCAAGTGGCCCAACGACGTCCACGTCGACGGTCACAAGGTCTGCGGCATCCTGG
The DNA here is from genome assembly GCA_938014945.1 of uncultured bacterium. Taxonomy (GTDB): domain Bacteria; phylum Pseudomonadota; class Alphaproteobacteria; order SP197; family SP197; genus CALGGB01. The sequence goes on along the minus strand of CALLQH010000365.1, from coordinate 6,668 downwards.
TGGAGGCGGCGACTTCGGGCGACCGGGTCGATCACCTGATCGTCGGTATCGGCATCAACCTTGTCAGCCATCCCCAGTTTCCCGGCCTGCGGATCGGCGATCTGGCTTATCTGGGCGCCCCGGGCATCGGCCGCGATGCGATGCTCGAAGCCATGTGCGCCCGGCTTCACGCCCGGTACCTGCAATGGGAGCAGGGCGGCTTTGGCGCCCTGCGCGCCGACTGGCTGGCCCGCGCGGCGGGACTGGGGCAGGCCGTGCGCATCGAGGACGGATCCCGTAACCTCTCCGGGGCGCTGGTCGATATCGACGGGGAAGGGGCTCTGGTCCTCGAAAGCGCCGATCTCGTACGTCATCGGGTGATTTCGGGCTCGCTCTTCCTGGAGGACGCGGCATGAACGGTCTTCTTCTGGCCATCGACCAGGGCAACACCAACACCGTCTTTGCCGTCTTCGACGGCGACGAGCTGCTGGGCCAGTGGCGCATCGGCACCCGCACCGACCGCACGGGCGACGAGTACGCCGTCTGGCTGCATCAGCTCCTGGCGCTCAACGATGTCGATTCCAAGCGTGTCGGCCAGGCGATCATCTCCAGCGTGGTGCCCCAGGCTCTGTTCGACCTGAAGACCCTGTGCCGCAAGCACTTCCACACCGATCCCATCGTCGTCGGCGAGAACGCCACGCTCGGCATTCCCCTGCGCATCGATTCCCCGGCCGAGGCGGGCGCGGACCGCGTCGTCAACGCCGTGGGCGCCTTCATCCGCTTCGGCGGCCCGCTCATCGTCATCGACTTCGGCACGGCCACCACCTTCGACGTGGTCGATGCCGACGGCGGCTTCTCCGGCGGCGTCTTCGCCTCCGGCATCAACCTGGCGCTGGACGCCATGCACCGCATTTCAGCGCGCCTGCCGCGCATCGGTGTGGCCAAGCCCGCCAAGGTCATCGGCACCAGCACAGTGGCGTGCATGCAGTCGGGCGTGTACTGGGGGTATGTCAGCCTCATCGAGGGCGTCGTCGCCCGCATCAAGAAAGAATACGACCAGCCCATGCGTGTCATCGCCACCGGCGGCCTGGCGCCGCTTTTCGACGCGGCGACCGACGCCATCGATACCTTTGATCCCGACATCACCGTGCGCGGCCTGCGCGAGGTCTGGCGCCGTTCGACGCCCGGGGAGCAGTGATCGTGCCACGCGCAAAACCGGCGCTGCACTTCCTGCCCCTCGGCGGAGCGGGCGAGATCGGCATGAACCTCAACCTCTACGAGTACGACGGTTCATGGCTGATGTGCGACCTCGGCATCACCTTTGCCGGCGAGGAACTGCCCGGCATCGACCTGGTGATGCCCGACATGACCTACATCGTGCAGCGGCGCGACAACCTGGTCGGCCTCGTCATCACCCATGCCCATGAGGATCACCTGGGCGCGGTGCCCTATCTGTGGCCGCTGCTGCGCTGTCCGGTCTACGCCACGCCCTTCGCGGCGGCCCTGCTGCGGCGCAAGATCGACGAGGGTGCCGACGGCATCGAGAACATGGTCATCACGGAGGTGCCGCTCGGCGGCTCCATCGACCTCGGCCCCTTCAAGGTCGAGCTGGTGACACTCACCCATTCGATCCCCGAGCCCAATGCGCTCAAGATCACGACGCCGCTGGGCAGCATCATGCACACCGGCGACTGGAAGCTCGATCCCGATCCGCTGATCTCCGAGCCGACCGATGAGGCAGCGCTCGAGGCCTTCGGCGACGAGGGCGTGCTCGCCATGGTCTGCGATTCGACCAATGTCTTCCGCTCCGGCACCTCCGGTTCGGAGGCCGACGTGCGCAAGAGCCTCACCGAACTGATCGGCGAGCTGGACGGCCGCGTCGCGGTCACCACCTTCGCCAGCAATCTCGCCCGGCTGCTCACCATCCACGAGGCGGCGGCGGCCAACGGGCGCAGCGTCGTCGCGGTCGGCCGCTCGATCTTCCGTATCCTCGATTGCGCGCGCGAGACCGGTTATCTGCCCAAAGGCGTGCGCTTCCTCAGCGATCGCGATGCCGAGCACCTGCCGGTCGACAAGGTGCTCTACATGATGACCGGCTGCCAGGGGGAGGGGAACGCCGCCCTCTCGCGCGTCGCCGACGGCAACCATCCCGCGCTGGAGCTGGAGCGCGGCGACACCGTGATCTTTTCCTCCAAGATCATCCCGGGCAACGAGAAGGCGATCTTCGACCTGATCAACCGCCTGACCCGCCTGGGCGTCGAGGTCATCACGGAGAAGGACCGTTTTGTCCATGTCTCGGGCCATCCCAACCGGGACGAACTCGCCCGCATGTACCAGCTCATCCGCCCCAAGATCGCCGTGCCCGTTCATGGCGAACTGCGCCACATGATGGAACATGCCGCGCTCGCCAAGGGCCTGCAGGTGCCACAGACGGTGATCGCCGAAAACGGCTCCCTGGTGCGCCTGGCGCCGGGCAAGCCCGAGATCGTCGATCATGTCACCCACGGGCGCCTCGCCTGGAGCGGACGCGGGACCATTCCGGTCAACGGCAACATCGTGCGCGAGCGGCGCAAGATGATGTTCAACGGCGCCGCCTTCGTCACCATCGTCGTCGACCGCAAGGGCGAGCTGATGGCTGATCCGGTGGTCAGCGCCCATGGCCTGCTGGAAAACGGCAAGGACACCGAGTTTCTCGATGATCTCTCCGACGAGGCTGCGGATGCGGTCGAGGGGCTTTCCGGCCCCCGCCGGCGCGACGACGAAACCGTGCGCGAGGCCGTGCGTGTTGCCGTCCGCCGCATGCTGCGCTCGGAATTCGACCGCAGGCCGGTCGTGGAAGTACAATTGGTCAGAGTCTAGGAGAGCCCGAACCCATGCTTGGACGCCTCAACCACGTCGCCATCGTCGTGCCCGATCTGGCCGCTGCGACCGCGCTTTACCGCGACACCATGGGTGCGACGGTTTCCGAAGCGGTGGACCAGCCCGCCCATGGCGTGACGACCGTGTTCATCGAACTGCCCAACACCAAGATCGAGCTTCTGCACCCGCTGGGCGAGAACTCGCCCGTCGCGGCGTTCCTTGCCAAGAACCCGTCAGGCGGCATGCACCATGTCTGCTACGAGGTCGAGGACATCGATGCCGCCGTGGCGCAGGTCACGGCAGGTGGCATGCGCGTGCTGGGTGACGGCAAGCCGAAGATCGGCGCTCACGGCAAGCCGGTGGTCTTCCTGCACCCCAAGGACGCCTGCGGCACCCTTGTCGAACTCGAACAGGTCTAGGGCGCAGTGTCCGTCTTCGGTCTCATCGTCGTCTTCACGATCGTCTGGTGGGTGGTGTTCTTTGCCACCTTGCCCGTTGGTGTGCGCAGGCCCGAAGCAAACGAACTCGAGCCCGGTCAGGAGCCCGGCGCGCCGGTCAACCCGATGCTCTGGCGCAAGGCGCTGGCGACGACGCTCATCACCATCGTTCTGGTGGGCGGGGCCTGGCTGCTCGACAACCAGGGCTGGGTCGATTTCCGCGGCCTGATCTACGGCGATGCGCCATGAGCCAGACCTACTGCCAGACCGCGCCGGGCAACCCCGTCCACGAGAGCTACCACGACACGGAATACGGCTTCCCGGTCGAGGACGAGAACGCGCTCTTCGAGCGGCTGGTGCTGGAGATCAACCAGGCCGGCCTTTCCTGGGCGACGATCCTGCGCAAGCGGGAGAACTTCCGTAAGGCCTATGCCGGCTTTGATGTCGATACGGTGGCCGGCTTCGGCGCGAGCGACATTGCGCGCCTGCTGAGCGATGCGGGCATCATCCGCAACCGCAAGAAGATCGACGCCGCCATCGAGAACGCCCGGCGCATCATCGGCCTGCGCGAGAGCCACGGCGGCTTCCATGCCTGGCTGGAAGGCCACCATCCGCGGACCCGGGAGGAGTGGACGAAGCTGTTCCGCAAGACCTTCGTCTTCACAGGCCCGCTCGTTGTCGAGGAATTCCTGCTTTCCACGGGCTACCTGCCCGGGGCGCATACCGCCCGCTGCCCGGTCTTTGCCCGCATCATGGGGGCGGGGCCGGCCTGGCTGCGCTCGGGCCTCGATCATGTCGAGCGGCCCTGACTTGCCTTTGATTGGTCACCGGCTTGGCATAGATTGCCCGCCCAACGTCACCGGACACCCAGAATCATGCGTCTGACACGCTATTTCCTGCCCACACTGAAGGACACGCCTTCAGAGGCCACCATTGTCTCCCACCGCCTGATGCTGCGCGCCGGCATGGTGCGCCAGGCTTCGGCCGGCATCTATTCCTGGCTGCCGTTGGGCTTCCGGGTGTTGAAGAACATCGAGAACATCGTGCACGAGGAGATGCAGGCCGCGGGCGCCCATCCCGTGCTGATGCCCACACTCCAGAGCGCCGACCTGTGGCGCGAAAGCGGGCGTTACGATGCCTATGGGCCCGAGATGCTGCGCATCACGGACCGCCATGAGCGCGACATGCTCTACGGCCCCACGAACGAGGAGCAGATCACCCAGATCGTGCGGGACGACATCAAGAGCTACCGCGATCTGCCGCGTAACCTCTACCACATCCAGTGGAAGTTCCGGGACGAGATCCGGCCGCGCTTCGGCGTCATGCGCGGGCGCGAGTTCCTGATGAAGGACGGCTACAGCTTCGACCTCGACTTCGAGAGCGCCAAGCGTTCCTACAACATCATGTTCGTCGCCTACCTGCGGACCTATGCGCGCATGGGCCTGAAGGCGATTCCCATGGCAGCCGATTCCGGTCCCATCGGCGGTGACCTCAGTCACGAGTTCATCATCCTGGCCGACACCGGCGAATCCGCGGTCTATGCCGATGCCGCGCTGCTGGAGCGTGACCCCCGCCAGGACGATGTCGACTTTACCGCTGATCTCGAACCGATCGTGCAGTCCTGGACCTCGCTTTATGCCGCCACGGACGAGAAACACGACCCGGCCAAGTGCCCGGTTCCCGCCGACCGCCTGGTCGAGCGGCGCGGCATCGAGGTTGGCCATATCTTCTATTTCGGCACCAAGTACTCCGAGCCCATGGGCTGCGCTGTCACCATGCCGGACGGCGAGCGCCGCCTGCTGCATGGCGGCTCCTACGGCATCGGTGTCTCACGTCTGGCCGGCGCCATCATCGAGGCGAGCCACGACGATGCCGGCATCATCTGGCCCGATGCGGTCGCCCCCTTCGATGTCGGCCTCATCAACCTGAAGTCGGGCGATGCCGACTGCGATACGGTCGCTTCCGATCTCGACGCCAAGCTGCAGGACGCGGGGGTCGAGGTGCTGCACGACGACCGCGACGAGCGGGCAGGGGTGAAGTTCGCCGACATGGACCTGATCGGCCTGCCCTGGCAACTCACCGTCGGTCCCCGCGGCGTCAAGGCCGGCACTGTGGAGCTCAAGCGCCGCGCCACCGGCGAGAAGCACGAACTCTCCGTCGATTCGGCGATGTCGCGCATTCTGGAAGGCAGCGCGTGATCAGCGCATTCGAGCGCACGGTCGCCTTCCGCTACCTGCGGGCGCGCAGGCAGGAGGGCTTCATCTCGGTGACGGCGGGTTTCTCGCTGCTGGGCATCTGCCTGGGTGTCGGCGCGCTCATCATCGTGATGTCGGTGATGAACGGCTTCCGGGCCGAACTGATCGGCCGCATCCTGGGTTTCAACGGCCATGTCTCGGTAGTCGGCACTGGCGAAGGCCTGCCGGAGGATGACGGCCTGATCCGCGAACTCCAGCGCATTCCCGATGTCGATCTGGTGGTGCCGCTGGTCGAGGGCCAGGTGCTTGCCGCTTCGCCCAGCGGGCAGGCGGGTGTTCTGGTGCGCGGCATGCGGCCACAGGACTTCGCCGACCAGCCGGCGCTGCTCGATGCCCTGAAGATCGGCAACATCAGCGATTTCGGCAGACAGCCCGGCGTCATTGTCGGCTCGCGGCTCGCCTTCAAGCTCGGTCTCAACTACAGCGACGAGATCACGCTGGTCTCGCCCAAGGGCATGCCCACGGCCTTCGGCACGGTGCCGCGCTCGGTCGCCTACCGCATCGTCGGCATCTTCCAGGTCGGCATGTACGAATACGATTCCAGCGTCGTCTTCATGCCGCTCGATGTAGCCCAGGTCTATTTCCGCCTGCCGGGCAAGGTGACCCAGGTCGAACTGATGCTGCGCCATCCAGAACAGCCTGCCGCCGTGCGCGAGGCCGCCCAGCAGATCGCCGGGCCGGTGCGCGTCGTCGACTGGCAGCAGACCAACAGCCACCTCTACGGCGCGCTGCAGGTGGAGCGGAACGTGATGTTCCTCATCCTGACGCTCATCATCGTGGTCGCGGCCTTCAACATCATCTCCAGCCTCATCATGCTGGTGAAGGACAAGAACGGCGATATCGCCATCATCCGCACCATGGGCGCCACGCGCGGCTCGGTAATGAAGATCTTCCTGCTCACCGGCGCCAGCATCGGCGTCGCGGGCACTATGCTCGGCCTTACCATCGGCGTGCTGTTCTGCGTCTACATCGAGGAAATCCGCCAGTTCATCCAGCTTCTGAGCGGTACCGAACTGTTCCCGGCCGAGATCTACTTCCTCTCCCAGATCCCCGCGAAGGTCGACTGGAGCGAGGTCGCCACGATCGTCGCGATGGCTTTGGGCCTCACCTTCCTTGCCACGCTCTACCCGGCCTGGCG
>CALLQH010000364.1 GCA_938014945.1 uncultured bacterium | reverse complement strand
GCGCCTCAACTGCACGCTGCACACGGCCGACGGACGGTTCCGCTGGTTCGGCATGCCCTTCCTGGTGCCGGGCGCCGAAGACTAGGGCGAGTTATTCGGTGGCGTCGGCCAGGCGGGCGGCGTCGAAATCGGTCAGGTTGTTGACGCTGATCAGGGCGCGGATCTTGGCGATGTAGTCGGGCGCCTCGGCATAGTCGTCCAGGCCCGCGGCCAGGGTCATGCCGTCGGGCTCCACGCCCTCCTCGCGCATCTGCGCGCGCAGGTCGCGCAGGTGCTGGTAGGCCGGGTGGCGGTTCAGGTTCACCAGATAGGCAAAGACCGAATCCTTCAGGCCGTTGAAGGCCTGAACCTCGAAACCCGGATTGTTGAGGCCCGCGGGGTCGAGGCCCGCGCCCTCCTGCCAGGTGCGCTGGCCGAACACGGCATTGCCCTCGTGGGCGAAACGCGAGGTGCCCCAGCCCGATTCCTGTGCGGCCTGGGCCAGCGCCAGGGAAGGCGGGATGACATCGACGCGGGCGAGCAGTTCGGCGAGGTCGCCGTTCTCGACGTAGAACAGCTCCAGCATGGCGTCGAGCCAGCGCGTTTCCTGCGGCGTCAGCGCCTCGCCCATCTCAAGACGGCTGGAGAGATAGGCGATCTCGGCGCGGTCGGCGATCAGGCGTTCGTTGGCGGCCAGCACCAGCGGCAGCATGACCTTGATGAAGATGCGCTTGCGCTCGGCCGCCTGGTCGATCTGCGCCATGTCGGTGGGCATGGATTCGACGTAGAGGCGCGGCACGGCGCTGGCGCCGGTGCGCACCTGCGCCACCCGCAGGCCCGCGGCCGAAAGCAGGGCGTCCAGGGTGGCGGCATCGCCGCCGGGAAGATTCGCCGCAGCACCCGAAAGCGCGGGGGTGGAAACAACCGTTTCGGTGTCGCTCTGGTCGATCATGGCGCCGGGCGTGCCCGGCCAGATGACGCTGGCGGATTCCGCAGGCATGGCCACGGCAACCAGGGCCGCGCCCAACAGCAAGCGTTTCAACATGTCTTTTCTTCCCCCTGCGCGCTGCAGGTCGTGCCCGGCGATCCCCCGATCGCCGGCAAGGGAGCAGCCCGGCTCGCTACTGGACCGGGCGAACCTCCACGACCTCGGGAATGTAGTGTTTGAGCAGATTCTCGATGCCCATTTTCAACGTCATGGTGGAGCTGGGGCAGCCGGCACAGGCGCCCTGCATCACCAGGTGAACAATGCCCTTGTCGTAAGAGCGGAAGACGATGTCGCCGCCGTCGTTGGCGACGGCCGGGCGGACACGGGTCTCAAGCAGTTCCTTGATCTGGGAAACGATCTCGGCGTCGTCCTCGCCGAAGCTTTCCTCGGCCGCCACGGCGCTGCCTTCGATCACCGGCTTGCCGGAGATGAAGTGCTCCATGATGACGCCCAGCAGAGCCGGCTTCATCAGGCGCCAGTCGCCCGCCTCGGCCTTGGTCACCGAAACGAAATCGCCGCCCAGGAAGACGCCCTCGACACCCTCGACATCGAACAGGCGACGCGCGAGCGGCGAGACCTCGGCGGCTTCGGCATCGGCGAAATCGGCATTGCCGCTGGTCATCACGGCACGGCCGGGCAGGAACTTCAGGGTCGCCGGATTGGGCGTATCTTCGGTCTGGATGAACACGACAGGACTCCGTTCGATCGGGCCGTCAGGGGCCGCGGGAAGGGCAGACCTTCCCGTTGGCAGAAACGCGCCGGACCCCGGAAGGGTTCGCGCGTGGACATCACTTAGTGATCCACGTCACAGGGTCAAGCGCCAAATGAAGTGTCCGGCGCTGCGCGCATACCAGATATGCGCCAAACGCCGGGTCCGGCGGGGGCTCAGGTGATGTTGACGATCTGCTCGTCCGACAGGGTGCCGGGCACGATGATCAGCGGAATCGTCAGCCTTCCGGCCAGGTGGCCGGCCAGGAACGAGACCAGCTTGCCGCGCCCTTCGGCCGGGTTGGAGCCGACGCAGAGCAGGTCGATGCTGCGGTCCTCGTCGAGCACGGAGAGGATCTCGTCGCCGATGCGGCCTTCGCGGACCATCAGCTCGGGCATGATGCCGGCCCAGCCGTTGACGTCGGCGGCAAGATCCTGAAGCAGGGCCTCGGCCTCGCTGCGGCGCTCCTCGCGCATCATCTCCTCGACGCCCGACCACTGGCGGAAATCGGCGGGCTGCACGACATGCAGCAGGGCGACACGGCCATCGGTGTTCTTGGCCCGCTTGCAGGCATAGTGGACCGCCACCTTGGAGGGCGGCGAGCCGTCGACGCAGACGAGGAACTTGACCTGCCCGGCGACGTGGCTGGCGCGCGATGTGGCAGTCGATGTGTCGTCGCTCATGGAATCCTGGTGCGTGGTTGATCCGGTGCCGGACGGGCCCTGCCGCCCGGCTGCGATCGCGGCTGCCGGTCGTTCTCCCGGCGCTGCGCTGCGACCGCCCCATAATACCCGATGGCGCGGGCGCCTGTCGCCGGTTGCCTGCGGCTCCCCCTCAGGGGCGGCGGAACAGCAGGCTGCCGAGGAAACCGGCGAGCGCCGCGCCGATCACCGCCAGCAGGCCATAGAGAGCGGCATCGTCGTGAGCGAAGTCGAAGATGTCGGCGCCCAGCCCCGCCTTGTCGACGGTCAGCGGCGGGCTGAACGACTGCACCACCTGGCCGTCGCGCACCAGCACCACGTCCACCGTGTAACGCCCGACCGGCACCGCGGCAGGAAAATGGATGACGGTGCGGAACAGGCGCTTGCCGAGGAAACTCACCTTGACCGGCTCGGCGCTGTAGAGGCCGGTGGTCTGGCGCAGGTGGATCAGGGCGTCGCGATAGGCGGCGATGTCATCGCTATCGGTGCCGGGCTCCGGCTCCAGGCGCAGCTGGTCGAGGCCGATCTCGTTGAGCCGGCGCATGTCGCCGTCGAGGATCTCCTCGGGCGGGCGCGAGGTCGCCAGGGCGTAGAAGGCCGGCACGTCGTCGAAGGTCACCGAGCTGGCGTTGAGCCAGATGCCGAAGATGCGCGCCTTTTCGCGCACCACCACGCTGGAGCGCGGGCCGCGCACCAGGACCACGATGTCGCCCTCGCCCTCGATGGCGCCGAAGACCAGCAGATCGGTGCCGGTGAACTCCGAATCGATGGCGATCAGATGATCGGAAAGGTCTGCGACCAGTTCCTGCGCCCCGGCGCGCCAGGGCACGAGCGCTGTGACGGCGAGGCAGAGGGCGAGCAGCAGGGCGCGCGCGCTCACGGCGACACCGTCAGGCTGGAGAGGTTGAAGATCTCGGTCGGCGTGGCGACCAGCTCCCAGAACAGGGCGCCGCAGACGATGAGCACCAGCATGGCGAGCAGGCCGCGCAGCTCCTCGCCCTTCAGCCCCGCGCCGAAGCGGGTGCCGAGCTGGGCGCCCACGACCGCGCCCAGGGTCAGCAGGCCGGCCAGCACGATGTCGACCGTCTGGCCGGAGATTGCGTGCAGGAAGGTGGTGGCCGCGGCGACCACGGTGATCTGGTAGAGCGAGGTGCCGATGACGATGCTGACCGGCATGCCCAGCAGATAGATCATCGCGGGCACCAGGAAGAAGCCGCCGCCCACGCCCATCAGGGCGGCGAGGATACCGACGGCAAAGCCGATGCCCAGCGGCAGCAGGGCCGAGATGTAGAGCCTGGAGGTGCGGAAGCGCATCTTCAGGGGCAGGCCGTGGATCCAGGTGTGGACGTGTTTCTTCTTCCGCCCGCCGCCGCCGCGCCGGCGCACCAGGATGGCGCGGCCCGATTCCACCAGCATCAGCGCGCCGACGCCGCCCAGCATGACGACATAGGAAAGCTGGATGACGAGGTCGATCTGGCCGAGCGCCTCCAGGATGTCGAAGAGCAGGATGCCGGCGAGCGATCCGGCGACGCCGCCGACCAGCAGCACGGTGCCCATCTTGAAGTCGATGTTGCCGCGCCGCCAATGGGCGATGGCGCCCGAGACCGAGGCCGCAACCACCTGATTGACCGAGGAGCCCACCGCCACGGGAGGGGGCACGCCGATGAAGATCAGCAGCGGCGTGATCAGGAAGCCGCCGCCGACGCCGAAGAGGCCGGAAAGGAAGCCGATCACCCCACCCATGCCGAACAGCAGGAAGATGTTGACCGACATCTCCGCGATCGGCAGGTAAATCTGGAACATCGCGTCAAACGCCCGGTGAATCGCCCCTCAACCGTTCTGCTCCCGCGAGCGGGCAACGGCAAGGGGCTGGCGGGCGATTCAAAGGAATTTTGCCCGGAATCGCGGGGCACAGTGACGATTGTCGCAACACGGCGCCCATCGGGGCCGCCGCGCCTCTACCGCTCCGGCGGCGCGCCCGCCAGGACCTCGCGCTTGCCGACGTGGTTGGCGGGGCTGACGACACCCTCGCGCTCCATCTGCTCGATGATGCTGGCGGCGCGGTTGTAGCCGATCTTCAGGTGGCGCTGGATGAAGCTGGTGGAGGCCTTCTGCTCGCGCGTCACCAGGAACACCGCCTGGTCGTAGAGCTGCTGCTCCTTGCCGTCGCCGCCCGAATCGAAGCCGCCGATCTCCATGGCGTTCTCGAAGGTCTCCTCCGTGATGGATTCGATGTAGTCGGGCTTGCCCTGGCTCCGCAGATAGGCGGTCACCTGCTGCACCTCGTCGTCGCCGACGAAGGGGCCGTGGATGCGGGTGACGCGGCCGCCGCCGCGCATGAACAGCATGTCGCCCTTGCCCAGCAGCTGCTCGGCGCCCTGGTCGCCCAGGATCGTGCGGCTGTCGATCTTGCTGGTGACGTGGAAGGAAACGCGGCTCGGGAAGTTCGCCTTGATGGTGCCGGTGATGACGTCGACCGAGGGGCGCTGTGTGGCCATCACGATGTGGATGCCCGCGGCGCGCGCCATCTGCGCCAGGCGCTGGATGGCGGTCTCGATGTCGCGCCCGGCGACCAGCATCAGGTCGGCCATTTCGTCGACCACGACGACGATGTAGGGGAGCTTCTTGTCGGCGATCAGCTCTTCCTCGAAGACCGGCTCGCCGCTCTCGGCGTTGAAGCCGGTCTGCACGGTGCGGGTGAGCGCCAGGCCCTTGGCCTCGGCCTCGGCGACGCGCTTGTTGAAGCCGTCGATGTTCCTCACGCCGACCTTCTGCATGGAGCGGTAGCGGTTCTCCATCTCGCGCACGGTCCACTTCAGCGCCATCACCGCCTTGCCCGGCTCGGTCACCACGGGGGCGAGCAGGTGGGGGATGTCGTCGTAGACGCTGAGCTCCAGCATCTTCGGGTCGATCAGGATCAGGCGGCATTCCTCGGGCGTCAGCTTGTAGAGCAGCGACAGGATCATGGCGTTGACCGCCACCGACTTGCCCGAGCCGGTGGTGCCCGCCACCAGCAGATGCGGCATCATCGCCAGGTCCTCGACCACCGGTGCGCCGGAGATCTCCTTGCCGAGCGCGATGGGGAGCTTGGGGCCCGCCTTCTTGTAGCTCGCGTCCTCCAGCAGTTCGCGCAGCGCCACGGTCTCGCGGTGGACGTTGGGCAGCTCGATGCCCAGCACCGTACGGCCCGGCACCACGGCGACACGGGCGCTGACCGCCGACATGTTGCGCGCGATGTCGTCGGCAAGGCCGATGACGCGGCTGGCGCGGATGCCCGCCTCGGGCTCCAGTTCGTAGAGCGTCACCACGGGACCCGGGCGCACGTCGACGATCTCGCCGCGGATGCCGAAGTCGCCCAGCACGCCTTCCAGCATGCGTGCGTTCTGCTCCAGGCCTTCCTCGTCGACCTTCTTCCTCTGGCTCTGGTCGACCTCGGCCAGCAGCTCGATGGGCGGCAGGGTGAAGCCGTCGCCCGGCTCGAAGGCGAAGGTGGTCTGCACCGGCTTCTTCTTCTTCTTCGGCTTCTCGGCGTCCTGGCGCGGGGCGACGCGGGTGCTTCGGGCGGGCGCCTCCTCGCGGCCGCGCAGACTGGGTTCGGCGCGGGTACGCGCGGCGGGTGCGGCGACCTCGTCGGCGGCCTGCTCCTCGTCGTCCTCTTCCCAGTCTTCCTCGTCGTCCTCGGGCGGCAGATGACCGTCGGGCGTTTCGTTCTCGTCGACCTGGCCCAGGCGGCGCGCCTTCAGCCAGTCCAGGCTGCCGCGCGCGGCATCGCCCGCGATGGGCGCGAAGGCGGAAATGCGGTCGGCCAGCATCCGGCTGCCGCTGTGGGCGGCGCGGCCCGCGGCGGCGACATCGCGCCAGGGCAGGGCCATGGCGAAGGCCAGCGCGACGAGGCCCAGAACCAGGGCGACAAGGCCGGGCAGCACCGGCGGCACTGTGGCAAGCCAGGGCAATTGCACCATCTGGATCGCGGTCAGGCCGCCCAGCAGGCCCGAGGCGCCGGCGGGCAGACCGTCCGGCCGCGGCCAGCCCATCAGGGCAAAGGAGAGCCCCAGCAGCAGCATGGCGACCGGCGTCAGCAGGGCCGACAGCACGGGCCGGGGCAGGCGGTGGCGCACCAGCAGGCGGCGCGCCCAGGCGGCCAGCACCAGCACGGGCACGCCCGCGGCCAGGCCGAACCAGGCGAGCATGGCCTCGCCGCCATAGGCGCCGGCGCGTCCGGCAAGGTTGAGCACGGCGCCGTCGGCGGCGCGGTTGAACGAGGGGTCGGTCGGCTCCCAGGAAACCAGCGCCAGCAGCAGCCACAGGGCGATGGCCGCGCAAAGGCCTCCGGCCAGTTCCGTCGAGCGTTTCTTCAGCCAGTCGAGCGCCGGATCGGGCAGCAGGCGAAGGCGGGGTGCGGGTGCGGTGCGGGTGGCCATGACCGGGCTCCTCACAGGGTCTCTGCGATCGCGGCGAGCCCCGCGCGCGTCGTTTCGAGATCGTTGACCAGGGCCACGCGGATATAGGGCGCGGCATCGTTGGCGCCGTCGTCGGCGGTGGCGGCGAGATAGGCGCCGGGCAGAACCTTCACGCCGGCCTCGCGCCACAGCTTCTTCGTTGCGGCCTCGCCGTCGCCGACGTCGAGCCACAGGAAGAAGCCGCCGGGCGGCCGGTAGAAGCCGAAGCGGTTGCCGAGGATGCGTTCGGCGACGTCGATCTTGGCGCGGTAGAGATCGCGGTTGGCGATGACATGGGCCTCGTCGCGCCACAGCGCCTCGGCCGCCTCGTAGGTCGCAAAGGAGGAGGAGGCCGCGGCGTATTTGCGCAGGCGGATGAAGGCCTTCAGGAAGGCGGGGTCGCCCGCCATGAAGCCGCTTCGCAGGCCCGCGCAGCTCGAACGTTTCGACAGCGAATGGGAGACGACGACGTTGGCGAGGCTCCCGGTTTGCGCGCAGACCTCCAGCGCACCGGCGGGCGGCGTCTTGTCGTAGATCTCGGCGTAACATTCGTCGGAGACGAGCAGGAAGTCGTGTTTGCGCGCCAGCGCCACGGCGCGGGCGAGGTAGTCCTTGCTCGCCACCGTGCCCTGGGGGTTGGCGGGCGAGCAGAGATAGAAGATCGCCGCGCGCTCCAGGATATCGGCGGGAATGGCGTCGAGATCCGGCAGGAAGTCGGTCTCGCGGGTGCAGGGCGGATAGAAGATCTCCGCGCCCGCGGTCACCGCGCCGCCCTTGTAGGGCTGGTAGAACGGGTTGGGCACGACGGCGACGGGGCGACCGCCCTTCTTGGAATCGGGCACCGCGGCGTGGGCGATCAGGAACAGGCCCTCGCGCGAACCCGCCACCGGCATCACCATGCCGCCGTGCGGGTCGATGAACCCCTCGGGCAGCCGGTAGCGACGGTTGAGCCAGGCCGCGATCGCCTCGCGCAGGCCCGGCGTGCCCTCGATCGGGGGATAACGGTTGTAGTCGGCAAAGCGGGAGGCGAGCGGCGCCTTCACCAGCTCCGGCACGGCGTGTTTGGGCTCGCCGATCCACATCGGGTTGGCCTGGGTGACACCCGCAGGCAGGGGCAACCCCTCGAGCAGGGCATCGAGACGGGGGAAGGGATAGTCCGTCAGCAGGTCAAGACGGTCGCTGATCATGGCAAGACGCCCGTGTGCTTGGGCCGCGACCTTAGCATGGTGGCAAGGCGCAAGGCAAAATGATCGTTTGGAGTCCGTCAATTAGCTGCGAGTCCTAGCGGCTCGCTTGAAGCCTTTGACCGCGCTTTGGCGGTCCGGAAAGCCGCGGATGGCGGGCCAACGGTGCGATTTTGCCTCTGACGCACGCGTGTTGCTAGTTTGTTCTCATGCCAAGGAGAACATGCCATGCTCGACCGCGCCTGCCTAACCGCGCTGTTTCCCAGGGCCCCGGCGGATCACCTGGACGCCATCGCCGCGCGCTCCGGCCTGCTGCTGGCGCGCCATGCCGTCACCGGGCAACGCCTGGAGCATTTCCTCGCCCAGGTCGGCCATGAATCGGCGGGGCTGACGGCGCTGGAGGAGAACCTTTCCTATTCCGCGGCGCGGCTCTGCGCCGTATGGCCCGGTCGTTTTCCCTCGTCCGAAGCCGCCGCGCCCTTCGCCGGCAACCCCCGGGCGCTGGCCAACCGGGTCTATGGCGGGCGCATGGGCAACGGCGACGAGACCAGCGGCGACGGCTGGGCCTACCGCGGGCGCGGCTACATCCAGCTCACCGGCCGCGCGGCCTACCGCGAGACCGGGCGGCGCGCCGGGCTGGACCTGGAGGTATCACCCGATCTTGCCGCCGCGCCCGAACACGCCCTGGCGGTCGCCTGCGCCTTCTGGTCCTGGCGCGGTCTCAATGCCCTGTGCGACCGCGACGATCTCGTCGCCGTGACCCGGCGCATCAACGGCGGCAGCAACGGCCTGGCCGACCGGCGGGCCTGGCTCGACAAGGTGCAGCGCGTGCTGGCAGGGCAGGCAGGAGAAGTCTGGCCGGCCGCCACCGTGGTCGCCCTGCAGCGGGCGCTGCAGGATGCCGGTTACGGGGAATGCGGCGCCGCCGACGGCCTGATCGGCCCGCGCACCCTGGCGGCGGTCGCCCGCCTGCGGCGCGAGCGGGGCCTGCCGGGATGGGGCGTCGATGGCGTGCTGCTGGACATCCTGGGCGTGGCCGCCTGAGGCGGCGGAGCGCTTCAGGCGCTCGAGGGATTCAGGCTCGGGGGCGCCATGCTGCGCGCCCCAAAAAAAGGGGCCCGCCCCCCGGGGATGGCGGGGGCGGGCCCAGGTGATCTGCGGCCAGGAGAAATGCCGCAGGGTCAGACCGCGACGCTGTCGCGGCTGAACTCCGGATAGGCGGATATGCCGAGTTCGACCCGGTCGAGACCGGTCTCCTCGTCCTCGGCGGAAACCCGCAGACCGACGGTGACCTTGATCAGCATCCAGACGATGGCGCTGGCGACGGCGACGAAGGCGCCGATCGCCAGGACACCGATGCCCTGGGTGACAAACGAGGTGTCGGCGTTGGTGAACGGCACCGCCATGGTGCCCCAGATGCCGGCGAAGAGATGGACCGGGATGGCGCCCACAACGTCGTCGATCTTCAGCCTGTCGAGCAGGGGCACGCCGATCATGACGATGGCCGCACCGACGCCGCCGATCAGGATCGCGCCGCCCAGGCCCGGGGTATCGGGACCGGCGGTGATCGAGACGAGACCGGCAAGCGCGCCGTTGAGCACCATGGTCAGGTCGACCTTGCGGTAGATGAGCTGGGTGGCCACCGCCGCGACCACGACACCGCCCATCGCGGCAACGCAGGTGTTGGCATAGATGTTGGCCATGGCGACGGCATCGCCCGCCGAACCCAGGGCAAGCTGGGAGCCGCCGTTGAAGCCGAACCAGCCCAGCCACAGGATGAAGGTGCCGAGCGTGGCGAGGGGCAGGGAAGAGGGGGCCATCAGGCGGATCTCGCCCTTGCCGCCGTACTTGCCGCGCCGTGCGCCCAGGATCAGGACGCCGGTCAGCGCCGCCCAGCCGCCCGTGGAATGCACGATGGTCGAGCCGGCGAAGTCGTAGAAGCCCATCTCCGAGAGCCAGCCGCCGCCCCACTGCCATGCGCCCTCGATGGGGTAGATGACCGCGGTCAGAACGGCGGTGAAGGCCAGGAACGACCACAGCTTGATGCGCTCGGCAACCGCGCCCGAAACGATCGAGGCGGCGGTGGCGACGAACACCATCTGGAAGAACCAGTCCGAGGACGTGGCGTAGCCTTCGAAGACGCCTTCTTCCACGCCCCCGTCACTGGCCCCCCAGAGACCGATGGAACCGATGAACCCCCCATCGACACCGTCGTACATCAGCCGGTAGCCGATGAGATAATAGGCAATGCCTGCAATCGCGAAGAGGACGACGTTCTTCAGGCAGATCGTCGCCACGGACTTGGTGCGCACCATGCCGGCTTCCAGCATGGCGAAACCGGCGGCCATCCACATGACGAGCGCGCCGTTGACCAGGAACGAAAAGGTGTTGAGCACATAGGCGGTTTCCGCATCGACCTCCGCATGCGCCAGACCGGGCAGCGCGAGCAGGGCGGCAAGGGCCATCAGCCCAGGTGGCAGGAACTTACGCATGATGTCTTCTCCCCGTGATGCCGCCTGACGCGGCAAGTCTCCCCGTTGATTGCCGCGCAGCATGCGCAGCAGACGGGAGTCGCTATTTCAAGCGGTGTGCCAGTCGGGGTGAGAAAAAAACGTGTTGCGATTCAACGGCTTAGGAATCGCGTCCGCCGTCAGGTCAGGATTCCTGCCGTTTCATTGTGCAGTGCAATGCACAGGACTCGGGCAGGGCTGCTCAGGCGCGCGCCTTCGCCCGTTCGCGGTGCCAGACGTAAAGGCCCGCGCCGACGATGACGGCGATGCCCGCCCAGGACCAGCCGTCGGGGAAGGTGCCGAAGACGATCAGGCCCAGGATCGTGCCGCCGACGATCTCGGCATAACCGAAAGGCGCAAGCAGGGAGGCCGGGGCAAAGCCTAAGGCGCGGATGCGCAGGCCGTTGCTCGCACCCGAGAGCACCGCCACCGCGCCGAGGCCGAGCCAGATCGTCCAGTCCGGCCAGACCCAGTAGAGCGGCGCGGTCGCCAGCAGCACCACGGTGCCCACGCTCGCCCCCCAGCACATCAGGGTGCTGGTGCGGTTGGTCGCCGACAGGCTGCGCGTCATGATGACGTAGATCGAATAAAGCGTGACGCAGCCCATGGGCCACAGCGCGGCAAGGCCGATGCCCCCCATGCCCGGCCGGATGATCAGCATGGCGCCGACCAGGCCGGCGACGCAGGCCGCCCAGCGGCGCGGCCCGACCTGTTCCTTCAGCACCAGGGCGGCAAGCGCCGTGGTGGCCAGCGGCCCCAGCAGGATGATGGCGATGTTGTCGGCCAGCGGCAGCAGCTGCAGGCCCTTGTAGTAACAGAGCCCGGCGCCGAACTGGCAGGCCGAGCGCAGCACCAGCATGCGCCAGTTGGGTGTCGCCATGATGCGCGGCAGGTTGGCGCTGCGCGCGGCGATCATGCCGCAGGCCATCAGGCCCAGCACCTGCACCAGGGCGACCTGGAAGACCGGGATCGTGTCGATGGCGAGCTTGGCGGAGGTGTCGCTGAGGTTGATCAGCACGATTGCCGCCAGCATCAGCAGGATGCCGGCCAGATGCGGATTGGCGACCTTGGACGCGTTGTCCAGCGGCCGCGCCGCCGCCTCGGGCGGTATCCCCGGTCGTGCGCTCATGCTTGTGCCTCTCTCCTGCGCTCACGGTGCCAGACATAAAGGCCGCTGCCCACCACCACGGCGATGCCGGTCCAGGAAAGCCCGTCGGGAAGTTCGTGAAAGACGATGTAGCCGACCACCGTGGCGGTGGCGATCTGGGTATAACCGAAGGGAGCGAGCAGCGAGGCGGGCGCCAGGGCCAGCGCCTTGATGCGCGCGCTGTTGGCGATGCCCGAGAAGAGGCACACGCCGGCAAGACCGATCCAGCCCTCGGCGCTGGGCCACACCCAGTAGAGCGGGCTTGCCAGCCCCAGCACCGTGACCGTGGCGAGCGAGGCCCAGATCATCAGGGTGGGGGTGGAATCCTCCGAGGACAGGCGGCGCGTCAGCACGGTGTAGCAGGCAAAGAGGATGACGGTGGCGAGTGGCCACAGGGCGGCGGGCTGGGCGCCCTCGAAACCCGGCCGCGCGATCAGCAGGGCGCCGAAGAGGCCCGCGCCGCAGGCGCACCAGCGCCGCCAGCCGACCTGTTCGTTGAGCGTCAGTGCGGCAAGCGCGGTGATGGCCAGCGGCAGCAGCAGGGTGATGCCGGTGATGTCGGCCAGCGGCATCGCACGCAGGCCCATGTAGAAACACAGGGCCGCGCCCATCTGGCAGCAGGTGCGCAGGAGCTCCAGTCCGGGCCGCCGCGTCGCGCCGATCAGGCGGTCGATCCGCACCGTGCGCCCGACCAGCATGGAGGCAAAGAAGAGGCCGGAGACCTGAGCGAGCACCACCTGCCACACCGGCAGCCCGCCCATGGTGATCTTGCCCGTGGTGTTGGCCGCCACCACCAGGGTGATCGCCACCATGTAGAGCGCGATGCCCAGCAGCGGCGTGCGCGCGGGCAGGGTCGCGGCGGTCACGTCCGCGCCGCCACGGTTTCGCGGCGGTACACGTAGAGGCCGGCCGCGACGATGATCGCCGTGCCGGTCCAGGTCCAGAGATCGGGGAAGTGGTGCCAGATGACGTAGCCGTAGAACGTCGCCCCGACGATCTCGAAGTAGGAGAAGGGGGCCAGCAGCGAGGCGGGCGCGATGGAGAAGGCGCGGATCGTCACGCCGTTGCTTGCCGCCGAAAGCAGGGCGATGGCGGCCAGCGCGGCCCACTGCCAGCCCTGCGGCATCACCCAGGAGCCTGGCACCGCGACGACCAGCACGGCCAGCACCACCAGCGAGGCGAGCGAAGCCCAGAGCATCAGGTTCGCCGTGCCGTTACGCGCCGAGATGCGCCGGGTGACGATGATGTAGGCCGACCAGAAGATCACCGCCGCCGCCGGCCACAGCGCCGCCCAGCCCATGCCTTCGCCGCCCGGCCGCGCGATCACCAGGGCGCCGGCAAAGCCCACGGCGCAGGCCGCCCAGCGGCGCGGCCCGGCCCGTTCGCCCAGCACCACATGGGCCAGGGCGGTCAGCACCAGAGGGCCGATGAAGAGGATGGCCACCAGGTCGGCGAAGGGCAGCACCTTCAGGCCGTGGTAGAAACACAGGCCGCTGGCCAGCTGGCAGACCGAGCGCACGATCTGCAGCTTCAGGTCGGGCGTGGCGAGGATCGCCAGCGGGTTGACCCGCCGCGCCACCAGGGGCGCCAGCACGACCAGCCCGCAGGCCTGGAACAGCATGATCTGGAAGACCGGCATGGCCTCCGTCATCAGCTTGGCGACCGCGTCCGAGCTGGTGATCAGCGTCAGGCCCAGCAGCATCAGCAGGATGCCGATGATGTGGGGATGGCGCCCCGGCGGCTCGGGCCGCGCAAACTCCCGCGCCGCCTCGACCCGCGGATCGGCGGGTGTGCTGTCGTGGGGCGAGGTCACGCGGCCAGCGCCGTCTCGACCGCCTTGCCCAGCCGCAGCAGGGCGCCTTCCTGGTGGGGGCGCTGCATCAGCATGAGGCCGGCGGGCAGACCGTTGTCGTCGGGGCCGCAGGGCAGGGTCAGCGCGCAGACCTTGGTCAGGTTGCCGGGCGTGGTGTTGCGCAGGGCCATCATGTTGGCCCGCGTGTAGGCGGCCTCGTCGTCGATCAGGTCGGCGATGGCGGGCGGGCTCGCCGGCACGGTGGGGGCGATCATGGCGTCGCAGCCGGCAAGCTTCCTATGCATGCTGGCCGCAAGTTCATCCAGGCGGCGCATCAGGCGCAGCAGGCCGTAGCCGGTCTGCTTGGTGCCCGACTGGAAACGCGGCAGCATGTACTTGTAGATCGCGGCCGGGTCGGATTCGACAAGGCCGCCCCAGCAGGCCCAGGCGTCGGCGGTGACGAGGCCGCCCATGGAGATCATCGCCTCCATGGCTTCGGCCAGTTCCGGGACGTCCTGCCAGACGACTCGGGCGCCGGCGGTCTCCAGCTTCGCCACGGCCTCGCGGCAGGCGCGATCGACGCCGGGGTCGACGTCCTTCCACAGCGGCGCATCGACGGCGATGAAGAGACGGCCCCTGAGGTCGGCGCCGCCGAGGTCGGCCATCGGCGTGCCCGAAAGCACGGACCACATGGCCGCGGCGTCGGCGACGTCGGCGGTCAGCGGGCCGATGGTGTCGAGCAGGGGCGAGAGCGGCAGCACGCCCGTGGTGTCGAGCGCGCCGATGGTGGTCTTGAGACCCACGACGCCGTTGAGGCTCGCCGGAATGCGCACGGAGCCGCCGGTGTCGCTGCCGATGCCGATGGGGCCCAGACCGCTCGCCACCGCCACGCCCGCCCCGGAGGAGGAGCCGCCGGGAATGCGCGGGGTCTTGGGATCGCGCGCGTTGGGCGGCGTGCCGTGGGTGGTGTTGATGCCCAGGCCCGAGAAGGCGAACTCGGTCATGTTGGTCTTGCCGAGGAACACGGTGCCGGCGTTGGTCGCGCGGACGAGCAGCGGCGCATCGCGCTCGGGCACGCGCCCGGCCAGCGCCTTTGCCGCCATGGTCGTCTCCATGCCCGCGACGTCGACGAGGTCCTTCCAGGAGACGGGCACGCCGTCGAGCGGGCCGCGCCGGGTGCCGGCCTTCGCCCGCTCGCGGGCGGCCTTTGCCTCCGCGCGGGTGCGGGCCGGGTCCATACGGATGAAGATCAGGTGTTCGGCGTCGTGTTCGGCGATACGCGCGAGAAAGTGTTCGGCCAGATCGACGGGGTCGATGCTGCCGGCCGCGATGCCCGCGCCCAGGGTCATCGCTGTCATCTCGTGCCAGTGCTGCGCCATGCCGTCTCTCCCCCGCCGGTATCGCAATCTCCCTAGCATTGCCGGTGCGGGACGACCAGACGGCTTGGCTCAGGCCCGTCGCGGGTGTTGAATGGGGCCATGATCGAACGTTGCGATATCGCCGTCGTCGGCGGCGGCATGAACGGCCTCACGGCGGCCCTGGCGCTCGCCCGCGAGGGCCTTTCCGTCACCATGATCGAGCGCGAGGCGCCTGCCGTGCTTTCGGGCGACGGCTTCGACGGCCGCGTCTCCTCCATCGCCTGGGGCTCGAAGCTGGTGCTGGAGAACCTCGGCGCGTGGGACGCCATGATCCCCCACGCCCAGCCGATCCTGGAGATCCGCGTCAGCGACCGCGACGCGCCCTTGTTCCTGCACTACGACCACAGGGACATCGGCGATCATCCGCTGGGTTACATCCTGGAGAACCGTTTCATCCGCCGCGCGCTCGATGCCGCCGTGGCGGCGCAGCCGGGCATCACGGTGCTGGCGCCGGCGAGCGTCACCGCCATGCAGCGTGATGCCACCGGCGCCGACCTGACGCTGGCCGACGGCCGTGCGCTGCGCTGCTCCCTGGTCGTGGGCTGCGACGGCTTCCGCTCAGGTGTGCGGGA
>CALLQH010000363.1 GCA_938014945.1 uncultured bacterium | reverse complement strand
GCGGCGTCGCTCGCCAGGAACACGACCGGGTTGGCGATCTCCTGCGCCGTGCCGCGGCGTTTCATGGGGATGGCGCGGTCGATGAAGGCGGCGACCTCGGGCGTGTCGTGGATCTCGGCGGTGCCCGCCATCTCGTTTTCGGTGTAGCCGGGATTGATGGCGTTGACGCGGATGCCGTGGCGCGCCCATTCGGCGGCAAGCTCGCGGGCCATCTGGTCGATGCCGCCCTTGGATGCGCCGTAGTGGCCGTAACCCTCGCAGGCATAACGGCTGGCCGAGGACGAGGTGAGGATGATGGCGCCGCCGCGCCCGGCCGCGATCATGCGCCGACCGGCTTCCTGGGCGACGACATAGGCGCTCTTCACGTTGATCGTCATCATCTGGGCCAGGTCGTCGTCGTCGATGGTCATCAGCGGCTTGGCCGGGCCGATGCCGTGGTTGACGCAGACGATGTCGAGGGGCCCGAGTTCGGCGATGGCCTTGTCGAGCGCGGCGCAGACCTGGGTCCGGTCCGTCGCGTCGCAGGGCACGGCAATGGCCTTGCCGCCCTCGGCCGCGATCGCAGCGACGGCTTCATCGAGGCTCGCCCGGGTGCGCGCGACGAGCGCCACCTGCGCGCCCGCAGCAGCCAGCGCCTTGGCCATGGCCAGGCCCAGGCCGCGCCCGGCGCCGGTGACAAGGGCCGTGCGGCCCGAAAGATCGAAGGGGTTCTTGGTCATGGTCGTCTGTTTCCTCTTTTCGCCCTCAATCGCCGGGCGCTCGCTCCGCTCGGCTGGCTTTCGCCGCAGGGGCGGCGGCGCGCGGTCGCGCGCTGTTTCTTCGTTCGTCGGTGGTCACATCGCCACATAGCCGCCGTCGACCGGCATGACATGGCCGGTGACGAAGCTGGAAGCGTCGGAGGCGAAGAACAGCACCGGGCCGACGAAGTCGCTGGGGTCGCCGACGCGGCCCAGCGGGTGGGTGGCGCGGATGTGGTCGTCCCAGCCGGGATCGCGCGGCGGCCGGGGATTGTCCTCCGGCCGGCGCATGCTGTGGTTGGTGTAGCCCGGGTTGATGCAGTTGACGCGGATGCCGTGGGGCCCGAGCTCCTGGGCGAACTGGCGGCACATCTGGTCGACTCCGCCCTTGGAGACGCCATAGACCGAGAGGTCCGGGAAGGTCGCCATGCTGGAGGTCGAGCTGGTGAAGACGATGGAGCCGCCGCGGCCCTGGGCGATCATCTGCCGCGCGCCCTCCTGGGCCATGACGAAGGCGGAGGTGAGGTTGATGTCGATGGTCTCGTCGAGGTCGGCGTCGGTGACGTCGAGTGCGGCTTTGCCGCGCCCCACGCCATGGTTGGCGATCAGGATGTCGAGCCCGCCGTAGGTCTCCACCGCCACCTCGACCAGGCCGCGGCAGGCCTGCCTGCTGCGCGTGTCCAGGACATGGGCGATGGCCTGGCCGCCGGCACCCTCGATCATGGCGACGGTCTCGTCGAGATCGGCCTGGGTCCGTCCGGCGATGACCACGGCCGCACCCGCGCCCGCCAGGCCGCAGGCCATGGCGCGGCCCAGGCCCCGGCCCGCGCCGGTGACGATGGCCACGCGGCCGGATAGATCGAAGATGGTGGTGCTCATGGCATGCTCCCGCTGGGGAGCGAGAACAGAACAGACGCGGGCCGCGGGCGCAAGGCGTGCGGCGCGGACCCTAGCGGCCGACGCCGTATTCGTGCTCGTAGCCGCCGTTGTACATGCCCGGTTCGTACCACCAGGAGCACTGCGCCAGGTTCAGCACAAGGATGAGCAGGACATAGGCCAGGCCGTTGGCCCCCAGCATGCAGGCAATGGAGATCGCCTCGCGCGGCGAACGGTCCTTGGTGAAGGCGCCGAACAGGGTCGTATAGGACTCCTTGGTCTCGGCCATGGGGTCGGTGACCGGCTTGTAGACCGGGCGCACCTTGTAGGCCTCCGGCGTCGTCGAGCGGGCGGCGGCGCGCAGGCGCGCAACCTCTTCGCGCCGGCGTGTGTCCTGGTCCATGTCGCTCATCGGGGAAACTCACAACCTGTTGGTGTGGCTATTGTGCCGCGTCGCGGCAGCCTTCGCCAACCCCCGGCGTTGAACTCCCATGCAAAGTCGCGCTAGCGTCCGCCGCCCCGCAGCAGGGCGGGCGTTGCGACGATGACGGAGACGACCATGGCGGCAGCCGAACAGGTGATCTTTCGCGGACTGAAGCAGCAGGAAGCGACGCTTCCCGCGCACTACTATTTCGATCCCGCCCATCACCAGCGCGAGCTGGAGGCGATCTGGTTCCGCGACTGGCTTTATGTCTGCCCCGCGGTGACGCTCGATCAGCCGCGCATGTACCGCACCTACGAGATCGGCGATCAGAACGTGCTGATCCTGCGCGACGAGGACGGCAGCCTGAAGGCCTTCCACAACACCTGCCGCCATCGCGGCTCGATCCTGTGCCAGGGCGAGGAGGGGCGGCTGAAGTTCAAGCGCATCGTCTGCCCCTATCACAACTGGGCCTACAAGCTGGACGGCAGCCTTGCGGCGACCACCTCGCTGTCGACGCCGGAGGGTTTCGATCCGTCGGGCCTGGGCCTTTTCCCCGTCCATGTCGATACCTGGCGCGGCCTTGTCTTCATCAACCTCTCGGAAAGCCCCGAGCCGCTGTCGACCGCCATGCGCCGCGATCCCGGCCGCTTCGATGCCTGGCCGATCGAGGACCTGGTGGTCGGCCATCGTTTCGTGAAGACCCTGGCCTGCAACTGGAAGGGCTTCTGGGACAACTTCAACGAATGCCTGCACTGTCCCAACGTGCATCCCAGCCTCGTCAAGCTGGTGCCGATCTACGGCCGGCGCATCTCGGGCAAGTGGGACGATCCCGATTATGCGGCCCACGCCGACAATCCCGATCCGAAGTTCCAGGGCGGCCTGCGCGAGGGCGCCCAGAGCTGGTCGAGCGACGGCAGTGCCTCGCCGGTGCCGATCCCGGGTCTGGACGACGCGCACAAGGCGATGGGCCAGACCTATGTCATCTCCTGGCCGACGATGTTCATGGTCGGCCATGCCGACTACATGCGCATCGTGCGCATGCGCCCGCTGGGTCCCGAATCGACGGAGATCACCGCCGAGTGGCTGTTCCCCAAGGGCGCCATGGAGCATCCCGATTTCGATCTGGAAAATATCGTGGGCTTCGCCAAGCAGGTCATCGCCGAGGACGGCGAGGCGAGCGAACTCAACCAGAAGGGTCTGCACGCAAGGCCCTACCGGTCCGGTGTCCTGATGCCCGAGGAAACCAGCCTGCGCGACTTCCGCGACTGGGTTCTGGGCCGCCTGGGCGAGGCCTGAGCCTGCCGGCGGGGGCCGCCAAGCCCCTGACATCGCGGCGATTTCGGAGGGCGCGGCCTTGAGCAAGGGCCGCGCCTTTCCCATATCCGGGTTCGGAGAACAAAACGAACCCATGTCGACCCTGAAAACCTTTCTTCTGATGGCGGCCCTGACGGCGATCTTCGTCGGCGCGGGTTATCTGCTGGCCGGCACCGGCGGCATGGCGATCGCCTTCCTGGTCGCGCTCGGCATGAACGTGTTCTCGTGGTGGAACTCCGACCGCATGGTGCTCGCCATGTACAAGGCGCGCCGGATCGACCGCGCCACCGCGCCGGAGTTCTACGGCATCGTCGAGCAGCTCGCGCAGAACGCGGGCCTGCCCATGCCCAAGGTCTATCTGATCGACACGCCCCAGCCGAACGCCTTTGCCACCGGGCGCAATCCCGAAAACGCCGCCGTGGCGGCGACCACCGGCCTGCTGCGCAACCTCAGCGCCAACGAGATCGCGGGCGTAATGGCCCATGAACTGGGCCATGTGAAGAACCGCGACACGCTCATCATGACGATCACCGCGACCATGGCGGGCGGCATCGCCATGCTTGCGAACTTCGCCCTCTTCTTCGGGCGCGGACGCGACAATCCTCTGGGTTTCGTCGGCGTGCTGGCGACCATGATCCTGGCGCCGCTCGCGGCCATGATGGTGCAGATGGCGATCAGCCGGACCCGTGAATACGGCGCCGACGCTGCGGGCGCGCAGATCTCGGGCCACCCCCTGTGGCTTGCCTCGGCGCTGGAGAAGATTCATTACGCCGCCGCGCGCATCGACATGCCCGAGGCCGAGGAGAAACCCGCCACGGCCCATCTCTTCATCGCCAACCCGCTGCATGCGCACAAGATCGACGGCCTGTTCAGCACCCATCCGCCCATGGCCGAACGGGTCCGCCGCCTGCGCGACATGGCCCGCGCCGGAGCGGGCGATGCCGCCGGCCCCTGGGGCTGATCCGGAACGTTCGTGAAGACTGTCCCGGCATGAGTGGCGGCCGGGAAGGGTGGAGCTTCCCGGCCGCCGGCATGCGGATCCGCGAGCGCGATCGGATCGTTGCAGCCTGAGGCAGGTCGGAGTTGGGACGTGCTCCCTGCCTCTGATAGGCAGGTCGGTGCCGCGCCTGCGCCCTTCAAGTCAGGTCACGGATAGAACACAGCCATGGCACGGCCCTGCCACAGCAGCAGATAAAGCGACGGCCGGGGAGTGCTTGGGGGCTCCCCGGCCGTCAAATAGCCGATCCGATTTGAGCGCGTTTGCGGATCAGCTATCCCGTCCGTCCTCGGGCGCCTCGGTGTCGCCGTCGTCCGAGGGATCGAAGGTGCCGTTGATGCGCGCGGCGATCTCGCCTTCGGTGTCGTGCACGGTCAGGCGGTCGGCGGCTTCCTGGCTGTCAGGGTCAATGCCGCTCTCGCCCTCGCTGTCGCTGTCGGCGACCGTATCGGCGTCGGTGTCGTCCTCGCGGTCGATCACCTCGTCGTCGATGCCCAGCAGCTCGTTCACGGCGTGGACCACCGGCTCCACGACGTTCTTGTTGGCCGCCTCGGCAAGGCTCGCGGCAGCACCTTCAAGGTCGTTGTCGAGCACGTCGCGCTCATAGTCTGCCGTCTGGCCGACCGCGGAGTTCGCCGCGGCATTGGCGCGGGCGGTCTCCGAAGCGTGGGCGGCGTTCAGGCGGCCGAGTTCGCTGGCATGAGCGCTCTCGTCATCGTCGCGGTCGGTCTTGCCGAAGGCATGGCCATTGCCGGGCTGGCCGTCGCTGTCGCCGGCATCGGCGCTGTCGGTATCGCCGCCGTTGTCCGCGTTGCCGCTGTTGCCGGCATTGCCGCTGTTTCCGGCGTTCCCGCTGTTTCCGGCATTGCCGCTGTTGCCGCCGTTGCCGTTGTCGCCGCCATTGCCGTTTCCGTTGCCGTTGCCGCCGGGTGAGGCAAAGACGGGATGGCCCTGGAAGCCGAAACTGCCGTCGCCCTGCGGGGCGATCAGCGTCGTGCCGGCCAGCAGCGCCACCACGGCGACGGTGCCCATGGCGCGCCGCATGACGCGATCGGTCGTGGTCGTGGTCTTCATGGTCGGTACTCCCCAAAAAATTGGCAGCGCAATGTTGCGCTTGGGGTGAACGTGGCCCCCGCAGGGGCGGCTTCAACCAAGGTCACAGACAGCACACGGCCATCCCACGGCCACCACACCGGCGCGCGCGGCGTGATGACAGAATCGTTGCGGAACGGCACACTGAAGGCCTCCATTCCCGCGTGAGTTGAACCCATGAGCAGCGATTTCCCCGCATCCGGCGTCTCCCGCCGCCGCATCCTGGCTGCGGCCGCAGCCGCCCCCCTTGCCGCGCCCGCGGTGCTGCGCGCCGACGACACCATCAACTGGACCATGGTCACCGCCTGGCCCAAGGGCGCGCCGGGCGTGGGCGGCAGTGCGGAGCGCTTTGCCGCCATGGTGGGTGCGATGTCGGGCGGGCGGCTCGCCATCACGGTCTATGGCGCGGGCGAGATCGTGCCCGCCTTCGAGGCCATGGACGCGGTGCAGCAGGGCACGGCCGACCTGCTGCACGGCTCGCCCTATTTCTGGGTCGGCAAGTCCTCCACGCTCAACTACTTCACCACGCTGCCCTTCGGCATGACGGCGACCGAGTTCAGCGCCTGGCTGCGCTTCGGCGGCGGCATCGAGCTGTGGCGCGAGCTCTACATGGATTTCGGCGTCACCCCCTTCTACGCAGGGTCGTCGGGCGTGCAGGCGGGCGGCTGGTTCACCCGGCCGATCGACACCCTGGACGATTTCAAGGGCCTGAAGTTCCGCATCGCCGGGCTGGGCGGCGAGGTGCTGGCGCGCCTGGGCGTCAACGCCGTGCTGCTGCCGCCGGGCGAGATCGGCCCGGCCCTGCTCTCGGGCGCGATCGACGGCGCCGACTGGATCGGGCCGTGGAACGACATCGCCTTCGGCCTCTACCAGTCGGCCAGGTACTACTACCTGCCCGGCTGGCACGAGCCCGGCCCCTCGCTGGAGATCTCGATCAACACGGCGGCCTGGCAGGCCCTGCCGGAGGACCTGCAGGCCATCGTCGAGAACGCCGCCGCGGCCTGCGCCGAGGCGACGCTGGCCGATTTCAACTTCCACAACATCGAGGCCTTCCCCAAGCTCGCCGAGCTGGGCGTGGAGGTGAGGAGCTTCTCGAGCGAGATCATCGACAAGCTGCGCGAGGTTTCGGCCGAGGTCGTGGCCGAACTGGGCGGCGCCAACGAACTCTCCCAGCGCATCCACGACAGCCACATGGACTTTCTCGCCCGCGCC
>CALLQH010000362.1 GCA_938014945.1 uncultured bacterium | reverse complement strand
CGGCCAGCTCGCTGCCCAGCGGCGCGAACTGATCGAGGCCAACCGCCAGATCGACGCGCGCCGCCGGTTTACCGAATCCGTGCTTTCGGGCGTCAGCGCCGGCGTCGTGGGCCTGGATGCCGAGGGCAGGGTGGAGCTCCCCAACCGGCGTGCCCTGGAACTTCTGGAGGTCGGCCACGACGATCTGGTCGGTCACAACCTCGGCGATGTCGTGCCGGAGCTGGCCGATCTGCTGCGTCGCGCCATGGCCTCGCCCGACGGGCGCACGGCCGGCGACGTCACCCTGGTGCGCAACGATCATGTCACGAGCCTTACCGTGCGCATCGGCTCGGAGCGCAATGCCGACCGCACCGGCGAGGTGGAAACCGAGACCACCGGCTATGTCGTCACCTTCGACGACATGACGCCGCTGATGTCGGCCCAGCGCAAGGCCGCCTGGGCCGATGTCGCCCGCCGCATCGCCCACGAGATCAAGAACCCGCTGACGCCCATCCAGCTGTCGGCCGAGCGCCTGAAGCGCAAGTACCTCAGCCAGATCTCGCAGGATCAGGAGATCTTCATTTCCTGCACCGACACGATCGTGCGCCAGGTCGGCGACCTGCGGCATATCGTCGATGAGTTCTCGAACTTCGCGCGGCTTCCCGCGCCGGTCTTTGCCGTGGAGAACGCGGTCAAGATCGCGGGCGACGCCATCACCCTGCAGGAGGTCGCCCGCGCCAGGGTAACGTTTGTGCGTGAATTCCCGGATGAACCCGTGCTGGTGCGCTGCGACCGGCGCCAGATGGGTCAGGTGCTCAACAACCTCATCAAGAATGCCATCGAGGCCGTGGAGGCCCGAATCCAGGACGGCTGGGACGGCCAGGGCCGTATTCGGGTGACGGTTGCTCGAGAAGACGGGCGCTGTATCATCGCGGTCCACGACAACGGACGCGGGCTTCCTTCCGGACCGCGCGACAAACTGTTCGAACCATACGTGACACACCGAGACAAAGGCACCGGGCTCGGCCTGGCCATCGCCCAACGGATCATCACCGAACACGACGGCAGCCTGACCCTGGTCGACAGCCCGGACGGCGGCGCCGCCGCCTGTATCGTGCTGGCGCTGGAGACAGGCGACGAGACGACGCGGACCGAAGGCGACGGCAAGGTGGCCAGCCATGGCGCATGACATTCTGATCGTCGACGACGAGGCCGATATCCGCTCGGCGCTCGCAGGCATCCTTGAGGACGAGGGGTATTCGGCGCGCACGGCGGGCGATGCCGCCTCGGCCGAGGTCGCAATCCGCTCGCGCCAGCCTTCGCTCGTCATCCTCGACATCTGGCTGGAAGGCAGCGACCGCGACGGCCTGGCCCTGCTCGATCAGGTGGCCCTGGAGCATCCCGGCGTGCCCGTGGTGATGATCAGCGGCCACGGCAACATCGAAACGGCCGTCTCGGCCATCAAGCGCGGCGCCTACGACTTCATCGAGAAGCCGTTCCAGACCGACCGTCTGCTGCTGATCGTGCGCCGCGCCATCGAGGCCGCCCAGTTGCGCCGCGAGAACCAGGAACTGCGCAGCCGCGCGGGCAGCGACGACGAGCTGATCGGCGAATCCCACGCCATCAACCAGGTCCGGCAGGCCATCAAGCGTGTCGCACCGACCGGCAGCCGCGTGCTGATCACCGGACCGGCCGGCGCGGGCAAGGAAGTCGTGGCGCGCCAGCTTCACCGCCTTTCCCTGCGTGCCGACGGCCCCTTCGTCGTCATCAACGCCGCCACCATGGCGCCCGACCGCTTCGAGATGGAGCTGTTCGGCGTGGAGCGTGGCGTTCTGGGCCCGGATGCGCCGCGCACCAGCGGCACCTTCGAGCGCGCCCATGGCGGCACCCTGTTCCTCGACAACGTCGCCGACATGCCGCTGGAAACCCAGGGCAAGATCCTGCGCGCCCTGCAGGAGCAGACGTTCTACCGGGTCGGCGGCAATACCCCGGTACAGGTCGACGTGCGCGTGATCGCCGCGGCCAACCGCGATCTCACCGCGGAGATCGCCGGCGGCAATTTCCGCGAGGATCTCTACTACCGCCTCAACGTCGTGCCGTTGCCCGTTCCCTCCCTGGCGGAGCGGCGCGAGGACATCGCCTTTCTCACCCGCCACTTCGTCGAGCGCGCGGCGGGGCTGCACGGCCTGCCGCCGCGTACGGTCTCCGACGACGCGATGGCTTCGCTCCAGGCGGCCGAATGGCCGGGCAACGTGCGCCAGCTGCGCAACGTGGTCGACTGGCTGCTGATCATGGCGCCGTCCGACGACAGTGGCCGGATCACCGCCGACATGCTGCCGCCCGAGATCGCCTCGCGGGCGCCGGTCACGGTGCGCCATGACGGCGGCGCCGAACTGATGGCGATGCCGCTGCGCGAGGCCCGCGAGGTCTTCGAGCGGCAGTATCTTGAATCCCAGCTCGTCCGCTTTGGCGGCAACATCTCGCGCACCGCGACCTTCGTCGGCATGGAGCGCTCCGCGCTTCACCGCAAGCTCAAGTCCCTGGGCGTCGGCGACGACGGCCGTGACCCAGAGCGTCCCGCGCGCACCTGAAGAAGGCTTCGATCCCATGCAGGTCATTGTCTGCGGCGCCGGCCAGGTCGGCTTCAACATCGCGCGCCAGCTTGCCAGCGAGGCCAACGACGTCACCGTGATCGACGTCGATGCCGAACGGGTGAAGCGCGTCACCGACGCCATCGACGTCAAGGGCCTGGTCGGCTTTGCCTCCCACCCTCCGGTGCTGCAGCAGGCAGGCGCGGAGGATGCCGACATGATCATCGCGGTGACCATCGCCGACGAGGTCAACATGATCGCCTGCCAGGTCGCCCATTCGCTGTTCAACGTGCCGACCAAGATCGCCCGCGTGCGCCACCAGTCCTATCTGGAGCCGGCCTGGCGCAACATGTTCAGCCGCGATCACCTGCCCATCGACGTCATCATCTCGCCCGAGGTCGAGGTCGCCCGCGCCATCATCCGCCGCCTGGAGGTGCCGGGCGCGCTGGACGTCATTCCCATGGCCGAGGACCGCGTGCGCGCCATCGCCGTGCGCCTGATGGCCGATTGCCCGCTGCTCAACACGCCGCTCTACGAGCTCACGGAACTCTTCCCCGATCTGAAAATCTTCGTCGTCGGCATCGTGCGCAACGACGAGCTGATCGTGCCGCGCTCCGACACGGAGATGCAGGAGGGCGACGAGGTCTATTTCATCACCGATACCGAGCACGTCCGCCGGGCCATGGCCGCCTTCGGCCACGAGGAGGCCGAGGCCCGCCGCATCATCATCATCGGCGGCGGCAACATCGGCCTGTTCGTGGCGCGCGAGCTGGAGGAGGCCCATCCGGAGGTGCGCTGCAAGCTGATCGAGATCAACGAGCACCGCGCCAAGGCGGTGGCCGACGAACTGGGCCGCACCACCGTCCTGCTGGGCGATGCCCTGGAGCGCGAGATCCTGGAGGAGGCCAACGTCGCCCAGACCGAGACCGTGGTTGCGGTCTCCAACGACGACGAGGTCAACATTCTCTCCTCGCTGCTGGCCAAGCGGCTGGGGGCAGGGTGGGCGATCACCCTGGTCAACTCCACCAGCTACGGCCCCCTGGTCGGCCAGCTTGGCGTCGATGCCGTGGTCAACCCGCGCGGCTCCACGGTTTCGACCATTCTGCAGCATGTCCGGCGCGGCCGAATCCGGGGTGTTCACAGCGTGCGTGAGGGCGCGGGCGAGTTCATCGAGGCCGAGGCGCTCGATACCTCGGCCATCTCGGGCAAGCGCATCCGCGACATCCGCCTGCCCAAGGGTATTCTCATCGGCTCGGTCGTGCGCGACGGCGAGGTACTGGTGCCCCGCGGCGACACGGAAATCCGCGCCCGCGACCGCGTCGTGCTGTTCACCAACGCCGATCTGATCAAGAAGGTCGAGAAACTGTTTTCGGTCGGCCTCGAATTCTTCTAGAAACCAGCCTTACTGCCGCACCATTCGTCACCAGCAGGAACGCTCCCATGTCCCGTATCGCCTACGTCAACGGTCGTTATGTCCCTCATTCGGAGGCGCACATCCACATCGACGACCGGGCCCACAACTTCGCGGACGGCGTCTACGAGGTGACCCTGGTGGTCAACGGCAAGATGATCGACGAGGAGGGCCATATGGTCCGCCTGGCGCGCTCGCTTTCCGAGCTCGACATGAAGCCGCCGATGTCGGACCGGGCGATGATCCACGTCATGAACCAGACGATCCGGCGCAACCGGGTCAAGGACGGCATGGTCTATCTGCAGATCAACCGCGGCACCGCGCCGCGTCTGCACGCCTACGACAACGATGCCCTGGAGCCGACCCTGGTGGTCACCGCCAAGTCGGTGAAACTGCCTTCCGATCCCGACAACGTGCAGGGCGTGAAGGTGATCAGCCAGCCCGACATCCGCTGGGGCCGCGTCGACATCAAGACGACCTCGCTGCTGCCCAACATCCTGGCCAAGACCGCCGCGGCGCGGGAAGGGGCCTACGAGGCCTGGCTGGTCGACCGCGACGGTTTTGTCACCGAGTGCAGCTCGTCCAATGCCTGGATCGTCGACCAGGAAGGCAATGTCGTTACCCGTCCGCTGGCCCGCGACATCCTGCCCGGCATCACCCGCGACCGCGTCATCAAGCTCGCCAAGGAGCTTGGCATTCCCGTGGTCGAGCGCCCCTTCACCATCGAGGAAGCCCAGAATGCCCGCGAGGCGTTCCTCACCAGCACGACCTCCTTCGTCAAGCCGATCACCCAGATCGACGACGTCGTCATCGCCAACGGCCACCCCGGCGAGACTTCAAGACGCCTCCTGAAAGCCTACCTCGACTTCGCACGCAAGGCGGCCTACCAAGCCGCTGCGTGACGACGACCACGCCATCAGCACTTGTACCTGACCTAAGGGTATGACTACGCTGTTTGCGTGAGGAGACGAGAGCGACGGCCCGTTCGGCAACGAACGGTGATCGTCCTCCGGCAACAATGATAACAGGGGGAGGTTCGCGCCATGTCGCAAGACAGGCCGCATAACCTGCAGGACACGTTTCTCAACAGCGTGCGCAAGAACAAGATGCCGGTCACCATCTTCCTGGTGAACGGCGTCAAGCTGCAGGGCATGATTACTTGGTTCGACAATTTCTGTGTGCTGTTGCGCCGCGACGGCCACAGCCAGCTCGTCTACAAGCATGCGATATCGACGGTGATGCCGTCGGCGCCGCTGAAGCTGTTCGAGCACGAAGACGACCCCGAGACGGAGACAGCAGACGTCTGAGCCCGTCATCACGGCAAAACCTGCCACGCGGACCCTGGTTCTCTACCCGTCGTTGCGCGGACGCCACAAGCGTGCGCGCGACGACGAGCGTGGCCTTCAGGAGGCCGAGGCGCTTGTGCACGCCATCGACCTCGATCTTGTCGGCAGCGAGATCGTGCCTGTGCGATCGGCCAGGCCGGCGAGTTTCTTCGGCACCGGCCAGATCGAGAGCCTGAAGGGCTGGATCACCGAACACGAGGTCGAACTGGTGTTTGTCGATACCGCGCTGACACCCGTGCAGCAGCGCAACCTGGAAACCGGCTTCGGCGCCAAGGTGATCGACCGCACGGGACTCATCCTCGACATCTTCGGTGAGCGTGCCGCGACGCGCGAAGGCGTGCTGCAGGTCGAGATGGCCGCGCTGTCCTACCAGCGCAGCCGCCTGGTGCGCAGCTGGACCCATCTGGAGCGCCAGCGCGGCGGTTTCGGCTTTGTCGGCGGCCCCGGCGAAAGCCAGCTCGAGATGGACCGCCGCCTGATCGACGAACGCCTGGTCAAGATCCGCAAGGAACTGGCCGACGTGGTGAAGATGCGCGAGCAGCACCGCGGCGCGCGGCGCAAGGTGCCGTATCCCATCGTCGCCCTGGTCGGCTACACCAATGCCGGCAAGTCGACCCTGTTCAACCGGCTGACCGGGGCGGAGGTCTATGCCGACGACAAGGTCTTCGCCACGCTCGATCCCACCATGCGCGGCATCGATCTGCCGTCGGGTCGCCGTATCATCCTGTCCGACACGGTGGGCTTCATCTCCGAACTGCCAACCACGCTGGTCGCTGCCTTCCGCGCGACGCTGGAAGAGGTGATCGAGGCCGACATCATCGTCCACGTCCGCGACATGAGCGATCCCGACGTTGCCCAGCAGGGAAGCGACGTGCTTGCCGTGCTCGACGAACTGGGTATCGGCCCGGGCCGCCAGACCGAACACATGATCGAGGCGCTGAACAAGATCGACCGCCTGGAACCCGAGGAGCGCGAACGCATCGTCTCTGGTGCCGAGCGCCGCGAGGACGCTGTCGCGATCTCGGCGGTGACAGGCGAGGGGGTCGACACCCTGCTCGAACTGCTCGATGCACGCCTGCGCACCGGCCGCCGCATTCTCGACATCGAGGTCCCCGTCACCGACGGCCGCACGCTGAGCTACCTCTACAGCCATGGCGAGGTGCTGGAGCGCACGGACGGCGAGACCACCGTCCACCTGCGCGTCTCCATGGACGCCGCCGATCTCGCCCGCTTCGAGAAGCAGGCGGGTGAGGGCTGACCATCCATCCCTGTCGGGCAGGAATGTGTGCACCTGGGGGCGTTTCCTGACCTGAGACTTTGGAAG
>CALLQH010000361.1 GCA_938014945.1 uncultured bacterium | reverse complement strand
AATAATATCTAATCTTAGACATTAAATCTTTGTTCAGCCGGGCCGACCCAAGAACGGAAAAGGGGGCCAAGGCGTTTCCGCCCGGCCCCCCGCTCTCCTGGCCGTCAGCCAGTCCGGCTTTTACATGCCGGCTTTGACCTCTTCGAACATGACCTGCAGCTCGGCCTCCTGCTTCATCTCCGACTGGAAGATGCCCTTGGCGAGCACCTCGTCGGGATTGCGGGAGAGGCCGGCGTCGGCCAGCACGTCGTCGCTCACGGTCTCGTAGACCTTGCTGTTGGAGTGGCCCGTCGCCCACTCCGAAACCTCATAGACGCCCGCCTCGGGGTCGAGATAGGCGTCCATCACGTCATATGCCTTGTCGATCATTGCCGGATCGGCGGTGGAGGACAAGCAGATGCCGCAGACCCAGGTCATCGGCCCCTGGGGCTGGCCGTTGAGCGCCGGCTGGTTGGGCATCAGGTAGGTCACGGGCACGCCTTCTGCCTTCAGGCGCGCGGGCGAGCCGTTCCATGTGGCGCCGGCGATCAGTTCGCCCGAGGCCAGCGACTGCTCCACGTCGGACATGTCCGAAGCGTAGTAGCGCAACAGGGGAAGCTGCTGGCGCAGCAGGTCGGCGGTGATGTCGATGCCTTCCTGGTCCAGGTCGAAGGGATCGAGGCCGGCATAGATCGAGGCGACGGCGACGCCGTCGATCAGGCTGTCGATCATCGACAGGCGGCCGCTGTAGTTGGTGTCCCAGAGGAAACCCCAGCTCGCGTTCTCGGGTTCCAGGTACTCGGGCGCCAGGTCGTGGCGGAAGGTGATGCCGGTGAAGCCGAAATCGACCGGCACGAAGTAGTGCTCGCCCTCGATCACGGTGCCGGGAATGTTCTTCAGGCTGCCGACCACGTCGTTCCAGTTGGACAGGCGGGTGATGTCGATGGGGGCGATCAGGCCCGCGCGGTACCATGGCGGCACCTTGTAGGTGCAGGGCATCAGGATGTCGGCGGGAAAGCCCGAACGCAGCTTGGCGAAGGCCTCTTCCTCGTCGGCGAAGAAGGTGAACTGGGGCTGGGTGCCGTACTTGTCGACGTATCGCTGGGTGAACGGCTCTTCCTCGTAGCCCGACCAGGTGAATACGGTCGGCTGATCGGCGGCGGAAGCACGCGTGGCGGAAAGGGAAAAGGTCGTGGTGGTCAGGCCCACCGCGGCAAGCGCACGGTTGAACTCCCGGCGGTCGATCTTGCCGGCCAGAAAAGCGCGTCGCTTCTCGACCAGATCGTTGACGTAGCCCATGTCTGGGTCTCCCGAATGTTGATCCGCGGCACCATTGCCAACGATGCCGCTGAAAAACTCTAGACCTCTCGACTTGCCATGGTCGACTCATGGATTTGTCAGACAGAACCGAACAATATTGCGGTCTCACGTTGATCCGCCGCCCCCCTCCCGCCGCCCGAAAGGTCACGTTACCGATGACGACCGACAGAGAGATTGCCCTTGCCCACATCGCGCCGGCCATGGAGGTTGCCTTTCCCCTGGAGGAATACCGCGCCCGCCTGAATCGGGTGCGCCGGGCGATGGCGGCACGCGGCATCGACACCCTGTTCGTCTCGGCGCCAGAGAACATCTTCTATCTCAGCGGCATGCAGGCCGAGTGGTACCAGACCAACGGCCCGCGCAGCTGGCAGCCGGCCAGCGGCATCGCCGTGCATGTCGATGCCGACGACTACATCCACTTCGAGCGCGAGCACGAGACGGCGCTGGTGAAGTATTCCACCGTCAGCCGCGACGTGCGTATTCCCGGTCACGAACAGCGCTGGGGCCTGATGGGTTTCATCGTCAACGAGCTGAAGGGGCAGGGCTGGCTTGGCGGCAAGGTCGGACTGGAGATGTCGGCCTACCGTCCGGACCGCGCCACCAGCGAGGAGTTCCAGGCCCTGCTGGAGGTCGAGGGCGCCAGGGTGGTCGATGCCGGCGGCCTGATCGAGGAGGTCCGGCGCATCAAGTCGCCCCTGGAGCGCGCCTATACCCGCACCGCCGCGCGCATCGGCGACATCGGCATGAAGGCGGCCATCGACACCCTGCGCCCGGGCGTCACCGAGCTCGACGTCTACGGCGAGATCGTCGCGGCCATGGCGCACGCGGGCGGCGAGAACCCCGGCATCACCATGCCGGTCAACTCCGGCGCCAAGTCGACCGCCAGCCACGGTCTTGCCTCGCGCAAGAAGATCCTGCCGGGTGAGGTCGTCCACATCGACATCTGCGGCGTCTTCCACCGCTACCACTCCAACCTCTCGCGCACGCTGTGCCTGGGTGAGCCTTCCCGCGCGGTGATCGAGCGGGTGGCCCTGTCGGCCGGTTCCTTCGACGTGCTGGCCGGTCTCCTGCGCCCCGGCATCCCCATGGCGAGCGTCTTTGCCGAGATGACCCGCTACTACAAGGAGCAGGGCATCTGGGACGAGCAGCGCTGGATCGGCGGCTACGAACTCGGCATTGCCTTCCCGCCGGACTGGGTCGGCCCCAGCTACTGGGACGTCAACATGGACCTCGGCGACCGCTGCTTCGATGCCGGCATGGTCGGCAACTACGAAAGCCAGTTCTTCCTGCCGCAGGGGGCAGGGGCCTCGGTGCTGATCGACACCATGCTGTTCGACGAGACGACCGCCGACCTGCTGCATCAGGTGCCCCGCGAAATCCTGATCTGCGGCTGAAGCGGCCATCATTCCCTGATGCGCCGGGGGCGAATCGCGGAGAAGATGGCTGCGCGCCGCTCCCGGCGAAGGTCCAGTGTCGAAACGGCTAGCCATGGTCGCCTCCGCCCCACCCGCGAGCTTCAACGCGCCTGTCCGCGGGATGGTCTTTCTCTCGGGCGGTCTGGCGCTCTTCACTCTGCAGGACGTCATCATGAAGGACCTCTCGGGCGCCTATGCGGTGCACGAGATGGCGCTGATCCGCTGCGTCGTCGCCCTGCCGCTGATCGCGCTGATGGTGTTCTTCGAAAGCGGCTGGCGCGGCTTTCTGCCGCTCTACCCGAAGTTCGTCATCGGCCGGGCGGTGCTGGGCTTCTTCTCCTACACCTGCTGGTACATGGCGATCGCGGCCATGCCGCTCGCCAATGCCGCGACGCTCTACTACTCCAACCCGCTGTTCATCACGGCGCTGGCCGCCCCGCTGCTCGGCGAGGTCGTGGGCCTGCGCCGCTGGGCCGCGGTGCTGATCGGCTTTTCCGGCGTGCTGGTGGTGATGCGCCCGGGCCTGGTGACCTTCGAACCCGCCATGCTGCTGGCGCTGGCTTCCTCGCTCTTCTATGCATTTTCGGCGCTGTTGACGCGCGGCGCCTCGGGGCGTGTCTCCAGTTCCACCTTCGCTCTCTGGTCCACACTGCTCTTCGCCGCGGGCTCGGGCCTCTCGGGAGTGTTCCTGGGTGACGGCTCCTACGACACCGCCGGCGGCCACGCGAGCCTTGCGTTCCTGACGCGCGCCTGGAGCGTGCCGGCCTGGGGCGATCTGGCGCTCATGGCGCTCACCGGCCCCATCGCGGCGATTTCCTTCTACGCCATCAGCCAGGGCTACGTGCTGGCCCCGGCAAGTGTCGTCACACCCTTCGAATACAGCAACCTGCCCTGGGCGGTGCTGCTGGGCTATCTGCTGTGGGGCGATCTGCCCGATCTGTGGACCTGGGTCGGCGTGGCGCTGATCATCGGTTCGGGCATCTACATCGTGCAGCGCGAGGCCGCCCGCGGCCGCCGTCTGGTGCGCGGCTGGCCGCCCATGCGCCCGCGTCTTTGAGGAACCACCAATGACCGCGCCCACCGTTCCCAATCCGGCTCCCGACGCGCCCCTGCGCGGCATGGCGCTGCTCACCCTGGGGGTGTGCATCTTCGTGTCGCAGGATGTCATCATCAAGGAACTCTCGGGCGGTTATCCCGTGCACGAGATGCTCTGGATCCGCTGCGTCACGGGTCTGCCCTTCGTGCTGGCGCTGGCCTGGCGGCAGGGCAATCCGGCGGCCTTCCGCTTCCACCGCATCGCCGTGCTGCGTGGTCTGCTGCACTTCATTTCCTTCACCTGCTACTACCTCGCGCTCGCCGTATTGCCGCTGGCCGAGGTGGCGACGCTCTACTACGCCAATCCCCTGTTCATCACCGCGCTCTCGGTACCCTTGCTGCACGAGAAGGTCGGCCCGCGGCGCTGGATGGCCGTGCTGGTGGGATTTGCCGGCGTCGTGGTGGTCATGCGGCCCGATGTCGCGGCGATCGATCCGGCCATGCTGCTCGCCCTGGCCGCAGCCTTCTTCTACGGCTGCAGCATGCTGGTGACGCGTGCCGGCGGTGGGCGGGTGCCTTCCACGGGCTTTGCCATCCATTCGATGGTCATCCTGTTCATCCTCTCCTCGATCTTCGGGTTGGTCGTTGGCGACGGCCGTTATCTCGGTGACGGGGAGGGCATGTTCGCGTTCCTGATGCGCCCCTGGCTGATGCCCACAGGCTGGGATGCCCTGCTGCTCTGCATCATCGGGCCGATCTCGGCGGCGGGTTTCCTCCTGCTGGCCGAGGCCTACCGCATCGCGCCGGTCAGCATCGTCACGCCCTTCGAGTTTTCCAGCCTGCCCATCGCGGTGCTGTTCGGCTTTCTCTTCTTCGGCGACTTTCCAGAGGCCGCAACCTGGATCGGTCTCGCCATGATCGTCGGCGCCGGTCTCTACATCGTGCACCGCGAGGCGGTGCAGGGCCGCAAGGTGGTGCGCGGTTGGCCGCCGATGCGTCCGCGCCTCTAAGGTATCGCCATGACCGGTGTCGTCCTGCGCCCGGCCACTGTGGCCGACATCCCCTTCATCATGGCGTCCGAACGCCTTCCGGTGGCCGCACCCTTCGTCAGCCACTGGGACGAGGCGCGGCACCGGGCCGGGATCGAAGGCCCCGACATGGCCTATCTGATCGGCGCGCGCGGAGGGGGAGAGCCGGAGGGTTTCGCCATGCTGGGCGACCTGCAGGAGCGCAACGGCAACGTCTGCCTCTACCGCATCGTCTCCGTGCGGCCGGGCAGCGGCTTCGGTGGGCCGTTCCTTGCCGCCGTGGTCGACTGGGCCTTCCGCGAGACGGCCGTCCACCGCCTGTGGCTGGATGTCGTCACCGGCAACGACCGCGCCCGGCACGTCTATGAGAAGGCGGGTTTCGTCTTCGAAGGCGTGCTGCGCCAGTCCTACATCGCCACCACGGGGCGGCGCGAGGATCTGGCGATCATGTCGATGCTGCGCCCGGAGTGGGAGGCGCGGGGCGGCTGACTTACGCCAGGCCGCGCGGAATCTTCTTCTCGGGGTCGTAGAACGGCAGGTCGACGATCTTGACCTCGTGGCGGCTGCCGTCGGGGCTTTCCAGCACCAGCGGCTGCGCATCGGCAGCCAGGGGTCGGTCGAGCCGGATATAGGCCACCCCCGTCTCCAGGTGCGGCGACCATGCGCCCGCGGTGATGCGTCCGACCTGGGCGTTGCCCGCCAGCACCTTGTCGCCGGCGACCGGGGTGGTGCCCGCGCAGGTCAGGCCCGTCAGCAGCACGTCCTTGGGTGCGGCTGCCAGCGCCGTCTTGCCGCAGAAGTCCACGTCCTTGTCGAGGTCGACGAACTTGCCCAGGCCCGCGGCATAGGGCGTCATCGAGGGGTCGATGTCGGTGCCGTTGTCGAGGATGCCCGCCTCGATGCGACGAATGCCCATGCTCTCCAGGCTGGAGAAGACCAGGCCATGGGGGCGGCCACGCTTGAGGATGTGCTCGAAGATCGCCGGGCCGTCGATGGCGGGGTTGCGGCTGTAGAGCTCGAAGCCCAGCTCGCCGGTCCAGCCGGTGCGCGAGATGAAGAACTTCTCGCCTGCGATGGTGACCTCCGAGACCGCGAAATAGTTGAAGGGCTCGGGCGGCGTGCCGTCCACCAGATCGGCCAGCACGTCGAAGGCCCTGGGGCCCTGCACCTGCAGCACCCAGGAGCGCGGATCGCTGATCGTCGCGTCGAAGCCTGCCGCGTGGGCCGAGAGCCAGGGCAGGAACTCGCCGTCGGCCATGACGTACCAGAAGCGGTCTTCGGCAAAGCGCATCAGCACGCCGTCCATCAGGATGCCGCCGTCATGGTCGCAGGCGATGGCATAGGTCGCGCGGCCCGGCTTCAGCTTGGCGATGCGGCGGCAGAAGACCTTTTCCAGCAGGGCGACGGCATCGGGACCGCTGATCTCGATGGGATGCTCGGGCACGTCGAAGAGCACCGCGTCGCTGCGCAGCTTGTTGTAATGGGCGATGGCGTCGTCGCCGATGGTCAGCGGATAGAAGCGGCGGCTGTAGACGCCCAGCACCGTCGCGTCGGTCATGTAGGCGGGCAGCCAGGGCGACATGGCAAAACGCTTGGCGCTGATCCGGACCGTCTTGTGGGACTGGGCGTAGTTGCGTCGTGGGCTGTCGGCCATGGGGGCTCCGCTGGGCTGGTGCGGCAATCTAGCGCGACTGGCGTGACGGTCGAGTGGGGAAACGTCAGTCGGGCAGGGCGGCAAGGATCGCTTCGGCCGTCCACTCGGGTTCGGTCACCATCATGTCGTGTTCCATGTCCCGGTGCAGGACGAGCCAGCCGCCGTCATCCTCGACGGCTTTTGCCATGACATCGAGATAGGGCGCCTGGTAGCGCGTCGCGCGATGGTAGTGGCGTGTGCCGATGCCGCGCCATGCGCCCGAGAGAGCGATCGGCTGGACGATGCTGGCGAGCGGATGCGGCGTGAGCAGGGACTCCAGCCACGCGCCGTCTGCGCCCGTGACGCCGAAGGCCGCGGCGGGAAATGGGGCAATGGTCGTGTCGTCGTGCCGGGGCACGGTGGTCGTGCCGTCCGGGCGCATGCGCAGATCGAGGGCCGAGAGGCCGTCTTCGGGCACGAAGGCGTCGAGCCAGACCAGAGCCGCGATCCGCCCGGATGCGCGGTCCGCCGCCCCGCCGCCCGGCATGCCGCCGTAGGAATGACAGACCAGCACCGCGTCACGGACCTCCTCGAAGCGCAGGCAGTTCGTGATGTCGGTGATATGGGTCTCCAGGTCCGTTTGCGGCGTCAGCAGGTGGCTGCGCTCGCCGAGGCCGGTCAGCGTCGGGCAGAGGACGCGGTGGCCCCGTGCGGCCAGCAGCGGGGCGACCCGGCGCCAGCACCAGCCGCCGTGGAAGGCGCCATGGACCAGGACGATGTCGCTCATGGCGCCAGCACCCGCGCCATCAGCAGGCAGGGGTTGTCGGGCCCCCAGTGCTCGGGCAGTTCGGCGACCGGCAGAAAACCCTCGGCCTCATAGAAGCGGCGTGTCGCGGCATAACCGGGGTCGGGGTGGCGCGAGGACAGTGTCTTGACCGTCAGCAGGGCCGCCCCCTGCGCCCGTGCGCTTTCGGCTGCGGCCGCGATCAGGGCATGGCCGACGCCGCGCCGGTGCCAGGCATGGAGAACGCCGACGACATGGACGTCGATCGCCGCGGGCGTCGCCTGTTCCAGGCAAAGGAAGCCGACGGCCAAACCCTCCGCTCGCGCGACCAGCATGGGCAGGCGCCCGGCCATGGCGATGTAGCCCAGCGTCGCCTCCTCGATGCCGAACCAGTCGGGCAGGTCGCGCAGGATGGTCTCGGCGACGGCCTCCTTGCCGTGCTCCTGAGGCGCGACGACAATGGGCGGTGACGGAGGAGAAATCATGGACTGGGACGATCCGAGGGCGCGGGAGATCTTCTTCGAGGTCCACGACATGTTGCCCCGCGAAGGGCCGGGAAACCAGCCTTCGACGGCGCGGGCGCTGGCCATGGCGCAGCCGCTGCCCGAACGAGCGCGTGTGCTCGACATCGCCTGCGGCCCGGGCATGCAGACCCTCGATCTTGCCCGCCTGTTGCCCGAAGCGGTGATCACGGCAGTCGATCTGCATCCGCCCTTCGTGGAGGAAGCCCGTCGCCGTGCTGCCGAGGCCGGGCTGGCTGATCGCATCACCGTCCTGGAGGGCGACATGACGGCGCTGCCGTTCGCGCCCGGCAGCTTCGACCTGCTGTGGTGCGAGGGTGCGGCCTACATGATGGGCGTGGAGCAGGCGCTGCTCGCCTGGAAGCCCCTGCTGGCGCCGGGCGGACGCCTGGCCTTCACGGAGGCGGTCTGGCTGACGGACGATCCGCCGGCGCCGGTACGGGCCTGCTGGGAGGAATACCCGGAGATGGTCGACATCGCCGCCTGTCGCGCCATCGCGCAACGCTGTGGATGGAACCTGCTGGGCGACTTCGTGCTGCCCGAGGAAGCCTGGTGGGACGACTACTACACGCCCATGGCCGCGCGCATCGAGGCGGTGGCGGCGCGCCATGGCGGCGAGCCGGCGGTCGAAGCGCTGCTGGACGAACACCGCCAGGAAATCGCCGTCTACCGCGACCATGCCGACTGTTACGGCTACGTGTTCATGGTCCTGGGTCTCTGAGGCGCCCTTGCTCCGGCGCGCCGGGAACGCTACATCGTGTGGATGTTCTCCATGCAGAAGATCATCGTCTTCGCGCTCATCTGCGCCGCCCTCTGGCTCGGCTTCCGCTTCGTCGGCAATGCCGCGCGCAAGCAGAAGATGGAGGAGCGGATGGCCAAGCCCACCCTGCGCGAGCGCATGAGCCGTGCGGCGGGCCGCCCCGGCGCCATGCGCGCCCGTGAGGCCGCCCGCGAGCCGGTTTCCGAGGTCGACATGGTGCCCTGCCGGGTCTGCGGCGACTATGTCGCGGCGGCCGGGGCCAGTTCCTGCGGGCGCCAGGACTGCCCCTATGGCCGGCGTGCTTGACCCGTTGGGGTCTGCCACCTAGGTTCCGCGCGCGTCCCGGCGAAACCCCGCCCTGCCGGTACGCGATCCGGGAGAACTGTTGACCATGAACGCGGCCAAACGCCGGGGCCTGCCGTTCCAGAACCTGATCCTCGAGCTTCAGTCCTACTGGGCGAAGCAGGGCTGCGTCGTGCTGCAGCCCTACGACATGGAAGTCGGTGCTGGCACCTTCCACTGGGCCACGACCCTGCGCAGCCTGGGCCCCGAGCCCTGGAATGTTGCTTATGTGCAGCCCTCGCGCCGTCCCACCGACGGCCGCTTCGGCGAGAACCCCAACCGTCTGCAGCACTACTATCAGTTCCAGGTGCTGATGAAGCCGTCGCCCGACAACTTCCAGGAGCTGTATC
>CALLQH010000360.1 GCA_938014945.1 uncultured bacterium | reverse complement strand
GATCGAGAGATTGACGAGGCCGTAGTCGGCCCCGAATTCCGCCGCGATGCCCGCAAGGGAAGGCAGGAACAGGTTGAGCGTGCCGACAGATAGACCGGCAAGCAGGATCAGGGTCAGGAACCTGGGCGGGGTGCGTGTGGTGGCGGTCATGGCGGCATCCGGGCGTCGAACAACGGGCAAAAAAAAGCCCTCGGGA
Source organism: uncultured bacterium (assembly GCA_938014945.1). Lineage (GTDB taxonomy): Bacteria > Pseudomonadota > Alphaproteobacteria > SP197 > SP197 > CALGGB01. Next base: position 9,304 of record CALLQH010000360.1, on the reverse strand, counting down.
AACGAGGGCGCGCAGCGGGACGGTAAGGGCGGTTGCCTACCGTACGGTGCGCTCTTGCTGCGTTACGACGTGGTGTGCCGGGATCATGCCGGGAAACTCCGTCCGAGAGATGGCGGCCTGTGCGCCGCGTCCATCATGGCCCGGGGGCGTGGCTCATGTCACGTCCTCGCGCGGCAGGGTCTCGTCCAGGTGCAGCCAGGGCAGCTTGGAAGCGACATAGATATGGCGTTCGCGCGCCGCGGCGCCGGGATGCCTGCCGCCGTCGAGTGTGCCCGGCGAGAACCAGATGGAATCGGGCGACGAGGCGACGTCGATGGTGATCTGGCAGCCGCAGGTGCGGCAGAAGTTGCGCGTGACGCCGGCCGAGGTGTCGTAGTGGGAGAGGTTGTCGGCGCCCTTGGTGACGGTCAGCGCCGGACGGGGCGCGATGGCGTAGGTGGCAAAGGACGCGCCATGGACCTTGCGGCACATGGAGCAGTGGCAGTGGTAGAGGTCGGTCGCCTCCTCGCGTACCTCGAAGCGCACGGCGCCGCACTGGCAGCCGCCGGTCAGGGTCTCGAAGGACATCAGGCTTTCTCCGGTCCGAATTCGATGATGCGCGGCAGGCCGTCGGCGGGTTCGTACCAGCCGGTGCGCGATTCCCAGAAGATGTGGCGCTCCGTGCCCTCGCGGCCGCCGGGATCGGCGCCGTCGTCCAGGGTGCCCGCGGAGAACCAGATCGCGTCGGGCTTGGATTCGACCTCCTCCCAGACATGGCTGCCGCAGGTGCGGCAGAAATGGCGGTGGGTGGTGGGCGAACTGTCGAAGGTGCCGAGGTTGTCGGCCCCCGAAAGCAGGGTGAAGGCCTTGCGCGCGACCACGGCATAGGTCGGATAGAGCGCACCCTGCAGCTTGCGGCAGATCGAGCAGTGGCAGTGATAGACATCGTGCGCGGGCGCGGTGATCTCGAAGCGCACCGCGCCGCACAGGCAGCCGCCCCGGCATGGCGTGAACGGGGTCTCAGTCGCCATAGCCGGTATCCTTCCGCAGGCTGTCGCCGGCGTCGTACCAGCCGACGCGCGATTCCCAGAAGATGTGGCGTTCGTTCGCCGGATCGTGGCCGGGGCGTTCCCCGGCATCGAGCGTGCCGACAACGACGAAGACGCTGTCGCTCCACTTGTCGACCCGGTTGAAGAGCTGGCAGCCGCAGGAAGGACAGAACAGTCGGTGGGTGCCGGGTGAGCTCTGGAAGTCGGCCAGGGTCTCGGCGCCGCGTTCGATGGTCAGCGCCGCAGCGGGATAACTGCCGAAGCTGGCGAAGAGCGCGCCGTGGGCCTTGCGGCACATCGAGCAGTGGCAGTGGATGACCTCGCTGGGCGGGGCATCCAGGGTGTAGCGCACGCCGCCGCACTGGCAGCCGCCAGGGATCGGTTGGAAGGCCATTGGGGTTCGCTCTCCTTGCGATGCGGGGTTCAGGCGAACAGGGGCGGACGCTGAATGCCGCGGGCCATTTCGCGCTCCAGGGCCATGCCGAGTTCGACCAGGCGGCCGTCCTCGTAGAGGCGGCCCCACAGGGCGGTGACATGGGGCAGCAGCCGGCCCTGGCTGCCGTCCTGCTTCGGGCAGGGGGCATAAGCCTCGTCCTCGCGCCAGGCGAAACCGGTCGGCACGGCAAGGGCGGGATGGCCGGTGCAGTTGGTGATGGTGAGCAGCGGCGTGCCGTCGACCGGGGCGAGCAGGGCGTCCACGTCCTCCATGACCTCGGCCATGACCTGCATGGTGCGGCGGCGCAGCCGCTCGGCCTGGACCATGGCGACGGCCGAGACGAGATGAGCCTTGCGGAACTCGTTGGACCAGGAGATGTCGCCCTGCAGGGGCAGGTCGTCGTCGCGCCCGTCCAGCGTCAGTTCCTCGAAGGCCGCGGCCGCCTCGACGTTGAGGATGGTCTCGAGCGAATCATAGGGAAGGTCCGGCAGGCGGATCTTCTTCACGCGGCAGCCCGCGCGCTTGAGCGCCTTCAGGGCATCACGGTCGGCCTGGGTTCCCACGGGGCCTTCGAGCCAGGCCGGATCGTAGCCGATCACCGCGCCCTCGACGCTGCGCCGTGCGTCGAACTCCAGCGGCACGTCGCGGCTGCCGGGGTCGGTCGCGTCGAAGGTATCGATGGCTTCCAGCACCAGCATGGCGTCCTCGGCGCTGCGTGTCAGCGGGCCCAGCTTGTCGAGCGACCAGCACAGCGCCATGGCACCGGAACGCGGCACCCGCCCGAAGGTCGGGCGCAGGCCGACGGTGCCGCAGCGGTCGGCGGGCGACAGGATCGAGCCCAGGGTCTCCGAGCCGATGGCAAAGCCGACGCAGCCGGCCGCCACGGCCGCACCCGATCCGGCGCTGGAGCCCGACGAACCCTCCTCCAGATTCCAGGGATTGCGCGTCTTGCCCTTGTGCCAGAGTTCGCCCCAGGCGAGCGCGCCCAGGGACAGCTTGGCGACCAGCACGGCGCCGGCCTCCTCCAGCAGGGTTACGACGCGGGCATCGCGCGACGGCATCCGCCCGGCATAGGGTGCGGCACCCCAGGTCGTGGAGATGCCCCTGGTGTCGAGCAGGTCCTTGGCGCCCCAGGGCACGCCGTGCAGGGGGCCGCGCCATTTGCCGCGGGCGATCTCCCGGTCGGCGCGGCGCGCCTGGGCCATGGCGAGGTCTTCCGTCAGCGTGACGACGGCTTCCAGGCGCCCGTCATGCTCCTTCAGGCGCGCCAGATAGAGTTCTGTGAGACGACGGCTGGTGATCTTGCGGCTCTTCAACCAGGCCGAAAGATCGGTGAGCGAAGCGAAGGCGATGTCGGTATCGCTGGCGGGCAGGGCGCGGCGCGTGGCGGGCGAGCGGCGCACCCTCTCGCGCGTCGGCACAGGCGTACCCGGCAGCAGCGGCTCGAAGACGCAGGCGGGGCCGAGGTCGTTGGGCAGGTCCACCTTGCGCACGGCGCGCTCGCGCGCGATCTGCAGGCCGATGGTGTTGAGCGCCAGTGTGCGTTCCTTGGCGGTGTAGCGCACGCCCGCGAGCTTCTCGGCTCCGGCCATGTCTTCTGCGGTGATCTTCGGGCCCCTGGCCATCGGCTGCTCCCTTGCTGGCGCGCGATCATGGCGCGCCCGGAGGGTGCGATCAAACCGCGCCCGCGCCTACCCGGCGTTCGCGGTGCAGGATGTAGAGGCCGCAGGCGATGATGACGGCCGCGCCGCCGACCACATCCCAGCGCGGCACGTCGCCCCAGATCAGCAGGCCGAGCAGGATGGCCCACAGGATGGAGCTGTATTCGAAGGGCGCTACGGTGGAGGCCGGTGCGATGCGGAAGGCCTGGATCATGCAGAAGTTGGCAAGCCCGGTCAGCGCACCGACCAGCAGAAAGAGCGCCAGATCTCCCGCCGCCGGCCAGGCCCAGGCAATCGGCGTGCCCAGCGCCATCACCGCCAGGGTGGCCGCCGTCGTGTGCAGGTTGAGCGTCGGTCCCTCGACCACCGCGCCCAGGCGGCGGGTCAGGATCATCATGAAGGCATAGAGCATGGTGCCGCCCAGCAGCAGGGCCGCACCCACGGGCGGCATGGCGCCGTCCGGGCGCACGATCACCAGGGTGGCGGCAAAGCCGATCAGCACGGCGATCCAGCGCTGGCGGTCGAGCCGCTCCTTCAGCAGCCAGGCCGAGAGCACCAGGATCATCAGCGGACCGGTCATGCCCACGGCAATGGCGTCGGCAAGCGGGATCATCGGCAGGGCGAAGACATAGGCGCCATAGGCGAGCGCGCCGCCGAAGCCGCGCAGCCAGCACAACACCAGCAGACGGGGCGGCAGCTTCTGGATGCCGCCGCGCGTGGCGACCAGGATACCCGCAGGCACCAGGGCGAAGACATTGCGCCAGAACAGCACGACCAGGACGGGATAACTCGCCGCCAGCCACTTGCTTGCGGCGTCGTGGCCGGTCCACATGCCGGTTGCCACCAGCATGAAGAGCACGCCGGCCAGCGGACCGGCCTGGCGCAGGTCAGGCCGCGCCATGGGTGCCGCGACTGCGCACCCGCTCCCGGTGCACGATGTAAAGGCCGCTGGCGATGATGACGGCGACGCCGATCACGACGTCGCGGCTGGGCCACTCGTTCCAGATCAGCAGGCCGAGCAGGGCGCCCCAGATCATGCCGGAGTATTCGAAGGGCGCGACGACGGCGGGCGAGGCGATGCGGAAGGCAGCCGTCATGGCAAGCTGGGCCAGGCCCGCCATGCAGCCCAGCACGGCGAAGATGGCAAGGTCCGTCCAGGTCGGCGTCACCCAGAAGAAACTCACCCCCACGGCGCTGAGGAAGCAGAAGGCGAGTGCGGTGTAGAAGCTGAGGGTGGCGGTGGAGACCGAACGGCCGAGCACCCGCGTCATCATCATGCTCGCGGTGTAGAAGAGGTTGCTGGCGATCAGCAGACCTGCGGCCTCGATGGGGATCTGGCCGCCCGGGCGCACGATGAAGAGCACGGCAGCAAAGCCCACCAGCACCGCGCCCCAGCGGTGGATGCCCACGGGTTCACGCAGGACGATGGCCGAAGCCGCGGTGATGAAGATCGGTGCGGACATGCCCACCGCGATCGCGTCGGCCAGCGGCATCATCGGCAGGGAAAAGACGAAGCAGGAGAAGGCGCAGAAGCCCAGCGAGCCGCGCAGCACGCAGAGCGCGCGCAGGCGCGGCGGGATCGGCTGGATGCCGCCCATGCGGCGGGCCAGGGCCAGCACGGGGATCAGGCCGAACTGGCTGCGCCAGAACAGGATGACGAAGACGGGGTAGAAATCCGCATACCACTTGGCCGCGGCGTCGTGCATTGCCCAGATGCCGACGGCCAGCACCATGAGCAGGATGGCCTGCAGGGGCGCATCGGCGCGCCGCTCAGGCGTCGTCACGCTGGCCCGGTTTCTCCTGGTCCTGTTTTCCCAGGTAGGCGTGTCGCGCCTGGCGCGCCTCACGCAGCAGGTCGTGCATGGGGCCGCGGCGATGGCCGATGGCGTCGAGCGAATCCACGGTCTTTTCCAGGTACTCGATGCAGGCGCCCATGGGCCCCTCGGCGCGCGCCAGATGGTGGACCAGCACGCCCTGCTCCAGCCGGCCGGCGTAACGCTCGTACTCCGGATTGATGACGAAGGTGACCGAGCGTACCTCGCGGTTGCCCAGATCCGCCGTGACCCAGGTGGGGATGTACGCGCCGGCCAGCATCTCGCGGCGCCAGATGATGTTGGTTTCCTCGTCGATCTTGTCGGCGGCGATGCGCAGCGCCATGCCCCGGCAGGAACCGCCCCGTTCCAGCCCCAGCATGACGCCGGGCAGGTCCGGTGTGCCCCGGCCCAGCGGCGTCCACAGGTTGAAACGGCGGTGCCAGCCGCGCACCAGGGCGGGGATCGTCTCCTTCACATGGCAGGCCGGATTCCACATCAGGGAGCCGAAGCCGAAGACATAAAGGTCCTCGCCCGCAGGGTGGCCGGCCAGTGTCGCCTTGCGGTTGGCCTCGCGCTGCTCGTCGCTCCACAGCACGATCTGGCCGCTGTCCTGGGCGGCCTGCAGGTGGGGCGAAAGCTGGCCGCTGGCCAGCAGGTCGCGGCTGATGGTGAACTTCTCGCTCATGTGCTGCGCGTGATGACCTTCTCGGGATCCCAGAACGGCAGGTCGACCACGCTGGCGCCGCGGAAGCCCTGATCGGTGGAAACCGACAGACGCGTACCTTTTGCGTCGTGGGGCAGGTCGATGAAGGCCATCGCCATGTTCATCTCCAGGCGAGGCGAATGGACGGCGCTGGTGACATGGCCGACCGCCTGGTCGCCTGCGATGACCGGCCAGAAATCCTCGTTGGAACCCTTGAGCGGAGCGCCGTCGAGCGACAGGCCGACGAGACGGCGCTTGACGCCTTCCTCCGCGATACGCGCCAGGGCGGCCTTGCCGACGAAATCGAAGCCGCCGTCGAGCTTCACCAGACGACCCAGGCCCAGCTCATAGGGGTTGTTCTCCAGGGTGCAGTCGGTGCCCCAGGAGATCATGCCGCCTTCCATGCGGCGGATCTGGTTGGGCGCAGCAGGCCCGATGTTGTAGGGCTTGCCGGCGGTGGCGACCTTCTCCCACAGCTCGTCGCCGCGGGTCCCGTCGCGCAGGAAGATCTCGTAGCCGCGCTCGCTCGACCAGCCGGTGCGCGAGACGACGACGGGAATGCCGTCGAGCTCGGTCTCGCGGAAGCGGAAATAGCGCAGGTCGCCGATCCACTCGCCGAAGAGATCGGCCATCACATCGACCGCCTTGGGGCCCTGCACCTGCATGGGGCTGACATCGGGCTCGCGGATGGCGACATCGTAGCCGCCGGCCGCGGCCACACCCTTGGCGAAGAGCAGAACATCGGAGTCGGCCAGCGAGAGCCAGAACTTGGTTTCCGACAGCTTCAGCAACACGGGATCGTTCATCACGCCGCCGTTCTCGTCGGTGATAAGGACGTAGCGGCACTGGCCCGGTTCCAGGTTGCCGATATCGCGCGGCGTCAGCATCTGGGTCAGGCGCGCGGCGTCCGGCCCCTCGATCTCGACCTGCCGCTCGGCGGCCACATCCCACATCGTGACATGCTCGACCAGGCGCCAGTATTCCGCCAGCGGCCCCTCGAACCACAGCGGCATGGCCATGTGGTTGTAGACCGTGAAGGCCTTGGCACCGTGGCGCAGCGTCGCCTCGTAGAAGGGGGATTTGCGGACGCGCGGGGCAAAGGCGATCTGGGACAGGGGCATGGGTTCGGTTTTCCGTTTCAGTGAAAGAGGAGCAGTTACAATACGACGGGATCGAGCGGGTGGATCGGCCGCCGCACCTTGGTAAAGGGCAGGCGGGACAGGTCGGGCGAGGCGAGCGCGCCGGAATCGCAGACGATGACCGTATCGGCCATGGGTTCGTAGGCGGCCCGGAAGTGCTGCATGGACTTCAGCGCCACGGTGCGCTTCTTCCTGGGGTCGATGCCGTTGGTCAGGAACTGCTGCAGGTCGGTGATCTGCATGATGCGGCTGACGATCAGGATGTCGATACCGCCGCTGCGCAGCACGGCGGTCGGCCCGAAGCTCTTTTTCATGCCGGCCCACATCGGCCCGTCGCACACGAAGCTGCCGTCGGTCACGGCCATGACCTCGCCGGTGATCAGCAGGGGTTCGCCGCCGAAGCGCGGGTCGGTCTTGCCGCCGATGGTGAAGGTGCCCTTGGCACCGACACCGGCATCGTGCATGTCGGCGGCGGATTCGGGATCGAGCAGGGGGCCGAAACAGGCGTCCTGCAGGCCCGCGGCCAGCATGGAGCGCAGCAGGTTGGTGGCATCGCCATAGGCGCCCGCGCCCGGATTGTCGGCATAGTCGGCGATGACCAGAGGCTTGCCGTTCCAGTTGTGGGAGCGGGCAATCTCTGCGGCGGCGTCGGTCGTGAGATAGGTGTTGGTCACCTTCTCGCGTGTCGCCCAGATGTCGTCCATCAGGTCTTCGGCGATGGCCTGGAAACGCCCGTCCTCACCGTCGCCGGTGACGATGACGCTGGGGCCGATGTCGAAGATGTCGGCGTGTTCGAAGCCGGCGTTGATCGAAATGTCGAGCACGCCCGGATCGGCCGCCATGATCGCGTCGGACTTCGCCAGCAGGCCGATCATGGGTTCGGCGTCGGTACGCCCGCCGTCCGCGCCGCGCAGCAGGGGGCGGCGCGCGTGGTAGAGCTTCGGGCGCACCGCGCCCGCCATGGCCTGCTGCAGCAGGTCGCCCGCGCGCCGGGCGCGCACGCGCATGTCGATGTGGGGATAGGTGCGGTAGCTGCAGACGATGTCGGCAAGGGGCGCGAAATCCGGCCCGACATTGGCGTGCAGGTCGAAGGTGGTGCAGATCGGCACCTCCGGCCCGGTGATGGCGCGGATGTGCCGCAGCAGCTCGGTCTCGGCATCCTCGAAGCTCTGCGTCGACATGGCGCCGTGCAGCGCCAGTGCGATGCCGTCGAAGGGACCGCCTTCGCGCAGACCGTCGAGGATGAGGCCGCCCAGCTCGTCGAAGGCCTCGTCGGTGACCAGGCCCGAGGGCGTGGCGAAACAGGCGACCGTGTGCGTCAGGTCCCAGCCGTGGGCTTCCGCGGCGTCGATGTAACCCGCGGTCTCGCAGTTCGTGCCGGTGAGGTGCGCTGTGATTTCCTCGGCGCCGCGGTAGCAGAACAGGCGTTCGAAGGCCGCCACGTCCGTCGGTTTCACCGCGAACGTGTTGGTCTCATGCATGAACTGGCCGGTGAGCACCCGGAAGGTCATCGCTGGCTCCAGAAGGAAGGACGAGACCGTGCCACGGAACCGCCGGGGGCGCCAGTTGAGCGCCTCAGCGGGGCGCGGACTCCGGCGCGGCGGCGGGCGCTTCGTGGAAGCTTTTCAGCAGCTTTCCGGTGAAATGGATATAGCCGGGGCTGGTGGCGCCCAGGCGGTCGGCGATGCGGCCGTGGGTGGCTTTCAGCGCATGGAAGGGGATGGTGGGAAAGGTGTGATGCTCGCAGTGATAGGGCATCTGCCAGGCCATCCAGCGCACCAGCGCGTTGCTGCGCGTGGTGCGCGTGTTGATCAGCATGTCGTCGGTGTGGGGCAGCAGGGTGTGCTCGGCCATCAGGTAGGCGCGCAGGGTGAAGGAGGCGAGCACGATGGGGGCGGCCCACCAGATCACCGCCGCCCAGGTGCCCAGAGCGATGGAGCCCGCGATGACGGCGATGTAGAGCGCAAGATAGATACGCGCCTCCAGGATCACCGCGGCCTTGCCCTCTTCCGGCACGAAAGGCGCGTTGACCCGCCCCAGGGCGTGGCGCACGAACATGGCGGTCTCGGCCCACCAGTAGGACTTGAGCCCCGTCATGTACCAGGCCCAGGACCAGAAGCCGGCAGGCTTGGGCTCGGCCAGTTCCGGGTCCTTGCCCGGGATCTGGGTGTAGCGGTGATGGTCGAAGTGGAAGTAGCGGAAATAGACCGGCGGCAGCAGCATGACGAAGCCGGTGAAGTTCGCGACGACATCGTTGAGCCACTTCGAGCGGAAGGGCGTGCGGTGGATCGTCTCGTGCAGCGGGCAGAACAGGAAGTTGAGCAGGGTGCCGTGGAGCAGCCAGGCCGGGATCAGCAGCCACCAGGTGGGAAGCGCCAGCCAGACCAGCAGACCGGTCAGGCAGAGCGCGCCGAGATGGCTGGCGAGCTGGATCAGGCCCGGCAGGTCGGAGCGTTCCGAGAGCTTGCGCACCTCGGTGAAGGAGAGCACGTCGCGCCGTGCGATGAAGCCGTCCATCCTGCC
>CALLQH010000359.1 GCA_938014945.1 uncultured bacterium | reverse complement strand
GCACGAGGTGAAGCTGATCGTCGACCTGATCTACGAGGGCGGCATCGCCAACATGCGTTATTCGGTCTCCAACACGGCCGAATACGGCGACTACACCCGCGGCCCGCGTATCGTGACCGCCGAGACCAAGGCCGAGATGAAGAAGGTGCTCGACGAGATCCAGAGCGGCAAGTTCGCCCGCGACTGGATGCTCGAGAACGAGGTCGGCCAGACCAGCTTCAAGGCCACCCGCCGGCGTGCCGCCGAGCACCCGATCGAGGAAGTCGGCGAGCGTCTGCGCGCCATGATGCCCTGGATCGCCAAGAACCGCATGGTCGACAAGACCAAGAACTGAGCTTTCCTGCCGGGCGGTCAGGTGCGCTTCCGGGTGCCCCTGTTTCGCCACAGGTAGCGTTCATGTTGCGTTGCGGCGGGGCTCGCAGGGGTTCCGCCGCAACACTTTCCGGTCGAGACCGCACCTCGTTCATGGTATCACTGCCTAGGCTTAGGTGCCGGAAATCGCTGGTTTATCGCCATATCGGGACCATCCTGAGGGTTGCGACCCCGATTGTGCGATGCGGCAAGGCCAGTGCCGCGCCCGTCCGGGGGCAGGCGCCGACGACATTCAGGTCCGCGGGCGCGCGGGCACGGGGAGAGACCAAGAACCACCATGCTGTCCCGTTTTTTCTCGACCGACATGGCCATCGACCTCGGCACGGCCAACACCCTTGTCTATGTGAAGGGGCGCGGCATCGCGCTCAACGAGCCGTCGGTGGTCGCCATCGACAACCGTCGCGGCCGGCCCCAGGTGCTGGCCGTGGGCGAGGAAGCCAAGCTGATGGTCGGCCGCACGCCGGGCCACATCGAGGCCATCCGCCCCCTGCGTGACGGTGTCATCGCGGACTTCGACATCGCCGAGGAGATGATCAAGCATTTCATCCGCAAGGTGCACAACCGGTCGAGCTTTGCCCGGCCGGAGGTCATCGTCTGCGTGCCCTCGGGTTCGACGGCGGTGGAGCGGCGCGCGATCGAGGAATCGGCCCTGCGCGCGGGCGCCCGCAAGGTCGGCCTGATCGAGGAGCCGATGGCCGCGGCGATCGGCGCCGGCCTGCCGGTGACCGAGCCCACGGGCTCCATGGTCGTCGACATCGGCGGCGGCACCACCGAGGTCGCCGTGCTCTCGCTGGGCGGCATCGTCTATTCCCGCTCCGTGCGCGTGGGCGGCGACAAGATGGACGAAGCGATCATCCGCTACATCCGCAACACCCATAACCTGCTGATCGGCGAATCGAGCAGCGAGCGCATCAAGAAGTCCATCGGCTCGGCCAGCCCGCCCGACGACGGCGATGGCTCGACCATGGAGATCAAGGGCCGCGACCTGATGAACGGCGTGCCCAAGGAACTGGTCATCAGCCAGCGCCAGATCGCCGAGAGCCTTGCCGAGCCGGTCGGCCAGATCATCGAGGCGGTCAAGACGGCGCTTGAGCAGACGCCGCCGGAACTGGCCGCCGACATCGTCGACAAGGGCATCGTGCTGACCGGCGGCGGCGCATTGCTCGGCAATCTCGACAATGTGCTGCGCCATGCCACCGGCCTGCCTGTCTCGATCGGCGACGAGCCGCTGTCCTGCGTCGCGCTCGGCACCGGCCGTGTGCTGGAAGACAAGAAGACTCTCAAGCACGTCCTCTACAGCCAGTCGGACTGACCGGCGGGCGATGAACGGCGCCATCGATGTGATCTGAGGGAAGGGGATTTCGAAGCGGCATGCTGAACTCGGCGCATAGCATCGTCGGCGCGCTTCAGCGGTTTGCCTTTCCCCTGTTCGCGGGCCTCGCGATCGGACTGATGGTGCTGAGCCGTGTCGAGAATCCGACCGTCGTGCGCGTGCGTGCCGAGGCGGTCGATGTGCTGGCACCGGTCATCGACGTCATGTCCCGCCCGGCTGCGGCCGTGGAGAACCTCGCCTCCCGCGTCGAGCATTTCTTCAACGTCTACGAGGAAAACGCCGCGCTGCGCGAGGAGAACGAGCGCCTGCTGCACTGGCAGGCCGTGGCGCGTCAGCTCGATGCCGAAAACCGTCAGTACAGCGCCCTGCTTTCGACCGTGGTCGAGCCGCGTGAGGCTTTCGTCACTGCGCGCATCATCGGCATGTCGTCGGGCGCCTTCGTCAAGACCGCCATCGTCAATGCCGGGCGCAACGACGGCATCCAGCTTGGACAGGCCGTGGTCAGCGCCGAGGGCATTCTCGGCCGCGTCGTCGAGGTGGGCAGCCGCAGTGCGCGTGTCCTTCTTCTCACCGATCTCAACAGCCGCATTCCCGTGATGGTGCAGCAGAGCCGCGCCCCCGCGGTGCTGGCCGGCGACAACTCCGATGTCCTCTCACTGGTCTTTGCCGCCGATGGCGCGGCGATTGCCGTGGGCGACCGGCTGGTCACTTCCGGCGAGGGCGGGCTGCTGCCGCCGGGCCTGCCCGTGGGTATCGTCACCGGCAGGGAAGGCGGCGTCTGGCGCGTCCGTCCCTTCGTCGACCCCGCCCGTGTCGAATACGTGCGCATTCTCGACTACGCGCTGCCCGGCCTGTTGCCGGCGGCGCGGGAGGCGGGGGCAGCCGACGAGCTCTGGTGATGGAAACCACCGTGCGCCGCCTTCGTCAGGCCCTGGTCGCCACCGCCCCGCTGCTGACCTCGCTGGTCCTGGTGCTGCTGGGCTCCATGCCGCTTTACATCGGCCATGTCGGTGCGGTGATGCCCCAGCTTGGCGTCGCCGCCGTCTTCTACTGGACGATCTACCGCCCGGATCTGATGACCTACAGCGCGGCCTTCGCCGTGGGGCTGGTCGCCGATGTGGTGTCCGGTGCGCCCCTGGGTTCAACCGCGCTTGCCGTACTGGTGGTGCGCCGCATCGTGCTCGCCCAGCGTCGCTATCTGATCGGCAAGCCGTTCCAGGTGCTCTGGACCGGTTTCCTGCTGGCCGCTCTGGCGGCGGCGGCGGTCTCCTGGTGCACGGCCTCGCTCTACCTGTTCCACTTGATCGATGTCGGGCCGCTGCTGGTGCGCACCATGATGGCGATGGTGCTGTTCCCTGCCGTTGCCTGGTTGCTGGCGCGCTGCCAGGTCATGCTGCCGATGCCGCGCGCTGCCACCCTGCAGCGCGGCTGAAATGCGCCAGGACATCGATCGCCGCAAGCGTTTCACCCGCAGGGCACTGGTGCTCGGCGGGTTGCAGGTCGCCGCGATCGGCGGCCTTGTCGGCCGCCTCTACGGCCTGCAGGTGGTCGATGCAGAGCGTTACCAGGTGCTGGCCGAAGAGAACCGTATCAACGTGCGCCTGCTGCCGCCGCCGCGCGGCCTGATCTTCGACCGCTTCGGCGAAGGACTGGCGATCAACCGGCAGACCTATCGGCTGGTGCTGGTCTCCGAGCAGACCGACAGCGTTGCCGCCACGCTCGACCGCATTGCCTCGCTCATCACGCTCTCGGACCGCGATATACGCCGCGTTCTCAAGGAAACCTCGCGGCGCCGCGGCTTCGTGCCGGTGACCGTGCGCGAGGACCTGTCCTGGGCCGAGGTGACGCGGGTCGAGGTCAACGCGCCGGAACTGCCCGGCGTGCAGATCGAGGTCGGCCAGAGCCGCCATTATCCCTTTGCCGATGCGGCCTCGCACGTCACCGGTTATGTCGGCGCGGTCTCGGAAGCCGAACTGACCGGCGACCCGCTGCTGGAGCTGCCCGGTTTCCGTACCGGCAAGAACGGCGTCGAGCGTGTCTTCGAGCAGGAACTGCGCGGCACCGCCGGCACCCGTCAGGTGGAGGTCAACGCCTACGGCCGGGTCATCCGCGAGGTCGCGCGTGAGGAAGGCCAGCCCGGCCATGACCTGACCCTGACGCTGGACATGGGCCTGCAGAACTTCACCGCGCAGCGCCTGGACGGTGAGGCCGCCTCTGTGGTCGTCATGGACGTCCATAATGGCGATGTCCTGTCGCTGGTCTCCTCGCCGGGGTTCGATCCCAATGCCTTCAACTACGGGCTCACCAGCGAGGCCTGGCAGGGCCTGCTCAACGATCCCAAGGCGCCGCTCATCAACAAGACCCTGGGCGGTCAGTATCCGCCGGGATCGACCTTCAAGATGGTGGTGGCGCTGGCCGCCCTTGAAGCCGGCGTCATCGATCCCGGCGAGACCGTCTATTGCCCCGGCTTCATGGAACTGGGCAACCACACCTTCCACTGCTGGAAACGCTGGGGCCATGGCCATGTCGGCATGGTCGATTCGATCAAGCAGTCCTGCGACGTGTATTTCTACGAGGTTGCCAACCGTCTGGGCATGGACCGGATCGCCGAGATGGCCGAGCGTTTCGGGCTGGGGGCGCCCACGGGCGTGGAACTGCCGGGCGAGCGTTCCGGCCTGGTGCCGACCAAGGCCTGGAAGGAGGCGGTCCTGGGCGAGTCCTGGCAGGGCGGCGAGACGCTCATCGCCGGCATCGGCCAGGGCTACATGCTGACGACGCCCATGCAGCTTGCCGTCATGGCGGCGCGCCTGGCCAACGGCAATGTCGCGGTGAGCCCGCGTCTCCACCGCGATCCCTCGGCGCCGGATCAGCCGCTGTTTGCGCCGCTCGGCGTCGACCCGGAGCACCTTGCCATCGTCCAGGACGGCATGATCCGCGTCGTCAACGATCCCAACAGCGGCACGGCCTATGCCGCCCGCATCGAGGACGAGGCCATGGCCATGGCCGGCAAGACCGGCACCGCCCAGGTGCGGCGCATTACCAAGGCCGACCGCGAGGCCAATCTGGCGATCGAGGACATTCCCTGGAACGAGCGCGATCACGCTCTCTTCGTTGCCTACGCGCCAATCGATGCGCCCCGCTACGCCTGTGCGGTGGTCGTGGAGCATGGCGGCGGCGGCTCGCGCGTGGCCGCGCCCATCGCCCGTGATGTCCTGCGCGAGGCCCAGCGGCGGGAATCGGCCGGCTGGCCCGACGAAGGAACGCCGCCGCGCGCGCCCGGCGCCGCGGTCTGACCATGGCCGCCACCAGCCACCGTTTCGCCCCACCGGGCATGACCCTGCTGCAGAAGCTGGGCGCCATGAGCTGGGGCCTGGTCGCCCTGCTGATGCTCACGGCCGCACTGGGCTTCGCCATGCTCTATTCGGCGGCCAACGGCAGCCTGCAGCCCTGGGCGGCGCCGCAGATGGCGCGCTTTGCGGTGGGGCTGGTCCTGATGGTCTCCCTGGCGATGGTCGATATCCGCCAGCTGCACCGCTGGGCCTTCTGGGTGTTCGGCATCGCCCTTCTGCTCCTGGTCGGCGTGGAGGTTGCCGGGCGCATCGGCATGGGCGCGCAACGCTGGATCGACCTGAAGGTCTTTCAGCTTCAGCCCTCCGAGGTCATGAAGGTCGCCCTGGTGCTGGCGCTGGCGCGTTACTTCCACGGCCAGTCGGGCGAGCAGACGCGCAAGTGGACCAGCCTTTTCATACCCGCGGCGATGATCCTGGTTCCCACCGTCCTTGTGTTGCGCCAGCCGGATCTGGGCACCGCGCTGCTGCTGGTGGCGGGCGGCGGTGCGGTGATGTTCGCGGCCGGTATCGCCCTGCGCTGGTTCGCCATCGCTGGCGGGCTGACCCCGATCGCGCTCTACGTCGGCTGGAAGTATCTCCTGCACGACTACCAGCGTGACCGTGTGCTGACCTATCTCGATCCCGAGCGCGATCCCCTGGGCGCGGGTTACCACATCCTGCAGTCCAAGATTGCCCTGGGCTCGGGCGGATTGTTCGGCAAGGGCTTCATGGAGGGCACCCAGAGCCATCTGAGCTTCCTGCCCGAGAAGCAGACCGATTTCATCTTCACCATGCTGGCCGAGGAGCTGGGCCTTGCCGGCGCGCTTCTGCTGCTGCTGCTCTATCTGCTGATCATGGCCTATTGTTTCGGTGTCGCCTTTCGCAGCACCAGCCAGTTCGGCCGCCTTGTGGCGATCGGCATCGGCGTCAATTTCTTTCTCTACGTCTTCATCAACATCGCCATGGTGACCGGGCTGATCCCCGTGGTCGGCGTGCCGCTGCCGCTGATTTCCTACGGCGGCACGGCGATGATGACCCTGATGGTCGGTTTCGGCCTGGTCGCCAGCGTCTATGTCCACCGCGATGTCGAGGTGCCGCGGGAACCCGGCGGAAGCGTCTGAGCGCTCCTCATCCGGGAAAGCGCTGGCAAAGGCGCCCGGGGCGGCTTTGCATGCTTGCCTCGCCCCGGTGCCTATGATACCCGTCCGGCCCTGTCATGCAGGCGTCCGACGCCGGTGCGGCAGAGCGCCGATTCCCTCCTTCTGCAGGGGGGCGGCAACGGGGTGTCCACGCCGTCACGGCGGGCGCATAGCTCAGTTGGTAGAGCAGCTGACTCTTAATCAGCGGGTCCAAGGTTCGAGTCCTTGTGCGCCCACCACCCCCTCCCCCCATGTGTTGAAAGAATGTTCCGGCCGGACGGTCACGGCAGTCCATAGGCTCGAAGCGCGCCCCGGGCTCACCAACCGGGCAGGGAACCGATGTGGCGTGTCATCCGTAGAAGCTTCTACACGTGGAGGAGCCGATGATGCGGACGATGCGATTCTTGCCAGCCCTGCTGGCGGCCGTTGCGGGCCTGGTGCTTTCGGGCTGCTCCGTGTTCGGCGTGCAGACCGTGGAGGAAGCCGGTTACACCGTTCTCGAAAGCGACGGCGACGTAGAGGTGCGGCAGTATGACGACTATGCGATTGCCCGAACCTTTGTCGCGGCATCCTATGACGACATGAGCCGTGAGGCCTTCGGCCGCCTCTTCGATTATATCTCGGGCGACAACACGAGCGGCGACAGCATCGCCATGACTGCGCCGGTGCTGATGGCATCCTCCGGCCAGGAGATCGCCATGACCGCGCCGGTGCTGATGGAAGCCGACGGTGAAGGCTGGTGGATGGCCTTTGTCCTGCCTGAAGGCATGGATGCCGCTTCGGCCCCGCGGCCCACCGATCCGCTGGTCGAGATTGTCGATATCGCCGGTCCCAGGATGGCAAGCCTGCGCTTCTCGGGATGGATGGGCGAAGAAAGCATCCGCGAGGAAGCAGAGCGCCTGCGGGCCTGGATCGACCGGCATGGTCTCGAGGCATCGTCTGCCTATCAGGTTGCAGGCTACGACCCTCCCTGGACGATCCCCTTCCTGCGCCGCAACGAAATCCTCATCGAACTCCGCTGATAGTCGCGCAGCACGCCGGACCCGGCGGGCACAGGCTGATCGTGTCGGGCGCCGGCAGCCGGCGGGGCTGACGACGACCGGCATTTCTCGCGCTCCCGGTTTGTCCCGGACAGAACGGAGGTTCGGCGTGCCTGGCCTGTCGACCGGCGCGGAGGCTGGCGGCATAATGTCGAGGCGGCATGAGGGGTTTGTCGCGGGGGCAGGGGCTCATGGGGAACGGTGGAATGACGCGATCTGCCGGGTTGCTGATCGTACTGGCGGCAAGCCTGTGGCTTGCCCTGGGTCAGCCTGCGGCCTTGGCGCAGGATCAGACGATCGACGATGTCATTGCCGCGGCCCGTGACAAGGGCGTGCCGGTGATCGTTCTGGGCGATGCGCCGTCCGCCGATGCCGCTGCCCAGCAGGGCGTGACGTCGACCAGCCTCGTGGCCAGTGTCGAAGATCAGGCCGATGTCCTGCGCGACCGTCTGGGCGACATGCTCGCCAAGGCCCCGACGCTGCCTTCGCGGATCGGCGATCTGGTTGCCCGCGCCGGTGATGGCGACTCCGGATGGCCCTGGCTTGCCGTGGGTCTGGCAGCGCTGTTCCTGGCGTTGGGCCATGGCGCCGCGCTGCTGCTTGCCGCGCCCGCGCGCCGCCGCGTTACCGGGATGCTGGCCACACGGCCGGAGTCGCGGACCCAGATGATCATGTTCCTGCTGGCAGAGGCCGGCCTTGCCCTGGTCGTGCTGGCGCTTGGGGTCGTCATCGCGGGCGGTCTGGTGCTGATCTTTGCGGCCGAGCCCAGGGCGCTGCGCAACACTGCGCTGCTCGTGGTGCTGACCTATGCCGGGTTGTGCGCCATGCGCATCGCCTTCCGGGCGCTCTATGCGCCGCGCCACCCGAACCTGCGCATGGTTCACCTGAACGACCGGGATGCTGCTTCCCTGTCGCGCTGGTTCACGGGCGTGGCGGCCGTGGGCTTTGCCCTGCTTGCCTTCGGCATGTGGGCCGAAAGGCTGGGCCTGGCCGACGATCTTTCCGACCT
>CALLQH010000358.1 GCA_938014945.1 uncultured bacterium | reverse complement strand
TGAACGCGGAAGGTTTGGCTGTTTCCGACGCCTACGACACCGCCGAGAAACCGTGCTACGACCAGCAGGCGATCATGCGCCGCTACGACGTGATCAGCGAGGTCAGCGACTACATGCTGGAAATGGGCTGGGAGCCCTACCAGAGCGACCACGAGGATGCGACCGGCCAGTTCGAGATGAACTGGAACTACGACGACTGCCTCGTCACGGCCGACCGCCACACCTTCTTCAAGTTCATGGTGAAGTCGATCGCCGAGAAGCACGGCCTGCGCGCCACCTTCATGCCCAAGCCCTTCATGCATCTCACGGGCAACGGCTGCCATGCCCATGTCAGCGTCTGGGACGAGAGCGGCAAGAAGAACCTGTTCCACGATCCCAAGGGCGAGCTCGGCATCTCCAGGCTCGGCTACCATTTCCTGGGCGGCATCCTTGCCAATGCGGAGGGCCTGACCGCGATCTTCAATCCCACGGTCAACAGCTACAAGCGCATCAACGCCTCGGTCACCTCCTCGGGCGCGACCTGGTCGCCGAACACGATCAGCTACACCGGCAACAACCGCACGCACATGATCCGCATCCCCGATCCCGGCCGCTTCGAGCTGCGCCTGATGGACGGTGCGACCAACCCCTATCTCTCCCAGGCCGCGGTACTGGCGGCGGGCCTCGACGGCATCGCCAACAAGACCGATCCGGGCAAGCGCCTCGACATCAACATGTACGAGGTGCGGCGCAACTCCGACCTCGCCAAGATGAACGTCAAGCGCCTGCCGCTGAACCTGCTCGATGCCCTGCGCCAGACCGAGAAGTCCGGCCTGCTGCGCGAGGCCTGGGGCGACGAGACGGTCGATGCCTACATCAAGATGAAGGCGCGCGAGTGGAACGAGTTCAACCGCCACCTCACCCAGTGGGAACGCGACATGACGCTGGACTGCTGAGCCGCAGCCGCACGTCTTCCTTCCTTCTGTCGCGCCGACAAGCCGCGGGCGGGTTACACGCCGCCGCGGCGGCCATGATGCGCGCGCGCCGCTGACCGGAGTCCTGCCATGATCCTCGTCTTCGGTTCGCTCAACATGGATCTCATCGTGCCGGTGCCGCATCTGCCGCGGCCCGGTGAGACGGTGCTCTCGCCCGCGCACGCCACCGCGCCCGGCGGCAAGGGCGCCAACCAGGCGGTCGCGGCGGCGCGTGCCGGGGCCGAGGTGGTGATGGCCGGCTGCGTCGGGCGCGATGCCTTCGGCGACGACCTGCTGGAGATCGTCTCGGCCGCCGGTGTCGATACCCGGCCGATCGATCCGGTCAACGCGCCGACGGGTGTGGCCGTGGTCTGCGTCGCCGACGACGGCGAGAACAACATCGTCGTCGCCGTGGGCGCCAACGGCCATGCCAGCCACGAGCAGGTCGACGACATCATGCTGGCCGAATGCTCGACCCTGCTGATGCAGATGGAAACGCCCCTGCGCGAGGTCTTCACGCTGGCCGGGCGGGCAAAGAAGGCGGGCTGCCGGGTGATCGTCAACGCCGCTCCCGCCGGGCCGATCATGCCCGAGACCATGGACCTGCTGGTGGCCAACGAGGGCGAGGCGCTGGCCGTCGCCGAGGCGATCGGCCTGCCCGCCGCGGATGCCCTGGCGGTCGCGCGCGGCCTGCTGGAGAAACACGGCCTTTCCACCGTCGTCACCCTGGGCGGGCGCGGCGCCCTGGCGGTGACGCCGGAGGGCAACTGGCGCATCGGCTGCCTGGCGATCGAGCCCGTCGATACGGTGGGTGCGGGCGATGCCTTCACCGGCACCCTGGCTGCGGCGCTCGACAACGGCATGGCGATGCCCGATGCCCTGCGCGCGGCTTCGGTCGCAGGGGCGCTCGCCTGCCTGCAGCACGGCGCCATGCCCTCGCTGCCCGATGCCGATGCGATCGACGCCCGGCTGGACGACCTCGCCCCGGCGGAGGCCTTCTCGTTTTAGTTCGGGCTCGCTCTAGTTCGCGCGGAGCCGCTTGAAGGCTTCGAGCAGGGCGGTCGGGCGGACGTGGTTGGTGTCGATGAAGTGATGCCGTTCGGGCCGGCCGTCCCCGTCGCGCGTGACGCCGTGGACATCGATGAGGGGAATGCCGCGCGCGGCGGTCTCGGCGGCGAGCCGTTCGTTGAAACGCGCGATGATGCCGAGGAAGGCCTCGCGCTCGCCGCCCAGGATCAGAGCGGTGTTGACGTTGGTCATGGGCGGGCTGGCCAGCCACAGGGTCCAGCCGCGCGCCTGCGCCTGATCGGCCATGAAAGCGACGTAGCGGCTGACAAGCGCGTCGGTCATGGCGCGCCAGTCGGCCAGCGGGTCCTTGCGCAGCACGCGCATCAGCCCTTCCTTGTAGCGGCAGTCGAGCTCGCCGAAGACGCCCAGCACCGTTGCGCCCGCGGGGATGCGCGAGGCGGCCTCCTCGAAGAAGGCGCGGTAGGGCGAAGGAGCCTCGCGCACCAGGTGCCAGGCCTTGCAGCCGAACACCAGATGGCTTTCCAGGCGGCGCTGCCTGCCCAGCACGTCCACGACCAGGCCGCCATGGCTCAGGGCATGGCTGTCGCCCATGACGTGCACGGTATCGGCCGCGGTGCCCGCATAGGCCTGCGGGTTGGCCTCGCGCCAGGCGAGCAGGCCGTCGAGGATGCCGAGGTAGGTCAGGAACACGGAGCGGTTGGGCGCCTCGGTGATGCCTTCGCCCGCCATCGGCCTGGCGCGGTCGTGCAGGGCGCGGCAGGCGGCGACATCGCCCGCCAGCCACGCACCGATGGCGCGGGTCACCGTCTCGCCGAAGAGCTGGTTGGGTGCGCGGGCGGCGGGCAGCGCGGCCATCTCGTCCAGGCGCCCGAGGGCCAGCAGCACCAGGGCCAGGTGATGGTTGGGATCGGCCGCCGGGCGCGGCGCGTTGCGCACGGCCAGCAGCAGCTCGGCAGCCTTGGCGATCTCGCCGCGGCGGTAGAGAAGGGTGGCCATGAGCTGGCGTGCGCCCGGCATGTCGGGTTTCAGCGCCAGAGCACGGTTCGCGGCGATCTCGGCTTCCGCGGAACGCTCCAGGCGCTGCAGCAGGATGGCTTCCTGCAGATGGCCCATGGGCTCGCGCGGGTTCATCGCCGTGGCGCGGCGCTGGGCCGCCAGCGCCTTTTCGATCTCGCCGATGCCCAGATAGACCTCGGCCTGGGCGCGCGGCACGTCGGGCAGGCGGTCGTTGAGTTCGCCGGCACGCTCCAGCAGGCTGAGCGCGCCCGCGGCATCGCCGTCCTGATAGGTGATGATGCCGAGCAGGCAGTGCGCGCGGGCGTGTTCGGGCTCCACCCGCAGGATGTCGCGGCAGAGC
Organism: uncultured bacterium; assembly: GCA_938014945.1. GTDB lineage: Bacteria > Pseudomonadota > Alphaproteobacteria > SP197 > SP197 > CALGGB01. The sequence continues at coordinate 2,135 of CALLQH010000358.1, read as the reverse complement.
TTGGCGGCCTCCTGGCGCTGGCCGGCGCGCAGGTGATTCATCGCCGACATGACAAGCTGGTCTGTAATGGCCATGTCAGTCGCCGCGTCGGCCGAACAGCATGGTGACGTTGATGCGCCGGTTCTCGTAGCCCGGCTTGAAGACCAGCCGGCCGGTCTCGTGAAACAGGTCGGAGTTGAAGAGCACGGCGCGGTTCTGCCTGTGGGGCACGATGATGGAACGCGCGCCGACCTCCTTCAGGTGCTGGCGCACCGCCGGTGTGTCGCTGTTGTAGCGGGCGAAGTCCCATTCCATGGGCGCTTCCTTGTCCCACACCTCCAGGCCGCCGCCCTCGGGATCGAGGTTGGCATCGTCGGGCGTGAGCCAGAAGTTGACGTTCACCGCCGCAGCGTCGGCATGCATGCGGATGCCCGAAAGGCGGCTGTCGTACTTGAAGGCCCAGGTCTTGCGCAGGGTGTGGGGGCCGACGATCTCCGGCATGGCCTGGCGCAGTTCGTCCGCGATCTGCAGCAGCAGGGGACAATCGAAGCCCTCCTCCTGGAAGGCGCCGAGATAGCCGTTGTCGTAGCGGAACTCGTACCAGATCGTCGATGCCAGGCAGAAATGGCGCAGGGCGGCCAGCGCCTGCGGCGTCAGCAGGCCGTCGCCCCAGGCGATGCCGGGCGCGCGTTCGCGGTACATCGCCTCGGCCGCCTTGCCGTCGAAATCGGGCGAAACCGCAGGACCGTCGATGCGGGCGCCGGGATCGAGGTGGATCAGCCGGTTGTAGACGTCGCGGATCGGCGCGGCTGCGGGGGGCAGGGGCACCATGTGGGTGTCGGCCTCCGCGCTGGGCAGGGTCTCCAGCGTCAGGCGGTAGGCGGCGATGCGGGCATCCCACTCGGGCCCCAGCTCGCCGTGGTTGCGCAGCCAGGACAGCTGCTCGATGTCATGTTCCAGCTTGGTCCTGCTGGTCGCGACGAAGCTGTGTTCGTCACGCACCGGCGCGCCGATCCTGCGGCGCAGGACATGGGCCTGCCGATAGGCGGCAAAGCCGCCGTCGACGTTGCCGCGGTCGATGCGTGTGTTGCCCAGGTTGTGCCAGGCGGGAGCCGAGGCGGGATCGATCTCGACCGCACGGGCAAGATGCTGTTCGGCCTCCTCCAGACGCCCAAGGCGGCGCAGCGCCGTGCCCAGGTTGAACGCCAGGGTGGCGCGTTCCGGCTCTGCCGCGACCAGGGGCTCGAGAAGGGCGACGGCCTCGGCCGGGTCGCCGTGTTCGGCGATCGCGGTCGCCCGGTTGCCGGCGATGCCGGCATGGCCGGGCAGGGCCTGTGCGGCGCGCTCAAGAACATCGAGCATGGCCACGGTGTCGCCGGCGCGCCGGTGCAGGCCGGCCAGGGAAAGCCAGGCCTCGCCCTGGCGCGGGTCCAGGGCCACGGCGCGCTCCAGGTCGGCGCGTGCGTTGTCCGTCTCGCCAAGGCGCATGCGGGCGGTGCCCCGGTTGGCCAGCAGGTCGGCGGCGTCGGGAAACCGTGCGAGCAGAATATCGAGTTCGGCGATGCCCTCCTGCAGGCGGCCGGCGCGCAGCAGCATCAGAGCCAGGACACGGCGCGCCCGCGGGTCCGATTCGGCGGGGATGCGGCAGTCCTCGATGGCGGCGTCGCGCTCGCCGGCTTCGAAGCGCGCGATGGCGGCCTGAAGGGGCTCGGCAGGATGTTGCGGTGTCTCGGTCACGGCCGGACTATGCCTCGGGAGCGTGCCGCGGGGCAAGGCGATGTCGCGCCGTCGGCCCACTCTCCGAATGCACAAAACCCGGCCCCCGCAAAAGGCGGGGACCGGGTTCATAAGGTGCAACGATGCGCCGCGCGGGGCGCGCCCGATCAGTCGAAATCGGCCGCGAGCGAAGCCCGGGTGGCGCCGGCGATGGCGGCGCTGTGGCCGTAGTTCTCGTGCTCGATGTCGAGGGTGACACGCACGTTCTCGTCGCGGAAGGCGGCTACGTCCTCGTCGCTGAAGTTGAAGACCAGGAAGTGGACCGAGGAGGTCTTGCCGTCGGCCGTGTTGCGCTCGGTATCCTGCAGGGGTTCGGCGCGCACTGCGCGCTCGCCGATGCGGATGACGATCTTCTCGTCGATCCAGCCCAGCTTCTTCAG
>CALLQH010000357.1 GCA_938014945.1 uncultured bacterium | reverse complement strand
TTGCACCCAGCGGCTTGCCCTGCCAGTCGCAGGTCGCGCCGCCGGCGTTGCGGATCAGTGCGGCGGGCGCGGCGAAATCGTGCTCGCCGAGCTGGGCATCGACAACGATGTCCTGGAAGCCCATGGCGAGCAGGCCGTAGTCGTAACATGCCGTGCCGTAGAGCACCCATTTCCCGGCCTGGTGGATCGGCCGCATCGTGGCGTAGTCGTCGCGGGCATAGTCGTCGGGGCCGGAGCTGGTGACCACCGCCGCGGTCATCGCCGGGCAGGCGCGCGTGCGGACCGCCTCGCCGTTGAGGAAGGCGCCGTGGCCGTCGGCGCCGATCCAGCGTTCGTTGGTGATCGGCTGGTCGATGACACCCAGGACATAGTCGCTGCCGTGGCGCAGGGCGATCAGGGTGCCGAACAGCGGCATGCCGCACATGAAGGCGACCGTGCCGTCGATGGGATCGACCACCCAGGCAAATTCGGCATCTTCGTTCTCGGGCGGGAATTCCTCGCCGATGAAGCCGTGGTCGGGCGCCTCGGCGGCGACGATCTCGCGCAGCCGCAATTCGATCGCCTTGTCGATCTCGGTGACCGGGCTGTTGTCGTCCTTCAGCTCGCTGGTGAAGGGCTTGCGGTAACGCGGGCGCACGATCTCGCCTGCCGCGTCGGCAAGGCGATGGGCAAGGCGCAGGTACGCGTCAGGAACTCGGTGCATGGCGCGAGAGTGCCCGTGCGCCCGCCGCTGCGCAAGGCGGAGCGGGTCCGGGAAGGGCTGGCCGGCCTGCTTGGCGCGGCCGCCGCATCGCGCGACAATCAGGCCATGAACATCCTACGCGCCCTTGTCCTTCTGCTGTTGGCCTGTGTCACTGCCCAGGCCCAGACCGGCCTTTCCGAGCCCAACGAACCGGTCGGCCAGCACTACCTGATCCTGCCGCAGGACCTGCCGCCACCGTTTGCCACAGAGAGCGTCGCGGTCGGACGCAGCTTCGCGCCGATCCCCGATCCGCCGGTGCTGAACCTGCCGCAGGGTTTCACCGTCAACCTGTTCGCCAACGGCCTGGAGAACGCGCGTTGGCTGGCCGTGGCGCCGGGCGGCGATGTCTTCCTCGCCGAAAGCCGCGCCGGCGCCCTGCGGGTGCTGCGCGACGGCGATGGCGACGGGGTCGCCGAGACCGTGACGACCTACTGGGCGGGCCTCAACCGGCCGACCGGCATGGTCTTCGATGACGGCGCGCTTTATGTCGCCGACATCGAGGGCATCTGGCGCTTTGCCTATGCCGAGGGCGACCTGCAGGCCCAGGACCGGCCCACTCTCATCACCACGCCCGGGGCCTTTGCCGATGGTTCGGGCCACTGGACGCGGACCCTGGCGCGGGCCGCCGACGGCGGCTTCTACGTCGGCATCGGCTCGCGCAACAACATCGCCATCGAGCCCGAGCCGCGCGCCACGATCCAGTACTTCGCCGCCGACGGCTCTGGTCAGCGCACCTTCGCTGCGGGCCTGCGCAACCCCGTCGGCATCGCCGTGCAGCCCGGCACCGGCGATCTCTACACCGTGGTCAACGAACGCGACGGTTATGGCGACAATCTGGTGCCCGACTACTTCACGCGGGTGGAGGAGGGTGCCTTCTACGGCTGGCCCTATGCCTATGCCGGGGGCATCCCCGATCCGGAGTTCGGCGACGGCGCGCCCGATCTGGTGGCGGCCACGATGCTGCCCGATGTGATGCTGCAGTCGCACTCGGCGCCGCTCGGTCTGGTGTTCTACGACGGCGAGAGCTTCCCCGACGACTATCGTGGCGATGCCTTCGTGGCGCTGCACGGCTCCTGGAACCGCTCGCTGCCTGCCGGCTACAAGATCGTGCGCATCCGCTTCGAGGACGGCCGCCCCGTCGGCGGCTACGAGAACTTCGCCACCGGCTTCTGGTTCGCTGGAGAGGAGGAGGCGCAGCTCTACGGCCGTCCCGTCGGCCTGGCGGTGGCCGCGGACGGCAGCCTGCTCATTGCCGACGACGGCGCCCAGGTGGTCTGGCGTATCGCCTGGCAGGGAGAATAGGGGGCCGCGAACAAACCGCAGGCCTCGTGCGTTGGAAAGTCAGGACACCACAGCACGAGGAGATCCGCGATGAGCGACATGCACGCCGAAACGGCAGGCTGGATCGACGGTCTGCGCAAGCGAGCCGACAGCGGTGAGCGCCGCATGGCGGCAGCGCCGGAGCGCGGGGAGCATGCGGCGCATGCCCACGATCGCCTGCGCGATCTGCGCCTTCGCATCGACGAGGCCGAGAAGGATCACGAGAACCGCGACTCCCATCGCAGTTCCCTGGAGAGGATGGCCGACGAGGTCGATGCGGCAATCTCGAAGGCGATCGCCCGCATGTGATGTGGCGCCTCCGTTCCCACTCCCGTTCAAAACAGAAGGCCCGCCGGAGATCATCCGGCGGGCCTTTGCGTTGGTCGGGCGTTGTCCGTTCAGACCGGCGGTCGGCGCCCGCGCAGTCCGCCGAAGATCAGCGATATGACGAGCAGGACCAGGAAGATCACAAACAGGACCTTGGCGACCCCGGCAAACGTGCTGGCGATGCCGCCGAAGCCGAGAACGGCCGCGATCAGGGCCAGCACGAGAAATGTCAGAACCCATCCAAGCATGGCAGGTCTCCTTTGGTTGGCGGATGTCGGGGGTGGGAAGGCGGATCAGGCGCGGCCGAGCCAGTGGTCGACCTGCCGCTCGGCCTCTTCCTGGGCGAGGCCGTAGCGCTTCTGGATCGTACCGACGAGGCGGTCCTTGCTGCCGTCGATGACGGTGAGATCATCGTCGGTCAGGTCGCCCCAGGCTTGCTTGATCCGTCCCTTGGTCTGGTTCCAGTCAGCGTTGAGTTGAAGCTGGTTCATGGCTGCTCCTTTCTCGTCCCTGTGTTCTGGACGATCCGTTGACGCAGTAACGCAGGATCCCCGCTTGCCGTTCCGAAGGCCTCAGGCCGCCATGGGGCCGAACTCCTCGCCGGCCGGCACGCCCAGGGTGCTGCGCAACTTGGCGCGGGTGCGCGACAGGCGGGACTTGATCGTGCCCAGCGGCACGTTGTGGCGGCGCGCCAGATCGATGTGCGGCTGCTCCTGGATCACCAGGGAGCGGATCGTCTCGGCTTCCTGCTCGGACAGGCCCTCGAGCGCCGTGGAGGTTTCACCCAGCATGACGTGGATGAACTGGCTGGGCGGCTGGGTCGGCATCGGCGCCTGCTTCTGGCTCTCCGCGTAGCGGCGCTTGACCTGGTCGTGGCGCTTCCGCGACAGGAAGATGTTGCGCATCATCGTCATGAGCCAGGCGCGCAGATTGGTGCCTTCCTCAAACTGGTCGGCGCGCATGAGGGCGCGCTCAACGCAATCCTGCACCAGATCCTGGGCCTCCACGCCGTGGCCGGGTCCCACCAGCCAGCGCGCGAAGCGTTCGAGGTCGGCCAGATGGTCGGTGATTTCGTTGCGAACGATCGAGGCAGTCATGGTTGCTTCTCCATCTTTGCGCCCGTCGGGGGCCGTGCTGTTCGATGCACTAGCAGGTGGTGGAGAAGGCACCCGATGTCGACAGGGGTGCCCGTGGCGCATCCGCGCCGATACCTCATAAACAATTGATTTAATGATGTAATTCGGCGTTGTGCCAAGGATGTGTCAAGGCTGTGGCCCGGCGGTGGCCCCAGCCCGCATCAGCGCTCTCGGCGCGGCAGACGCAGGTGTTCGGCCAGCAGGGCGGCAAGGAAGAGAAGCAGGAAGATCACCGCCAGGATACGCGCCGATTCCGCCACCATGCCGCTGCCGCCGCCGAAGCCCAGCAGGCTGGCGGCGATGGCGAGCGAAAGACTGATGGTGGCCCAGATCAGCATGTCGGCGGCACCTTGAGCTCGTGTGCAATGTCTGTTCAGGGAGCCAACGGGCGATGGGCAGAAAGGTTCATTTTGCCGCGAACGCCGGGCCGGGTGGCGCGTTGAAACTCCGACGAACGACGAACAAGGAGTTCAGCCATGTCGATCAGGACCCTGTTTGCATCCACCGCCATTGCGCTGTGCATCGCCGCTACCGCCCCGGTGGTTTCGGCCGATGACGGCACGACTGCCGGCGTCAGCGCCGACATCGATGTGCGGCGCGCCGAGATGGACGATTCGATGGCGGCCTGGCATAGCCGCGTCAAGGCGCATGATGCCGAACACGCCGATGCCGGGGATGCGGTCGATTCCGCCTGGGCTGATGTCGAGGCCGCCTGGGCCGATGTCGAAAATGCCACGGAGGAGAACTGGGAGGATGTCTCCGAGGCCTTTGACGACGCCATGGACGGCCTCGAGGAGGCCTGGGACGACGCGACCGACGACGATTCCAGCACCTGATCGGAAGCGCGGTCACTGACCCTGCAACACCATCCGACGGCGGCTCGCGACTCCCTTCAGTGCCGCCGTCGTGGCGATCAGGCTGGCGCCCCCCGGTAGCCTGATCGCGACAGCGGCGCAGCCCGGTTCCCCAAAGGCCGGGCTGCGCCCAATTTTCTTGAGAGCCGCCGGGTGGTTCGATCCCGGGCCGTCCTGCCTTATGATCCCGCCATGGACGAGAGCACGCCACAGGGGCCCATCGTGGCCAAGGTGCCCGAAGGTGACACCAGGGAACGCCTGGTCTGCACCGACTGCGGCTTCATTCTCTATTCCAATCCGAAGGTGATGGTCGGCTCCGTCGCCCACTGGCAGGACGCGGTCCTGCTGGTCCGCCGCGACATCGAGCCGCGCAAGGGCTTCTGGACCCTGCCGGCGGGCTTCATGGAGAACCACGAAACGACGGAGGAGGGCGCCCGCCGCGAGGCGCGCGAGGAATCGGGCGCGGAGCTGGAATTCGACCACCTGCTCGCGGTCTACAACATCCCGCGCATCAGCCAGGTCCAGGTGATCTATGCAGCGCGGCTGCTTTCGCCCGATGTCCATGCGGGGGAGGAGACGAGCGAGGTCGGCCTCTTCGCCTGGGACGACATCCCCTGGGACGATCTTGCCTTCCCTTCCGTGCGCTGGGCCCTGCACCACTGGCGCGAAGCCCGCCAGAGCGGCGACATCGCCGCGCGCACCAATCCGCCCGGCGAGACCGGCGACTACCGCTGAGAAACGAAAAACGGCCCATGGCGGAACGCCACGGGCCGTGTCTCTTCGGCGCCTCCGGCTTCAGCCGGGGCGGGTCTGGCTCACTTCACTTCGTCGAAGGTGTCGATGATGTGGGTGACCATGCCGTAGTCCTTGGCCTCTTCCGGGCCCATCCAGTGGTTGCGGTCGGTGTCCTTGGCGACGCGCTCGATCGGCTGGCCGGTCTCCTGGGCGATCACCTTGTTCAGGCGGTCGCGCATCTTGAGGATTTCCTTGGCCTCGATGTCGATCTCGGTCGCCTTGCCGCCGACGCCGCCCATCGGCTGGTGCAGCAGGAAGCGGGTGTTGGGCGTGCAGTAGCGGTTCTCCTTGGCCGCGGCCAGGTAGATGTGCGCGCCCGCGCTGGCGACCCAGCCGGTGCCGATCACTTTCACAGGGGCGGCGACGAAACGGATCATGTCGTGGATGGCATCGCCCGATTCGACATGGCCGCCCGGCGAGCTGATGACCATGCGGATGGGATCGCGGCTTTCCTCGCCCATGGCCAGAAGCTGGGAGACCGTCTCGCGCGCGACCTTCTCGTTGATCTCGCCGAACAGCAGGATCGTGCGGGAATCGAAGAGAATCTTCTGAACCGCCCGGTTCTTCTCTTCCTTCTTGGCCGTTTCGGCCTTGTCCTTGTCCTTATCGTCGTCCTCGTCGTCGGCGACGATGCGCAGGTCCTGCAGGGTCATGAAAATCGCTTCCCGGATTGGGGTAGGGGTGAGGCCTGACATAAGTGGCAGGCACCCCGAATGCAAGCTCAGGCGGCTTTTGCATCCGCCCGGGGCAGGGCGACGCCGATCATGCAGTCGCGGCTGACGATGGCGGCCAGCGCCTCCTCGTCCCAGTCCTGCGTGCCCTCGGGGCGCGCCGGCAGCACCATGTAGCGCATGTCGGCGGTGGAATCGTGGACGCGCACGGCCATGCCGTCGGGCAGTTGCGTGCCGAATTCGGCGAGCACGGCGCGGGGCTCCACCACGACGCGGGCGCGGTAGGCGCGCGCCTTGTACCAGGCGGGCGGCAGGCCCAGCACCCAGCGCGGGTAGCAGGAGCACAGGGTGCAGACGATGACGTTCTTGGTCTCGGCCGTATCGGCGACCACGATCAGCCGCGTCGGGCCGACTTCGACGCCCAGCTCGCGGGCCGCGGCGGCACCGTCGGCGAGCAGGCGTTCGCGGTAGGCCGGGTCGACCCAGGCGCGGGCGACCATGCGCGCGCCCGCGGCCGGGCTGCGCGCGTCCATGCGTTCGATGGCGCGCCGCTCGTCCTCGGCCGAATAGATGCCGCCCTCGATCAGCAGTTCGCGCACGGCGGCGACCAGCGCCATGTGCTCGGTCAGGCCGCCGGCATCGTCGTCGGGCTGGAAGGGATGGGGGTGATCATGGTCGTGACCGTGCTCGTGTCCGCCGCTCATGACGCCGCCTCCAGCCAGTGTTCGTAAATCTCGACCTCCACCGTGTCGCCGTCGCGTTCGGCGCGCGGACCCCAGAGCTCGCGGGCGGCAAAACGCACGCGGTAGAGCGGCTGGGGCGGGCGGCCGTCGCCGCCGTGGGCCAGGGTCTCCGGGTTGCCGAAGATGCCGCACAGCCGCTCCACGGTGCCGGTATGCCCCTTGATGTAGGCGGGTGCACGGTGATGGCAGGCGGGGCGGCGGGTCGCCACGGTGACCTGCGCGCCGGGAGCAAAGCGGGGCTCGCTCATGGCTGGCGCGCCTTGATCTCGGCGACCTTGGCGGGGATCGCCTCGGGCGTGACGATGCCCTTTTCCAGCAGGATGGTGGTCATCGATTGCGCCCAGCGCTCGTAGTAGGAGAGCCGTTCGTAGGCGTCCGCACCCAGGGTCTCGATACCCCGGCGCAGTTCGTCCACCTTCAGGTGACCGCGTTCGGAAAGCAGGGTCATCATGGCGTCGACCTGCTTTTCCCAGTGGGCGACGGCATGTTCATGGGCATCGATCGGGCCGGCCGGCGCGCCGCCCAGGTCGTGGGGTCCGATGGGTTCCGCGCTCACGCTGCTTTCCTCTGCGCCCCGGCGCGCGGCTCGGGCGGGCGCTTGTGGAAGGCGCCGTCCTTCATGATGCCGGTCAGCCGCCGGGCGTCCTGCAGGATGGCGATGTCCTTCAGGGGATCGCCGTCGACCAGGATCAGGTCGGCGAGCCAGCCCTTGCGGATCTGGCCCAGTTCGCCCGCCATCCCCATGATCTCGCCGCCCAGCGCACAGCAGGCCTGGATCGCCTCCATGGGCGTGTAGTCGAGCAGCTTGACGAAATGCTCCATGTCGCGGGCGTTCTTGCCGACCGGGTTCCAGGCAAAGCCGTAGTCGCCACCGGGCAGGATACGCACGCCGCGTTGTTTCAGGTCCTTGATCGTCTCGATGCCGATGTCGAGCTCGCGTTTCATGCCCAGGCTCTCGGCGATCTCCGTGGTGATGCCCCAGGGTGCGGCTTCGTAGAGCGTCGTCCAGGTGACGCCGAAGGTCGGCGCGACAAAGACCGCGTCCTTCTTCGATTCCAGCAGGTCGCGGGCTTCCGAGTCGGCGAAGGTGGCGTGGTAGATGTTGGTGACGCCGTTACGCACGCACAGCTTCACCGCCTCGGCGCTGCGCGCGTGGGCCGCGACTGTCTTGCCGAAGGCGCGGCCGACCTCGCAGACCGCGGCGATCTCGTCTTCCGTCATTACCGTGCGTTCGGCCCGGGCGTGGGGCACGAACTCGTCGCCGGAGGGATTGATCTTCAGGATGTCGGCGCCCTCGCGCACCATCCAGCGGCTGGTGCGGCGGAATTCGTCGGCGCCGTCGCAGATGACGGCGAAGGTCTGCCGGTCGAGATGGGACAGGCGCACATCGCCCAGGCCCGCGGTCACGGTCATCTCGGGCGTTGCCGCACGCAGGCGCGGGCCGGGGATCTCGCCCGCATTGATGGCGTTGCGGATGACGATGTCCAGGCGCGGCTTGGCCGCCGCGGCGCTGCAGCAGGCGGTGAAACCCTGGTCGAGCATCAGCCTGGCGTGGCGCGCCGTCAGCAGGGTGTGTTCCTCGGGCGGGATGTTGCCCAGCGAATCGAGGTTCGGCGTGTTGGCAAAGCTGATGTGGCTATGGGCCTCGATCAGCCCCGGCATCAGCGTCGCGCCGCCGCCGTCGATCATCTCCGCCTTGCCGGCCTTGCCCTTGAAGGGGCCTTCGACCACCTCGGCGATCCGGTTGCCGCGTACACGCACGGCTCCCGCGAACGGCTTGGCGCCGGTCGCATCCAGAACCTTGACGTTATGAAACAGGTACTCGCCCATCCAAAACCTCCCCGAATACGCAACAGATGCCCGGCACAAGCATCGCTTGTGGCGGTTAACGGGGCAAGCAGGGCGCTTTCGACCTCAGAAGCCAGTGCTTCGATTACGTTGATGTTTGTCCCAATTAGGGACGCTGGAGCCGCCCAGATCAGGCCTGGAACATCACCAGCGGCACCGCGCTCAGCACGGCAACGAAGATCACCAGATAGACCGCAACCTTCGTACGGGTGCGGTTGAGGCGGGACATGCTGTTCCAGTGGTTCGAGAGGGTCATGGTCTGCATCCAACTCCATTTGGGCCATCGGACCGCAAGTGACCGACGCTGCCTGATCAGGGAGGGATGCATCTCTCGTGCCAACCTGCGCGGTTGGCGGCGGGGTGTCAGTTCAGGCCCATCAGCGAGCGCGCGAAATCGCGGGCCGAGAAGGGGCGCAGGTCCTCGGCGCTCTCGCCGACGCCGATGGCGTGGATCGGCAGGCCGAACTTGTCGGCAAGGCCCACGATGACGCCGCCCTTGGCCGAACCGTCGAGCTTGGTGACGACCAGGCCGCTCACCTCGCACATCGCCTTGAAGGTCTCGACCTGGGCGTGGGCGTTCTGGCCGGTGGTGGCGTCCAGCACCAGGATGCGGTCGTGGGGCGCGTCGGGATCGAGCTTGGCGATGACCCTCAGGATCTTCTGCAGCTCGGCCATCAGGTTGTCCTTGTTGTGCAGGCGCCCGGCGGTGTCGATCAGCAGCAGATCGGCATTCTCGCGTTTCGCCGTTTCCAGCGCGCCATAGGCCAGGCCCGCGGCATCCGCGCCCTGCTTGCCCGAGACGACGGTGGCGCCGGTGCGCTCGCCCCAGATCTGGAGCTGCTCGATGGCCGCGGCGCGGAAGGTATCGCCCGCGGCCAGCACCACCTTAAGGCCCTGGTCGGTATAAAGCTTGGCGAGCTTGCCGATGGTCGTCGTCTTGCCCGTGCCGTTGACACCCATCATCAGCACGACATGGGGCCGGCGCGCGGGGTCGATGGCAAGCGGGCGGGCCAGCGGCTCCAGGATCGTTGTCACCGCCTCGGCCAGATCGCCCTTCACGTCCTCGGGGCTGACATCCTTGCCGAAACGCTTGCGCGAGAGTTCGGCGGTGAGCTTGGCGGCGGTTGTCACGCCGATGTCGGCGGCGATCAGGGCCTCTTCCAGTTCCTCCAGCGCGGCATCGTCGAGCTTGCGCTTGGTGAAGATGGCGCCGATCGATTCGGTGAGCCGCCCGGACGAGCGCGACAGGCCGGACTTCAGCCGTGAGAACCAGCCACCCTCGCTCATCAGGCGGCACTCGCGAGCAGGGTGGTGGCGTCAGCCCCGGCAATGGTCGCCTCGAACATGGCGCCGG
>CALLQH010000356.1 GCA_938014945.1 uncultured bacterium | reverse complement strand
GCAGGCTCTGGCCGCGCTCCAGGGCGATGGCGCCGTCCCTGAAGGTGCCGACGCGCAGCTTCGGTCCCTGGAGGTCCGCCAGCACGGCGATGGGGCGTCCGAAATCCGTTTCCAGGCCGCGCAGCACATCGTAGCGGGCGCGGTGGTCGTCCTGGCTGCCGTGGCTCATGTTCAGGCGGAAGACATCCGCACCGGCCTCGAACAGCGCCCGAATGGCTTCGGGCGTGGAGGTGGCGGGGCCGAGGGTGGCGACGATCTTGGCCTGTCGCTGACGTCGCATGATCTGTTCCTAGGCTGGAAAGGCGCCGCCCGGTGCAACCAGGATGGCGCGGAAATCGTTAACATTGGTCCGTGTCGGCCCGGTGACAATGACATCGTCGAGCGCGGTGAAAAAGCCGCCACTGTCCTGGCGGGCCAGACTGTCGCGCGCGTCGATGCCCAGGGTAAGGGCGCGGGCCAGGGTATCGGGGCCGATCAGGGCGCCTGCGGCCTTGCTGAAGCCGTCGATGCCGTCGGTATCGGCGGCAAGGGCATGGACGCCGATGCGGGCGTCCAGCGCCACGGCGAGCGCCAGCAGGAATTCCTGGTTGCGCCCGCCGCTGCCGCCTTCGCCGCGCAGGGTTACGGTGGTCTCACCGCCCGACAGGATCACGGCGGGCTTGGTGCCGAGATCGTCGTGGAGCGCCAGTTCGCGGGCGATGGCGGCATGGACCAGCGCAACGTCGCGCGCCTCGCCCTCGATGGTGTCGCCCAGCACGATGGGGGTGACGCCCTGGGCACGCGCCAGGTCGGCTGCGGCCTGCAGGGAATCGCGTGGCGTTACCAGGATGTCGACCGAACCGCCGGCAAGGCGGGCATCGCCCGGCTTGGGCGTTTCGCTTGCGGGGTCCTTCAGCCGTTTCATGACGGAAGCCGGAGCGTCGATACCGAAATCGGTGATCAGGCGCAGGGCCTGTTCGCGGGTCGAGGGATCGGCGACCGTGGGGCCCGAGCCGATCACGGAGGGATCGTCGCCGGGCACGTCCGAGATGGCGAGCGTCACGACGCGGGCAGGGGCCGCCGCGGCGGCAAGGCGCCCGCCCTTGATCGCCGAGAGGTGTTTGCGCACGCAGTTCATCTGATGGATCGTCGCGCCCGAACGCAGCAGCGCCTTGTTGACCGCCTGCTTGTCCTCCAGCGCGATGCCCTCGGCGGGCAACGCCAGAAGCGCGGATGCGCCGCCCGACATCAGGCAGAGCACCAGATCGTCGGGGTTAAGGCCCTGGACGCTCTCGAGCAGGCGTCGCGCACCGTCGCGGCCGGCAGCGTCGGGCACGGGGTGGCTGGCTTCCACGACCTCGATGCGGCTGGTCGGCGCGCCATGGCCATAAGGTGTCACGACAAGGCCGGAGATTTCGCCCTGCCACTGCTCCTCCACAGTCTTCGCCATGGCCGCGGCAGCCTTGCCACCGCCGACCACGATGGTGCGTCCGCGCGGCGGGGAAGGCAGGTGGCCGGCGATGCAGGTTTCTGCGGCGGCGGCGTGGACCGCCGTATCGAAGAGCTGGCGCAGGAAACGGCGCGGGTTGTCGTTCATGGTCTCAATCAGGCTGCCACGGCGAAGGGTGATGATGAAAGGTGGCCCGGTTGTGGCATGGCCGGAAGGACGGGTCACGCATTCAAGACATGACGCATCCATGCTTCTGGCATCGGACGGCGGTGGCTATAGTCCCGGCCCATGGACTCAGTACGACGCGACGGCTTTACCGATTCCCGCGCCCCCGGCGAACCCCTGCTTGGACCCGACGATCCGCCACCTTACGAGATCGTCAATCCGCGCGGGCCCACTCCGGTGGTGTTCCTGTGCGACCACGCCAGCAACCGTGTGCCCGAGGGCCTCGACAACCTGGGCCTCACCGACGAAGAACTGGCCCTGCACATCGCCTGGGACATCGGCGCGGCGGAACTCACCCGCCGCCTTGCGCGCCATTTCGATGCGCCCGCGGTGCTGTCGGGTTATTCTCGGCTGGTGGTCGACTGCAACCGCCACCTCGGCGATCTCGGCGCCTTCCTGCCCGAAAGCGACGGCATCGCCGTGCCGGGCAACGTGGACCTGAGCGAGCAGGACAAGGCCGACCGTGCCGAGGCCTGCTACTGGCCCTATCACGAGGCCTGCACTGCGGTCATCGAAGGCGTGGAGACGCGTGGCAAGGTGCCGCCCGTCATCATGATGCACAGCTTCACGCCGGTCATGGGGCCGGGTACGCGCCCCTGGGAGATCGGCGTGCTGTGGGACAACAACGGCGATCCACGCATGGCCCTGCCGCTGCTTCATGTCCTGCGCAACCGCGGCGACCTCTGCGTCGGTGACAACGAACCCTATTCGGGCGCTTCGCCCTACGGCTTCTCCATGCCGAACCACGCGGCCAAGGCCGGGCGCGCCAACATCCAGATCGAGATCCGCCAGGATCAGATCGCCGACGAGGCCGGCATCGCGCGCTGGACCGACATCATGGCCGAAGCCTTCGGCCATGTTCTGGCGGACCCCGCGCTCTACCGGCGCGGCGGCTGAGGACGATGCTGGAGCCGCCTGCCTTCACCCTGGGGATCGAGGAGGAGTATCTCCTGGTCGACATCGCCACGGGCGCCCTGGCGGCCGATCCGCCCGAGGGGCTGATGGAGGAATGTGCCGCGGAACTGGGCGACCAGGTGACGCCGGAGTTCCTGCGCGCCCAGATCGAGATCGGCACCACCGTCTGCCCGGACATCGCCGCGGCGCGCGCCGAACTGGGACGTCTGCGCGGCTGTATCGCGCGGGTCGCGGCACGCCACGGCCTGGCGCCGATCGCCGCCTCGACCCATCCCAGCGCCGACTGGCGCGACCTGGAGTATGTCCAGAAGGACCGCTACGAGGGGCTGGCCCGTGATATGCAGGCCGTGGCGCGGCGTCTGCTGATCTGCGGCATGCATGTCCATGTCGGGATCGACGATCCGGACATGCGCATCGACCTGCTGAACCAGGTCCGTTATTTCCTGCCGCACCTCCTGTGCCTGACGACCTCTTCGCCCTTCTGGCAGGGTCGCGATACCGGTCTCAAGTGCTACCGGCTTACCGTCTTCGACGCCCTGCCGCGCACGGGCCTGCCCGAGCCGCTGGGGAGCTGGTCGGAATACGAGCGGCTGATCGAACACCTGACCAGCTCCGGCATGATCGAGGACGGCTCGAAGATCTGGTGGGACCTGCGCCCCAGCGCCAAGTTCCCGACGCTGGAAATGCGCATCGCCGATGTCTGCACCGACATGGAGGATGCGCTCACCGTGGCGGCGCTGTTCCAGAGTCTGCTGCGCATGCTGTGGCGGCTGCGACAGTCGAACCAGCGCTGGCGGGAATATCCCAACCTGCTGATCGAGGAGAACCGCTGGCTGGCCCAGCGCCATGGCGCCGGCGGCCATCTGGTCGATTTCGGCAAGCGTTCCCTGGCGCCGATGGCCGACCTGGTCGAGGAGATCCTCGAACTGGTGGCCGAGGACGCCGAGGCCCTTGGCTGCCTCGCGGAGGTTTCCCGCGCCCGCGAGATCGTCGCGCGCGGCACCAGCGCCGATGCCCAGCTTGCCTGTTATGCTGCGGCGGGCGGCGCCGAGAACCACGATGCCGCCATGGCTGCCGTGGTCGCCATGCTGCGCGACCGCACGGTGGCCGGTATCCCTTGAGTTGCCGCCTACGGCCACCACATCACAGCCACAGCATCAGACAAGGGGAGAACCATCATGGATGACGCCACCCGCACCGAAGTCGAGGCCGCCGTCTTCCGCCGCCTGCGCGATCACCTCCAGGCGCACCCGGATGTGCAGAACATCGACCTGATGAATCTCGCCGACTTCTGCCGCAACTGCCTGGCCAAGTGGTACCGCGCCTCGGCTGAGACACGCGGTGTGGAGCTCGACTACGAACAGGCGCGCGAGATCGTCTACGGCATGCCCTACGGCGAATACAAGGACAAGCACCAGAAGGAAGCCAGCGCCGAACAGAAGGCCACCTTCCAGGCCGGCGAATCCCGCCGCGCGGCCGATGAAAAGGCCC
>CALLQH010000355.1 GCA_938014945.1 uncultured bacterium | reverse complement strand
ACCGTTTTCTCAACGAGCTCAACTCGGGCGGCAAGCTCTGCGACCTGCTGATCGGCGACAGCCAGTGGATCGGCGGTTCGGCCGAATACGGCCACTACGTGAAGCTGAACGACTTCTTCGAGGCCGAAGGCATCTCGATGGACGACTTCCTGCCGGCCACCGTCTATGCCTATTCGACCTGGCCGAAGGGTTCGGAGAACTACTGGGCGCTGCCCGCGATGGGCGATGCCCTGGGCTGGGTCTATCGCCGCGACTGGTTCGAGCGTCCGGAACTGCGCGAGGAGTTCAAGGCGACCTACGGCCACGAGCTTGAGCCGCCCGCAACCTGGGACGAGCTGCAGGACATCGCCGAGTTCTTCCAGGGCCGCGAGATCGACGGCAAGACCGTCTATGGCGCCGCCATCTACACCGAGCGCGGCTCCGAGGGCATCACCATGGGCGTCACCGCGGCGCTCTACCCTTACGGCTTCCAGTACGAGGACCCGAACAATCCCTACCACATGGAAGGGTTCGTGAACTCGCCGGGCGCTGTCGAAGGCCTGGAAATGTACAAGTCCATGTTCCAGTGCTGCACGCCTCCGGGCCATTCGGACGCCTACATGGTCGCCAACCTGGACGCCTACAAGTCGGGCCAGGTCGCCATGCAGATGAACTGGTTCGCCTTCTTCCCCGGCATCGCCAAGGACCCCGATGTCGGCGGCGACAAGTCCGGCTTCTTCGTCAATCCGGGTGCCACGGTCGAGGCCTCCGTGCTCGGCGGCCAGGGCATCTCGGTGGTGGCCTATTCCGACAAGCAGGACCTTGCGCTGCAGTACATCAAGTGGTTCGCCCAGCCTGACGTGCAGAAGAAGTGGTGGTCGCTGGGTGGCTATTCCTGCCATCTCGCGGTGCTCGAGGATCCCGGTTTCCCGGCCTCGGCTCCCTTCGCTTCCGACTTCCTGCGCGCCATGTCCAACGTGAAGGACTTCTGGCAGGAGCCGACCTATGCGGAGCTGCTCCTTGCGATGCAGCAGCGCATCCATGACTACGTCGTCGCCGACCAGGGCACGGCTCAGGAGGCGCTCGACAAGCTGATCGCCGACTGGACCGTGGTCTTCGAGGACGAGGGCAAGCTTTAGAGGCCCATCAACTGGGGCGTCGCCGCGTTCCCTCCGGCGGCGCCCCGCCCTTTTTACCTGCCGGTTGCAGTCGATCTGCCCCGGCGTCAGGCTTCAACACGGGACGGCACGGCGCCTCGCAAGGGGCGAGGGCGGAGCCTTACCCAACGCCGGCAACGAAAGCGACATGACCACGGCCCCTTCCACAACCCCAGCCGATGTTTCGGCCCAGCCCGCCGCGGCGGGTCCGGTGCGGCACGACCGGCGGGTGCGCGGCCTTTCGGACCGGGGCATCGCCTGGCTGTTCATCGGCCCGACGGTCCTCCTGCTGCTGGCGATCAACATCTTTCCGCTGCTCTGGACGGTCTATCTCAGCTTCACGAACTACAAGGCCAACCGCCCCGGGCGGGCCATCGAGTGGGTCGGTTTCGAGAACTACGAACGCCTGCTCCACAGCGAGGATATCTGGGGCTATCTCCAGGTCACCGCGCACTTCCTGGTCTGGACCATCGTGCTGCAGGTCATCCTGGGCTTCGGCCTTGCCCTGCTGATCAACAAGCAGTTCCGCAGCCACAGCTTCTGGACGACGCTGATCCTGCTGCCGATGATGCTTTCACCCGCGGTCGTCGGCACCTTCTGGACCTATCTCTTCCAGCCCCAGACCGGCATCTTCAGCTACATCGTGAATGTCTTCGTCGACGTCGGCCCGGTCGACATGATCGGTTCGGTGACGCTCGCCCCATGGGCCATCGTCATGGTCGATACCTGGATGTGGACGCCCTACGTCATGCTGATCTGCCTGGCGGGCCTGCGCTCCATTCCCGACAGCATCTACGAGGCCGCCGAGGTCGACCGCGCCAGCCAGTGGCGGCGCTTCTGGTCGATCACCGTGCCGATGGTGCTTCCGTTCCTGATGCTGGCGGTGCTGTTCCGCGCCATCGAGAACTTCAAGATGTTCGACCTGGTGGTCGAGCTCACCTCCGGCGGGCCGGGCTCCATCACGGAGCTTGCCTCCATCAACCTGAAGCGCGAGGCCTTCGAGAAGTGGCGCACCGGCTACAGCTCGGCCTTCGCGGTCCTGCTCTTTGTCACCGTGTTCGGCGCCGCCAACATCTACGTCAAGGCGCTCAACACCGTGAAGAACCGGTGAGGCGGCGATGAGCGGAGCATCCACGGCCCATTCCGTCGTTCAGCCCGGCCGCTGGACCAAGTGGATCTGCGGCCTTGTGGTGGTTGCCTATGCGCTGATCACCATGGTGCCGCTGATCTGGATCCTGGCGACCAGCTTCAAGACGCCGCCGGACTCGATCTCCTATCCGCCCGAGGTCTTCTTCGAGCCCTCGCTGGAGGGTTACGTCAACCTTTTCACCTCGCGCACGCGCCAGACGCCCGAGTACATGGAATCCCTGCCGCCGCCGGAGACCTGGTACGAGGAGCTGGTGCGCTCGCGCAACATGGTGATTTCCGGACCTTCGCGTTTCGCAGGGCGTTACTGGAATTCGATCATCATCGGCTTCGGCTCGACGTTCCTTGCGGTCTTCCTCGGCACCATCACGGCCTATGCCTTCTCGCGCTTCAAGGTGCCGCTGAAGGACGACCTGATGTTCTTCATCCTCTCGACCAGGATGATGCCGCCCATCGCCGTCGCGATTCCGATCTTCCTGATGTACCGCTACCTCGGCCTGTCGGACACGCATCTGGGCATGATCCTGCTCTATACCGCGGTCAACCTGTCGCTGTCGGTCTGGCTGCTGAAGGGCTTCATCGACGAGATTCCCCGCGAGTACGAGGAGGCCGCCATGATCGACGGCTACACGCGCCTGCAGGCCTTCGTGAAGGTGGTGCTGCCCCAGGCGACGACAGGCATCGCGGCCACGGCCATCTTCTGCCTCATCTTCTCGTGGAACGAATATGCCTTCGCCTCCCTGCTCACCAGCGGTGAGGCCCAGACCGCACCGCCCTTCATCCCGATCATCATCGGCGAGGGCGGGCTCGACTGGCCGGCCGTGGCCGCGGGCACGACGCTGTTCCTGATGCCGGTTCTGGTCTTCACCATCCTGCTTCGCAAGCACCTGCTGCGTGGCATCACCTTCGGGGCGGTGCGCAAATGAGCGATACGAACCGCCATCAGCCGC
>CALLQH010000354.1 GCA_938014945.1 uncultured bacterium | reverse complement strand
AAATCTTTATTCCACCGCCAAAAACCTTGGCTTCGACATCGACTACAAGCTCCTGAAAAAGGAATTTGCCTCCAAATCCCGCCTGATCCGGGCGATGTACTACACCGCCCTGCTCGACGATCAGGAGTATTCGCCGATCCGACCCCTCGTCGACTGGCTCGATTACAACGGCTACACCATGGTGACCAAGCCTGCCAAGGAGTTCACGGACTCCATGGGACGGCGCAAGATCAAGGGCAACATGGACATCGAGATCGCCATCGACATGTTGAAGATGGCCGGTTTCCTCGATCATGTCGTGCTGTTCTCGGGCGACGGCGATTTCCGCTCACTGGTCGAGGCGGTGCAGCAGCGTGGCGTGCGCGTCTCTGTGGTCAGTTCCCTGAAGACCCAGCCTGCCATGGTTGCCGACGACCTGCGCCGCCAGGCCGACAACTTCATCGAGCTCAACGATCTGGCCGAACGGATTGCCCGCCGCTTCCTCGATCAGACGCCACCGTCCCGCGCCCCGCGCGACGAGGATGCCGACCTCGATGAATACCCGGTGGACAGCGGAGCCATCGTCACGCCGCGCCGCTGATGGCTCCCGGCCGCGATTGTCCGCTCTGCCCCCGTCTCGTTACCTTCCGGCAGGCCAACCGGGAGCGTGAGCCCGATTGGCACAACGCCCCGGTAGACTCCTTCGGGCCGAAGGACGCCCGCCTGCTGGTGGTCGGTCTGGCGCCCGGCATGCGCGGGGCCAACCGAACCGGCCGGCCGTTCACGGGCGACGGCGCGGGAAACCTGCTTTATCCCGCCCTGCTCGCCACCGGCTTTGCCCAGGGCAGCTACGAAGCGCGCCCCGACGACGGGCTGGAACTGATCGGCTGCCGCATCACCAATGGCGTGCGCTGCGTGCCCCCGGAAAACAAGCCGACGACCCCGGAGATCCGCACCTGCAATCCGTTCCTGGCCGAGGAAATCACCGGCCTGCCGCAGCTCGGCGCGATCCTGGCCTTGGGCGGCATTGCGCACGGCGCGGTGCTGACGGCGCTGGGCCACAAGAAATCGGCCTATGCCTTCGGCCATGGCGCCATGCACACCCTGCCCGATGGTCTGCTGCTGGCCGACAGCTATCATTGCAGCCGCCTCAACACGAACACCGGACGCCTTACCGAGGCGATGTTCCATGCGGTGCTGCTGGAGATACGCCGGGCACTCGGTCTCTCCGCCCCGTCGCGCTGACGAGGATCGCCACGAAGATGAGGCAGGCGCCGGCGAGCGTCGCCCAGTTGGCCGCCTCCCCGAACATCAGCCAGCCGATGGCGAGCGCCGTGACCATCTCGGAGGCCCCGGCCACCGCCGCCCTCGCCCCGCCCGCGAGCGAAGCGCCGAGCACGATCAGCGCCGTGGCGCCGATGCCCGTCACCAGCGGCAGATAGAGCGCGGCAAGCCATCCGGTTGTGCTGTGCGGCAGGCTGAAGGCCCCGCCCTCGACCAGGGCCAGCGGCACCACGGCCAGACATGCACCGAGATTCACGCCCAGCAGGCGCACCGGCACGCTGACATCGACAGCCACCCGCGACAGGCACGTGAGGTAGAAGGCATAGCCCAGCGGCGCGCCGAAGGTGATGATCACGATCATCGGCACCTTCCCCTGCAGGCTGCCGGGCCCGACGATCAGCCCGGCCGCCAGAAGCACCATGGCGATCGCGAGCGAGGTGCGCAGTTCCAGGCGGATGCCGAAGAGCACCAGGCCGACCAGCAGGGTGAAGGCCGGATAGGTGTAGAAGATCAGCACCGTCAGGGAAGCCGGAAGCTCCGCATAACCGCGGAACAGGAAGATCGTGCCCGTGCCGATGGCCACCCCCGCCACCAGGGACAGCACGAAGCCCCGGCCCGGTGCTCGACGCAACGCCAGCCAGACAAGCAGGAACGGCAACGAGCCGACATAACGGTAGAGCAGTGCCGACTCGGGGCTCACCCCGTCATCGTAGAGTGCTCCCAGCACCAGCGGCAGCAGGCCGAAGGCGATCGCGCCGACCGCGGTCAGGGCGACGCCGGCCGTCGCAGGAGCCTGCATGGCACGCCTTCGCAAGGCTTCACCGATGGTGTGTGGCGCTCCGTCCATGCTCATGTCTCCGCCTCAATTGACGGCACGCCCGGAACTCCTTAAGTCCTGCCCGCTCACGTCACGCGACGCCAGACAGGGGAGATCGGCATGGCCGGAACCATTGAGGCACGACTTCAGGAACTCGGGATCGAACTGCCCGCTGCGGCCGCGCCCGCAGCAAACTACGTCCCGTGGTCGATCAGCGGCAAGACCGTCTATGTCGCCGGCCAGGTCACCTTCTGGAACGGCGAGCTGAAGTATGTCGGCAAGGTCGGCCAGGAGTTCAGCGTCGAGGAAGGCTATCAGGCCGCTCGCCTGTGCGCCCTCAATGTCATCGCCCAGGTCAAGGCGGCCTGCGGTGGCGATCTCGACCGCGTGGTGCGCTGCTGCCGTCTGGGCGGCTTCGTCAACGCGGGCGCTGATTTCTACGACCATCCCAAGGTCATCAACGGCGCCAGCGACCTGATGGTCGAGGTCTTCGGCGACAAGGGCAAACATGCCCGCGCCGCGGTCGGCTGCGCGGCCCTGCCGCTCAACGTCGCCACCGAGGTCGACGCCATCTTCGAGATCGCCTGACCCATGAACGGCGGCGAGGCTCTGGTCGAGACCCTTCAGGCGCAGGGCGTCGACACGGTTTTCTGTGTTCCCGGCGAAAGTTATCTGGCCGTGCTGGAGGCGCTGCGCCGTCGCTCCAACACCATCCGCCTGGTGACCAACCGGCATGAGTCCGGCGCGACCTTTGCCGCCAACGCCTATGGCAAGATCGCGCGCAAACCCGGCATCGCCTTTGTCAGCCGCGGCCCCGGCGCGACCAATGCCTCCATCGGCCTGCATACGGCCGATCAGGACAGCGTGCCGATGGTCCTGTTCATCGGCCAGCTTCCCCGCCGCGAGCTGGGCCGCGAGGGCTTCCAGGAGATCGATTACGCCGCCTTCTTCGGCACCATCGCCAAGGCCGTACTGCAGCCCATCGACCCCGCCGACGTCGCGCGCATGACCGCCGAGGCGCTGGCCATCGCCCAGGCCGGACGACCCGGCCCCGTGGTCGTGGTGCTGCCCGAGGACGTGACGGAAGAAGAGTGCGGCGAGGTCGCCATTCCCGTCCCCGCCGAGACCTTCGAGGCGCAGGCCTCCCCGGCCCAGCTTCGCCATGCCGCCGCGATGATCGACAACGCGAAGAAGCCGCTGATCATCGCCGGCGAGATGGTGAAGTTCGAGGCCGCGACGACACGTCTGGGCGCCTTCGCGGAGGCAGCGGCGATTCCCGTGACCGCCGCCTTCCGCTGCCAGGACGTGCTCAACAACGATCATCCGGCCTATGCCGGCGTCTTCGGTCTCGGCCGTTCGCCCCACCTGACCAAGGCCTGGGAAGAAACGGATCTGGTGATCCTCGTCGGCTCGCGCTTCGATGCCATCACCTCGGCCGACTTCGCCCTGCGCGACGAAGGCAAGACCGTGCTGATGCTGCATCCCAGCGCCGACACCATCGCGCAGGTCCAGCCCACTTTCGGCATCGCCGCTCCGGTCGGCCCCGTGCTCGACGCCCTGATCGACGCCATCGCCATGCCGAGCGCGGAACGCGCCGCCTGGCAGACGGCCCAGCGCGAAGGCTACGAGAAATTCCTCTCCGAGGCCCCCGCCGCACTCGGCAAGGTCGACATGACCGCGGTCATCCGCCATGTCGACCAGGCCCTGGCACCGATCGACCATGTCGTCACCAACGATGCCGGCAACTTCGCCTCGTGGCTGCATCGTCACTTCCGCTGGCGCCTGCCCGATAGCCAGGCAGGCCCGATGTCGGGCTCCATGGGCTACGGCGTGCCCGCTGGCGTGGGCGCGGCACTCGCCCGCCCCGGCGCGCGGGTCGTTTCCTTCGTCGGCGACGGCGGCTTCATGATGACCGGCCAGGAGATTTCGACGGCCGTGCAGAACAACCTGCCGCTCATCGTCATCGCCTGCGACAACGGCCATTACGGCACCATCCTGATGCACCAGCACCGTTATGCCGGTGCCGGCAACTATGCCGCCACGGTGCTCAACAGCCCGGACTTCGCCGCGCTGGGCGCGGCCTATGGCGCGAAGTCGTGGACGGTGGAGACGACGGAGCAGTTCGGCCCGGCCTTCGATGCCGCGCTCGCCCACGACGGCCCGAGCCTGATCCACGTCAAGACCGACATCCGCGACATCTCTGCGGGCGGCCCGCTCAAAAGCTAGGAGACGAACGGCATGACGGAGATGGAAACCTTCATCGCGGACCTGCCGAAAGTCGAACTCCACGTCCACATCGAGGGCACCTTCGAGCCCGAGCTGATGCTCGCCATTGCAGCGCGCAACGGCCTTGCCGCGCCCTTCCCCTCCGTCGAGGAGGCGCGCGCGGCCTATGCCTTCGGCGACCTGCAGGAGTTCCTGAACCTCTACTATGCCGGCATGAACGTGCTGCTGACGGCGCGCGACTTCCACGACCTGACCATGGCCTATCTGGAGCGGGCGTATGCCGACCGGGTGCGCCATGCCGAAATCTTCTTCGATCCC
>CALLQH010000353.1 GCA_938014945.1 uncultured bacterium | reverse complement strand
CCTGCCAGTTGTCGACAGCGGTGACGGGCTTGCCGAGGTCGGCCGTCAGCTTTTCGGCAAACGCCTTCTGGCTTTCCGGGCGGCGTGAATGGACGCGGATCTCCTCGAAGTCGAACAGGTGGTCGAGCAGGCGCACGTTCCAGTAGGCCGTGCCGCGCGCGCCGATGTGGCCCAGACGCCGGGGCTTCGAGGGCGCGAGGTACTTGGCGCCGATGGCGGTGACGGCGCCGGTCCTCATCTCGGTGATGGCGGTGGCGTCGATCACGGCGGTCGGCGTGCCGGTGCGGGCGTCGAACAGGTTGACCAGCGCCATCTCCGAAGGCAGGTCGCGCTGCCAGTTGTCGATGTAGTCCGACACCACCTTGACGCCCGCCACGCCCAGCGGCGCGATGTAGCCGCGCAGCACGTTGAAGTGGCCGCGGAAGGCCTTGTCGGCGACCAGATGCATGCGCGGTTCGACCACCGTCTCGCCGCGCCCCTGGGCGACAAGGCTGCCCTCGATGGCGTCGAGGATTTCCTGGTCGGTCAGTTCCAGCGCGTCGACATCGTGGCCGCTGAGGTAACGCAGCTTAATTTCCGGCATCGGTGGCCTCTTCCTGTTCCTGGGCGGGTTGTTCTGGTTCCGGTGCGGCCCACGCGGCGGCGAGCAGGGCCTCGATCAGGATCTCGTCGATCTTGCCGTCGCGCTCCAGTCCCTGGTCGGCCTGAAAGCGGCTGGCCGCCGCCACGGTGCCGGGCCCGGCGATGCCGTCGATGGTGCCGTCGAGATAACCCAGGACCTTCAGATAGCGCTGGGCCGTGACGACCGGCGAGCCCAGTTCTTCGGTACGCTGGGGCCGCAACTGTTGGTTCTGCTTGCCTGCAAGCATGACGGCGAGTTCGTCGCGCAGGGCCGTGGCCCGTGTGATGGCGTCATGGCGCATGGTCGCATTCAGCCGTGGCTGCAGGCGCACGGCATATTCCGATGCGATCGCCGCGGCCTCGGGATTGTCGCCGACACGGGCCAGCAGCAGCCAGGCATAGGCCTCCACCGCATCGGGTTCGACCCCGATGCCGTTGGCCAGCGCCTGGGCATAGTTCACCTGGCCGAAGGGATTGCCGCCGAAAGCGGCCTGTTTGTAGAGCACCGCCGCGGCCACGGGATCGCGCGTCAGGCCCTCGCCATACTGCAGCAGCTGGCCGAGGTTGTTCTGGGCGACGGCAAGCCCCTGGTCGGCGGCGCGCCGGTACCATGCCGCCGCGGTGTTGATGTCGCGCGCCACGCCCTGCCCGCGTTCGTAGAGCAGGCCCAGGTTGTTGGCGGCCTCGGCGAGGCCCGCCTCGGCAGCGGCGCGGTACCAGCCGATGGCCTCGGCGGCCGCGGCGTTGCCGCCGTTCATCGCCAGGCGCCCCATGGCATAGGTTGCTTCGGGCAGTCCCTGCTGGGCGGCGCGCTCGTACCAAACCGCCGCCAGATCCGGATCCAGCGGCACGCCTGCGCCCCGTTCGTAGGCGATGGCAAGGTTGTACTGGGCCGGCGCATAACCGGCCTGGGCGGCCTTCATCAGCAGGTCGATGGCAAGCTCGGGGTCGGGCTCGACGCCCTCGCCGGCGGCCAGCATCCGCGCCAGGCGGGTCTGGGCGGCGGCAAGGCCCCGGCTCGCCGCGGCGCGGTACCACTCCAGCGCAGCCTTGGGATCGGCCTCGCCAAGCAGGCCCGATTCGTACAGCAGCCCGATGTCAAACTGCAGGTCGACGTCGCCGGCACGCGCGCTGCCGATCCACGCGGCGCGGGCAGCGTCCGCATCGCCTTCCTGCAATGCCGCCCAGCCCTCCATGTAGTCGGCGCGGGCCGCGGTCGCGGCGGCAGCGACGAACAGGAGCATGGCGATGGGACGGCGCAGGTTCATGGTCCATCCGTCGCATGGGCCATCGCGCGCGGCAAGGGTGCGGACGGTGTCGCCAGGGCGGATCAGGGGGGGTTAGGCTGAACCGATGAACCACATTCTCGATGCCGAGCGCTGGGCGGCTGGCTGCGACGTGCTGGCGCGCCGCGATCCTGTGCTCGCCGGCCTCATCGCGACCTATGCCGGCGAGCGCCTGGAGCCGCACGGCGACGTCTTTGCCACCCTGGCACGGGCCATCACCGGGCAGCAGATTTCCGTTCTGGCGGCCGAACGCATCTGGCAGCGCCTGCTCGATGCCCTTGGCACGCCGGCGCCGGATGCGGTGCTGCGGGCGGGGGAAGGGACGCTTGCCGACTGCGGCCTCACCCGGCGCAAGGCATCCTGCCTCACGGCGATCGCCGCCGACCTCGAGGCGGGTGCTCCGCTGCCCGACTCGCGCGAGGCATTGCTCGCCCTGCCCGGCGTCGGACCCTGGACGGCCGACATGGTGGCGATCTTCGCCCTGAGTGAGGGCGACATCATGCCGTTGGCCGACATCGGGCTGCACCGCGCTATCGCGCAGCGTTACGGTATCGCCCGCGAAACGCTGGATCGCGAGCGGCTGCTGGCGCTGGCGGAATCCTGGCGGCCCTGGCGCAGCATCGCGGTCTGGTACCTCTGGCGCGACCTCGACCCCGTGCCGGTCGCCTATTGAGCGGCGTCCGCGGGGCGTCCACGGGCCGGCGCGCGGTCAGAAGAAACCGCGCAACCGGCCCGGACCAGCCCAGGGAGGCGGGCGGTTCAGTTGTGGTCGCGAATGAACCAGGCCAGGCAGACGAACGCGGCCAGGGCACCCAGCACGCCCGCCAGGATCGGATTGATCCCCAGCAGGGCATCGACCTGGATGTTGATCCAGCGCGTGATGCTGTTGTTGGTGCGGCCCGTGCCGGCCAGGCCCTCGGCGATCAGTACGCCGCCCCAGGTGGCAAAGGCGATCACGGATGTCGTGGCGATGAACGAGAAGATGCGCTTGCCCAGCTTGCTGGTCTGCCGTGGCGGGGCAAAAATGGCGCGCTTGGAACGTGTTGCAGCAAACATGTTCGTTTCCCTTCGGTGGCCCCGCTACCCGCCGAAGATCGACGGGCCGGAAGCTTTGCGTCCCGGCGTTGCCGCCGGTTTGCCGTTGTCGGGGACTTCCCCATCCCTTGCGGGATGCCGCGCTCGCGGTCTGTCCACACCTGTTAGATTAGGTCTCCTATGACCGCCCGAGTGTGATGCAGCTTACACCTTGGGCGATTTATTTGGCCCGGCTTGACGCTCCGATCGGGCCGCCGTCATGATCGCCGCCCCGTCATCCGCTTCCGCGAGGCCCTCCGTGGCGCTGCAGGCCAATCCCCGCGTCGACGCCGTGCAGGCGCCGCCCATCCCCGAAGCCTGGAGCTGGCTGGAAGGGATCGTGCTGCCGCCGGACCGGCCGCTGCTGGACGTCTGCCAGGCGGTGCCGGCCGATCCACCGCCCGAGGCCCTGCGCCGCCATGTCGCCGAGCGCGCGCTCGACCCGGCGACGGCGCGTTATACCGAGATCTTCGGCATGCCGGCGTTGCGCCAGGGGCTTGCCGGCGACATCACCGGCATCTACGGCGGCGACGTCGCCGCGGCCGATTGTTTCATCATGGCCGGCTGCAACCAGGCCTTCTTCAACACCATGGTGGCGCTCGCCGGCACGGGCGACGAGGTGATCCTGCCCGCGCCCTGGTACTTCAACCACCAGATGACCCTGCAGATGCTGGGCGTGAAGGTGGTGCCGCTGCCCTTCCGCGCCGATCGCGGCGGCGTGCCGGACCCCGAAGATCTGCGCCCGCTGGTCTCGGCGCGCACCCGCGCCATCGTGCTGGTTTCGCCCAACAACCCCACCGGCGCGGTCTATCCGCCAGAGGTCATCGACGCGGTTTTCGACATCGCGCAGGAGACCGGCTGTGCCCTGGTGCTGGACGAGACC
>CALLQH010000352.1 GCA_938014945.1 uncultured bacterium | reverse complement strand
CGGTAGATCGGCGCCGTCGCCGTGCCGATGTCGACCGTGGCGAGCCAGCCGGCGTTGCAGTGGGTGAGCACGTTGACCGTGCCGCCCTTGCGCTGGTGGACGGCGCGCAGCAGGGCTAGGCCGTGGTCGCCGATGGCGCCGTTGATGGCGACATCCTCGTCGCAGACCTGCGCCGCCCGCGCGAAGGCCGCACCGGCCCGCTCCGGCGGCGCCAGGACCGAAAGGCGCGCCGTCATGTCGTCGAGCGCCCAGCGCAGGTTGACCGCCGTCGGCCGGGTCGCCAGCAGCGTCTCGTGCGCCGCCTTCAGCGCCGAATCGGATGCATCGTCGCGCATGGCGAGCGCCATGCCGTAGGCCGCCGTCGCACCGATCAGCGGCGCGCCGCGCACCAGCATCGCGGCAATGGCGTGTGCGGCATCGCCAAGGTCCGCCAGCTCCACCGTCTCGAACCGATGGGGCAGCCGCGTCTGGTCGATGATGCGCACTGCGCCGTCGGCGTCGCGCCAGATCGTGCGATGGGGTTTGCCGTCGATCTTCATGGCCCTGCCTTTCTGCCCGCCGCACAATAGCGCGGCTGCCGCGTCCACCAAAGCAAAGCGCCCCGGTCCTTGGCGAACCGGGGCGCTCGTATCGGAGCCGTTCGGCGACTTACTTGCCGCGGCCGTAGGTCATGGCGACGGCGGCCGCCGGCTCCAGGTTACGGAAGGTGAAGCTCTCCTCCAGATAGAGACGGACCTTGTCGTCCGTGGCGGAGATGAAGCCGATCGAGATGTCCTGGCCGACGACCAGCTCGAAATCGCCGCCGCGCATGCTCATGACGCAGGCGCCGTTGACGGCGGGCGCCCAGATCAGCGGGCCGTCGAGAAGCTGGCGGACATGCTCGATGACCGGATAACCGCCCTTCAAGGTGGTGGTCATCAGCCCCTTGTAGCAGCGGGGGCCCAGAGCGATGGCGTAGGGGCCGCCCACGCCTTCCTCGCGCAGCATGGTCAGCGCTTCCTGCACCGCCGCGGGATACTTCTCGTAGTCGGTCGAGAGCGTCACCGCCTTGTGCTCGGAACCGCTCATCATGCCGGTGATGCCGCCGGCGTCGTAGCCGGCGAAGATCGCCTTGTCCTCGGCGAAGGCCATCTTGCGGGCGGCATCGACGACCTCGTCGAAGGCGACATGCCGGGCGCCGCGGGCGACCGCCTCGATCTTCTCGCGCGGCACGTCGAAGGGCACGCGGAACTCGACCAGCGGCAGGGCCTGGCGCTGGCGCGCATCGACGCCGGTCTCGGGCGACTTGGCGAGTTTCTTGGTGACGCCGAGATCGACGGCATAGGCCTGCCAGCCCAGCGGGCCGGTGAAATCGGCGAGTTTGCGGCCGGCCAGATACTCCTTGAGGGTCTCGCTGGCCTCTTCCTCGATCGCCTCCCAGGCCTCGGTGGGGATGGGGGCGAGATTGCGCATCAGATGATTCATGGTCTTATCCCTTTGCCCGCAGGCTGCCGATACCGAGCGATCCGTCCTT
The DNA here is from genome assembly GCA_938014945.1 of uncultured bacterium. Classification (GTDB taxonomy): domain Bacteria; phylum Pseudomonadota; class Alphaproteobacteria; order SP197; family SP197; genus CALGGB01. Next base: position 4,994 of record CALLQH010000352.1, on the reverse strand, counting down.
GGGCTGGCTCTCGCCGCCCTCTTCGCCGCCTTCCGTTGCGCCGCTCTCGACACCCGTGATGGGACCGGAAGTGAACAGGTAGGTCCGAAGCTGCTCGTCCACGACCGGATTGCGGCGGCGCAGCCATTCCAGAACCATGGCGGCGTGCTCCATCTCCTCGTCGCGGTTGTGGATCAGGATCTTCTTGAGTTCGTCGTCGCCGGCCGCCTCGGCGCGCTGGTCGTACCAGTCGACGGCTTCCAGCTCCTCGAGCAGGGAAACCGTGGCGCGATGGCGGTCGATGGTCTCGGAGGAAAGATCCTCGAACCGTTCGTGTAGCTCGGTTGAGCTGGCCATATGGGGCACCCCCTTCTGTGGTGTCGGACGCGCAACCCCCCGGCCGCGCCAATCTGGAACGCACGGCAACGGCTTGCGCTGCAATAGAACAATTCTAATTTGGGGCCGCGGGCGGCTGGTTCAACCTTCCGCGGCAAATGGTTCGGCTACTTGCCGTCGCGGAAGTTCAGTTCGACGGCGACCCCATCGGGATCGCGGATGAAGATCTGCTTCACCGGCGTGCCCGGCACCTCGAAGGTGCGGAAGGCGATGCCCGCGCGGTCGAGACGGCGCCTGGTCGCCGCAAACCCCTTTGCCGCAAAGGCGATGTGATCCAGCGCGCCCGTCGTGGCCGCAGGCTTGCGCGAGGCGACCGAGATGTGAACGAGGGGTGCGCCGTCGGAGTAGAGCCATGCGCCCGGCGAATCGAAGGGCGGCCGGAAGCCCTTCTTGAATCCCAGCACCTTGCAGTAGAAATCGACGCAGCGGTCGAGTTCCTTCGTGCGGATGTTGATGTGATCGACACCGTGGATGCTCATGCCTGCCTGCCCGTCGTGATCCTGCCGGCACTCTAAAGGAATGGCGCGCGGTTGACAGGGGGCGGCCGATGCAAGAGGTTCCGCCCGCCCAAGACCGGCCCCATCCCGGCGCCCGGAGTTCGATCCATGGCCGACGACCATCATGCCCGCACAAGAAAAAGAACCCATCATCCGTCTGGGGCTGCCCAAGGGCCGCATGCAGGAAGCCGTGTTCGACCTGCTGGAGCATGCCGGGATCCACATCACGGCGAGCGGGCGTAACGACCGCGATTACCGCCCGAAACTCTCCCTGCCCGGCTTCGAGGCCAAGCTCCTGAAGCCGCAGAACATTGTGGAAATGCTGCATGTCGGCAGCCGCGACCTGGGTTTTGCCGGCGCCGACTGGGTGGCCGAGAAGAACGTCGATCTGGTGGAACTGCTCGATACCGAGCTCGATCCGGTGAGCCTGGTGGCGGCCATCCCCTCGAAGATGCTCACCGACGGCGCCCTGCCGACGACGCACCTGGTGGTCGCCAGCGAATATGAACGCCTGACCCGGAACTGGATCGCAGAGCGCGGCCTGGACGCGACCTTCGTGCGGAGCTACGGCGCCACGGAGGTCTTCCCGCCCGAGGATGCCGACTGCATCGTCGACAACACGGCGACCGGCTCCACCCTGCGCGCCAATGGCCTGGAGATCGTCGATACGCTGATGACGTCCTCGACCCGGCTCTACGCCCATCCGGCCGCCCTGGAGAACGCCGAAAAGCGCGGCTCCATCGAGAGTTTCGTCACCATGGTGCGCTCCGTGCAGGACGCCCGCCGCCGGGTGATGGTCGAGGTCAACGTCTCGGCCGACAATCTGGAATCGGTGATCGAGGTGCTGCCCTGCATGCGCGAACCCACCGTGTCGCCGCTCCATGGCGACAGCGGCTTTGCGCTGAAGGCCGCCATTCCCCGCGAAATGCTCGCCCGCGTCATCCCCGAGATCAAGGCGCGTGGCGGCACGGATATCGTCGTCTTCCAGATCGGCAACATCGTCGCCTGAGGCAGCCATGACAGCGCGTAGCGCCACCGTCGCCCGCAAGACCAAGGAAACCGACATCTCGGTGACCGTCACCCTGGACGGCACCGGCAAGGCCGAAATCTCGACCGGCCTGCGGTTCCTCGACCATCTGCTCGACGGCCTGACCCGCCACAGCCGCATGGACGTGACGCTCACCTGCAAGGGCGATCTCGACATCGACGATCACCACACCGCAGAGGATTGCGCCATCGCCCTGGGCCAGGCCTTTGACGAGGCTCTGGGCGACAAGCGCGGCATCGCCCGTTTCGGCCATGCCTATGCGCCGCTGGACGAAGCCCTGGCGCGCGCCGTGCTCGATATCTCCGGGCGGCCTTACGCCTTCGTCGACCTGGGCCTGCGCCGCGAGAAGGTGGGCGACACCGCCACCGAGATGATCGGCCATGCCCTGCAGTCCTTCGCCATGGCGGCCAAACTCACCCTGCATGTCGAACTGATCCGCGGCCAGAACGACCATCACCGTGCGGAGGCCGCCTTCAAGGCGCTGGCCCTGGCGTTGCGCATGGCGGTGGCTGCCGCCGGGCACGACGATGTGCCCAGCACCAAGGGCGTGCTGTGAGCGGCACGCGCGAGGTCGTCGTCTGCCGAACCGGCACGGCGAACCTTGCTTCCGTCTTTGCCGGCCTGCGCCGGGCCGGGGGCGAGCCGCGCATGGCCGAGACCGTGGCCGACATCGAGAACGCCAGCCACGTCATGCTGCCGGGCGTGGGGTCCTTCGGCCATGCCATGGAGACCCTGCGGGAGGCCGGGATGGTTGCCCCGCTGGTCGCCCGCTTCGCCGCCGGCCGCCCGACCATGGCGATCTGTGTGGGCCTTCAGCTGCTCTGCGTCAGCAGCGAGGAATCGCCCGGCGTCGAGGGCCTGGGCGTGATCGAGGCCGATGTCTTCCGCTTTCCAGAAAACGTGCGGGTGCCCCAGTTCGGCTGGAACCACGTCACCGCCAACACCGATTGCAGGCTGATCGCCAGCGGCCACGCCTATTTCGCCAATTCCTACCGCCTGGCCGAGCGGCCCAGCGGCTGGGCCGTGGCGACGGCCGAGCACGGCGGCACCTTCGTTGCAGCCATGGAGCGGGGCGCCCTTCTCGCCTGCCAGTTCCACCCGGAGCTTTCCGGCGCCTACGGCCACGCCCTGCTCTCCCGCTGGATCGCCATGCCATGCTGACCTGCCGCGTCATCCCGTGCCTGGACGTCGACAACGGCCGCGTCGTCAAGGGCGTGCGCTTCCAGGGCCTGCGCGACGCGGGCGATCCTGTCGAACTCTCCATGGCCTATGAGGCCCAGGGTGCCGACGAACTGGTGATGCTGGACGTCTCGGCCACGCCCCAGGGGCGCGGCAACGCGCTGGTGACGGTCGCGGCCGTGCGCGCCGAGCTCGCCATTCCGCTGACCGTGGGCGGCGGCGTGCGCAGGGTGGAGGACGCCGGCGCGCTGCTGGAGGCCGGCGCCGACAAGGTGGCGGCCAACACCGCCGCCGTGGAGCGCCCGGAACTGCTGACCCAGATCGCCACCCGCTACGGCAGCCAGTGCGCCGTCGTCGCCATCGACGCCGCCAGCCGCCTGGAAGGCCAGGCCGGCTGGGAGGTGGTCGTGCATTCCGGCAAGGACCGCACCGGCAAGGATGCCGTCGCCTGGGCGCGCGAAGCCGTGGAGCGCGGCGCGGGCGAAATCCTGCTGACCAGCTGGGACCGCGACGGCACCCGCAGCGGCTACGACACCGAGCTTCTGGCCGCCGTCTCCCAGGCCGTCCACGTTCCCGTCATCGCCTCGGGCGGCGCGGCCAACGCCGACCACCTGATCGCCGCGCTCAAGGCCGGGGCCGACGCGGTGCTGGCCGCTTCCATCTTCCACGAACGCGAATACACCGTGGGCGACATCAAGCGCGCCATGGCCAAGGCCGGCATCCCCGTGCGGCTCGACGACATCGCTTCCGGGGACTGAGGGCGCGCGCGTGGACGCCCCCCAGCCCAGGCGCCTGCCCGTCGTCGCCTTCTGCTTCGGCCACATGGCGGTCGACTGGCCCCATGGCGCGATCTGGATTCTGGCACCCGCCCTGGCGGTCGCCATGGACCTGTCGCCGGGCGAACTGGGCACCCTGTTTGCCGTCACGGCGGTGGGCAGCACAGCAACGCACATTCCCGCAGGCATGATCACCGACCACTTCGGTCGCCGCGGCCTGCTCTTCGTCACGACCTTCATCTGGGTCGTGCTGGGCTACGGCGCGGCGACCCTGGCGCCGGATTTCTGGTCTCTGACGCTGATGCTGGCGCTGGCGGGCATGGGGACGTCGGCCTGGCATCCGCTGGCCACCGGCACCCTGACCCAGGCGATGCCCGGTCAGCGCGCGCGAATCCTCGGCATCCACGCCATGGGCGGCACCCTGGCCGAGGTGTTTGCACCCCTGCTGACCGGCGTGTTGCTCAATTTCGTCGACTGGCGCACGGGTCTGGGCCTTTCGATCGTTCCGGCCATCGCCATGGGCGCCGTCTTCTTTGTCCTGCGCGACCGCTTGAACGTGGCCGGCGCCACGGGCGCATCGATGCTGGACATGAAGCATCTTTGGCAGCGCTGGTCGAGCCGCACCGGGCTGGCGCTGGTTGCCATGATCAGCATCTACAACATGGCGATCATGGCCGTGCTGTCCATGGCGACCCTCTATCTCGTCAACGACCTCGGCCTGTCGACGACGCTCGCGGGTTTCGCCTTTGCCGCAATGATCCTGGCGGGCGCCCTGCTGCAGCCGGTGATGGGCCATGTCTCGGACCGGCGCGGGCGGCGCAAGGTCTTTGCTGCCTCGCTGTTGGCCGTCGCGCCGCTGGGTCTGGCCATGCCCTTCATCGCCAATCCCGCCATCGCGGTTGCTTTCCTGGTCCTCATGATCGGCGCGTTCTACGGCGTGCGTTCCGTGGTGCTTGCCTCGGCGGTCGATTTTGCAGGCAAGCGCGAGGGCACCACGCTGGGCCTCACCTTCGTCATGATGGACGGCATCGGGGCGCTGGGCGCACTGCTGGGCGGCCTTGCCGGCGACTTCGATCTCACCTGGGCCTTCGTGCTGGCATCCGGCTTCGCCATCGTCTC
>CALLQH010000351.1 GCA_938014945.1 uncultured bacterium | reverse complement strand
CCTCCTCGCCGGGCAGCGCCACGATGCCGTTGCTGGCGACAGCGATGGCACCGTCATAACCCGACGCCGCGATCAGGCGGTCGATCCAGCCCTCGAAGCCCAGGCCGTTGACCACCACCAGATCGGCCTCTGCCAGCTTGCGCGCATCGGCAGGGGCCGGATCGAAGACATGGGCGTCCTCGCCGGGAGCGACCAGGGTGGTGACATGCACGCGCTCACCGCCGATCACCGAGACCATGTCGCCCAGGATGCTGAAGCTGGCGACCACCTCGAGGGGTTCGTCGGCGTGGGCGGGCGCGGCGGCCAGAGCGGCTGCAAGGGCGGCCGAAGCGAGGAGGCAGCGGCGGGTCATGGACATCGGCAAACTCCGGCGGGACATCAGTTTCTCAGGTGCCAGGCCGGCGTGCGCAGGGCGCGCAGGCTTCCGTGGGGACCAAGGATCATGGACAGCAGGGAAAGCGCACCGGCGCTGAGGATGATCGCCGGACCGCTCGGCACATCGACGTGAAAGGAGATCAGCAGGCCGACCAGCGAGGCGAGCAGCGCGAAGGCCACGGCGACAGCAATCATGCCGCCGATACCGCGCGCCCAGAAACGCGCCGCCGTCGCCGGCAGGATCATCATGCCCACCGCCATCAAAGTGCCCATCGCGTGGAAACCCGCAACCAGGTTGAGCACGACCAGCGCCAGGAACAGGTGATGGACCAGCGCTCCCCTGCCTCCGACCGCGCGCAGGAAAGCCGGGTCGTAACACTCCATCACCAGCGGCCGGTAGATCACCGCCAGGGTAAGCACGGTGAGGGTCGCCGAACCGGCAAGCAGCAGCACCGTGTCGTCGCCCAGCGCCAGGACGCTGCCGAAGAGGACGTGGATGAGGTCGATCTTGCCGCCCGCGACGGAAACCAGCAGCACGCCCATGGCGAGTGCCACGAGATGGAAGGAGGCAAGGCTCGCATCCTCGCGCAGCACGGTGACGCGCGAGACCAGGGCAGCGAGCGTGGCGATGATGAGGCCCGCGACCAGCCCACCGATGGTCATGGCGAAGAGCGACAGTCCGGCGAGCAAGTAGGCCACGGCGATGCCGGGCAGGATGCCGTGGGCGATCGCCTCGCCGGTCAGGCTCATGCGCCGCAGCATGAGGAAGACACCAACGGGCGCGGCTCCCAGGGAGACCGCCAGCCCGCCGGCCAGCGCGCGGGCCATGAAGGCGTAGTCGAGGAAAGGCGCAATCAGCCAGTCGGCGATCATGCCGCGGCCTCCGGCACGTCGCAGCGCGGCGCGCCATCGTCCCAGGCCTCGCTGATGCTGCGGGCGCGCAGCAGGTTCTCCGGCGTCATCACAGCGGCGGTGGCACCCCAGGCGACGGGATCGCGGGCGAGCAACAGGGTCTGGGGAAAACGCTGACGCACCGTCTCCAGGTCGTGCATCACCGCAAGCACCGTGCGCCCCTCCTGGTGCCAGCGGGCGACCAGCGCCAGCAGGTCCTGTTCGGTGCGCTGGTCGAGCGCGGTGAAGGGTTCGTCGAGCAGAATCAGGGGAGCGTCCTGCACCAGCAGGCGGGCAAAGAGGGCACGCTGCAACTGGCCGCGCGAGAGGGTGCCGGCCTGGCGGCGGTCGAAACCCTCCAGGCCCACTTCCTCAAGGGCACGGGCGATGCGGGCGCGTCCCGCCTTGCCCAGCACACCGAAGCTGCCGATGACGCCCCAGTCGCCCATGGCGACCAGATCGAAGACGGAGATCGGGAACGAGCGGTCGAGTTCGGACTGCTGGGGCAGATAGGCGGTGTGGCGGCGGCGGCCGTCGGCGCGGCGGATGCCGCCGGACATGGGTTTCAGTTCGCCGATGATGCCCTTGAGCAGGGTCGACTTGCCGGCGCCGTTGGGCCCGACGATGGCAAGCAGCGCGCCCGAGGGAATCTCGCCCGAGAGGTGATGCACCGTCGGGTGATGGTCGTACCCCAGGGTGACATCGTCGAAGCCGAGGACCGCACTCACGAGAGCGCCCACCAGACCGCCAGCCACAGCGGGACCAGCGCCAGCAGACCAAGGCCCAGGCGCTCCAGCGCACCCATGGTGAGCGCTGTGCGGCCGACAGTTCCCTCGGCATGGCGCGTATCGTGACGGTGGCCGCTCACGAGCGGGCCTCCCCGGCGGGACGGCAGGAGGCGCAGAGCACGGAAAGTTCGATGGTCGCGTGGTCGAGTTCGAACCCCTTGCGCCCGGCGAGCGCGCCCAGGGCGGCGTTGATATCGGCATCGACGAACTCCTCGACGCCGCCGCAGTCGTGGCAGATGGCAAAGGCCGTACCCTCGCCGTGGCGGGGATGGACGCAGGCGACGAAGGCGTTGAGCGATTCCAGGCGGTGGACGACGCCGCGCTCCATCAGCTGGTTGAGCGCGCGATAGACTGTCGGCGGCGCGGCGATGCCCTGGGGCCGCAGCCGCTCCAGGATTTCGTAGGCCGTGGCCGGGCCTTCGGCACGGGAGAGGTCCTCCAGCACCAGGCGGGCATTCCTGGGCAGATCGTCGAGCGTATGATCGTGGCGATGGCGGCGGGCCATGGCGAACCTCCGGAACGGGTTCGCCGTATGTAATGTTATAACATCACGGACGCAAGGCCGATCAATTCACCCTCCCCGGACCCGCGTTGCGCAAGGCCCGGGGGAATGACATCTACCTTGACCGCACTCAGGCGCGCAGGCGTTCGTTCTCGGGATCGAAGGGCGATTCCTCGATGACCGTCGCCTTGTACCACTCGCCCAGGATCTGGATTTCCAGTTCCGTGCCGAGCGCGGTGAGGTCGGGGCTGACCATAGCCATGGCCAGCGACTTGCCCAGGCGATAGCCGAAGCCGCCCGAGGTGGCGCGGCCGACGACCTTGCCGTCCTTGCGGATCGGGTTGGAGCCCAGGGCATCGGCATCGGTGACGCCGTGCACCTCCATGGTGACGAAGGCGTTGGAGAAGCCCCGCTCCTGCCACTCGGTGAGGCCCTGGCGGCCCTTGAACTCGCCCTTGTTGAGGTGGACGAAGCGGTGCAGGCCGCTTTCCAGGGCCGAGTACTCGATGGACATCTCCTGGCCAACCATGCGGTAGGACTTCTCGATGCGCATGGCCTCCATGGCGCGGATGCCGAAAGGCTTGATGCCGAGATCGGCGCCGGCCTTCATCACCGCATCGAAGATGTGGTTCTGGTACTCGATGGGGTGGTGGAGTTCGAAGCCCAGCTCGCCGACGAAGTTCATGCGGATGGCGAGACTCGGCGCCAGGCCGACGTCGATCCACTTGCTGGTCAGCCACTTGAAGGCGTCGTTGGAGAGGTCGGTGCGGGTGATGCGCTGGAGCAGCTCGCGCGACTTCGGACCGGCGATCACCAGCACGCCCATGGCATTGGTGATGTTCTGGAACTGGACCGAGCCGTCCCTGGGCATGTGCTTCTTCAGCCAGTCGTGGTCGAGGCGCTGCAGGGCGCCCGCCGAGACGACGTAGAAGCTGTCGGCAGCCTCGCGCTGGATCGTGAACTCCGAATGCACGCCACCCTTGTTCGTGAGCGCATGGACGAGGCCGACGCGGCCGATGGCCTTGGGCAGCTTGTTGGCGATCAGGCCGTCGAGGAAGGCTTCGGCGCCGGGTCCGCTGATGCGGCACTTGGCGAAGGCCGACATGTCGAGCATGCCGACGTTCTCGTGGACGTTCATCACCTCGTTGCCGACATGCTCGAACCACTTCGAGCGGCGGAACGACCAGTCGTCTTCCTGGGGCACGCCTTCGGGCGCAAACCAGTTGGGCCGCTCCCAGCCGAACTTCTGGCCGAACACGGCGCCCAGCGCCTTCATGCGGTCGTAGCAGGGCGCGGTGCGCAGCGGACGGGCCGCCTCGCGCTCCTCGTCGGGATAGTGGATGACGAAGACGTTGGCATAGGCCTCCTCGTTCTTCTGCACGAGGTAGGACTTGGTGGCGTAGTCGCCGAAGCGGCGGGGATCGACTCCGAGCATGTCGACGGTCGGCTCGCCCTCGACGATCCACTCGGCAAGCTGCCAGCCGGCGCCGCCCGCGGCGGTGATGCCGAAGCTGTGGCCCTCGTTGAGCCAGAAGTTGGGCACGTCCCAGGCCGGGCCGATGATCGGCGAGCCGTCCGGGGTGTAGCAGATGGCGCCGTTGTAGACCTGCTTGACGCCGACCTCGCCGAAGGCGGGCACGCGGTTGATCGCGGCCTCGATATGGGGCGAGAGACGCTCCAGGTCCTCCTGGAAGAGTTCGTATTCCATGTCATCGGAGGGGCCGTCGACGTAGCAGGCCGGGGCGCCCTTCTCGTAGGGGCCGAGGATCAGGCCGCCGCGCTCCTCGCGCATGTACCAGGAGCCGTCGGACTCGCGCAGCACGCCCATCTCGGGCAGGCCCTGTTCCTTGCGGGCCACGATCTCGGGGTGGGCATCGGTCACGATGTACTGGTGCTCGACGGGGATCACCGGCACGTCGAGGCCGACCATGGCGCCGGTCTGGCGCGCGAAGCTGCCGGTGGCGCTGACGACATGCTCGCAGGTGATGTCGCCCTTGTCGGTCTTGACCAGCCACTCGCCCGAGGGGGTGCGCTCGATGGCGGTGACGCAGGTGTTGCGGTGGATCTCCGCGCCGTGGTTGCGCGCGCCGGTCGCCAGGGCCTGGGTCAGGTCGGCGGGCTGGATGTAGCCGTCCTCGGGATGCTGGATGGCGCCGACCAGGCCCTCGATGTTGCACAGCGGCCAGATTTCCTTGACCTGCTGGGGCGTGAGGAAATTCACCTGCACGCCCAGGGTCTGCGCGACGCCGGCGTACTGGTGGTACTCGTCCATGCGGTCGCGGTTCATGGCAAGGCGGATGTTGGAGACCTTCTTGAAGCCGACATTCATGCCGGTCTCTTCCTGAAGCTCCTGATAGAAGCGCACCGAGTACTTGTGCACCTGACCGACCGAGTAGCTCATGTTGAAGAGCGGCAGCAGGCCTGCGGCGTGCCAGGTGGAACCGGAGGTCAGTTCCTTGCGCTCCAGAAGGACGACGTCGGACCAGCCCTTCTTCGCCAGGTGATAGAGGGTGCCGACGCCGACAACGCCGCCACCGATGACCACGACCCGCGCATGACTCTTCATGGTTTCCACTCCCCTGCCCGCGGCATCCGCCAGGCACACGATGTCCGGCCCCTGTCGTAACAAAAGCCCCGGCGCTTCACTAGCGCCCCATGGCGCCGCGCAATAGCGCACAGGCGACATCGCCGTGCCGCCTGAAGGCCGATTGTACGGTTCCGGGCCCTGGCGGAAGTCTTGCCCTGCCTCACGCCAGGGGGCACCGTTGCCGCGGGGCGAACTTCCGGGAGGCCGCGACCATGGCCATGGGCTGCACGCACACGATCCACCGCGACCACCATCACTTCGGCTGGGACAACAGCCACGCGCCGGCCATGACCGTGGCGCCGGGCGAGACGGTGTATCTGGAAACCGTCGATTCCTCGGGCGGCCAGCTCAGCGCGCAATCGACGCTGAAGGACCTCGCAGCACTCGACTTCGGCAAGGTCAACCCGGTGACCGGCCCCATCGCCATCGACGGCGCCCGGCCGGGCGACGCGGTGAAGGTGACCCTGCTCGGTTTCGAGCCCAGCGGCTGGGGCTGGACCGCACTGATCCCCGGCTTCGGCCTGCTGACCGACCAGTTCCCCGATCCCGCCCTGCACCTGTGGCGCTACGACCGCGACAAGCTGGGCACCAGCGCCTATGGCCCGGGCGGGCGGGTGCCGCTGAAACCCTTCGTCGGCACCCTGGGCCTGGCGCCGGCCGAAGCGGGCCTGCACAGCGTCGTGCCGCCGCGCCGGGTGGGCGGCAACATGGACATCCGCGACATGGCCGAGGGCACCGAACTGCTGCTGCCGGTGGAGGTCGCGGGCGGGCTGTTTTCGCTGGGCGACACCCATGCCGCCCAGGGCGATGGCGAGGTCTGCGGCACGGCCATCGAGAGTCCGATGAACGTGGCGCTGAAGTTCGATCTGGTGAAGGACGCCAACCTGCCCTTCCCGCGCTTTCGCACCAGCGGCCCGGTGACGCGCCACCTCGACGAGAAGGGTTACCTGGTGACCACAGGCATCGGCCCGGACCTGTTCGCGGGCGCGCGTGCGGCCGTCTCCGGCATGATCGACCTGCTCATGGCCGAACAGGGCCTGCAGGCCGACGAGGCCTACATGCTGTGCAGCGTGGCGGGCGATCTGCGCATCAGCGAGATCGTCGACATGCCCAACTGGGTGGTCTCGTTCTATTTTCCGCGTCTGGTCTTTGCCTGACGCCGTCAGTACGCGCCCATGCCCAACGGGTGGGTGGCGCCGAAGCTGCCGAAGAACAGGGCCGCACCGGCCAGGGCGATGACCACCCCGCCACACAGGGCGACGACCCGTGCCGCAACGGCAAGCGCCCTGCCCTTCATGCCGGCCAGCCGGGCGGCGCGGTCCGAGGCGTAGACCGCCAGCAAGGCCAGCGCGCAGACCGTGATCGCCGTCCCCGCCGACATGGCGAGTACCGCCAGGGCGCCGGCCCAGGCGAGATGCAGGATGCTGGCGACGGCCAGCACCAGCACCGCGCCCGAACACGGCCGCAGGCCGACCGAAAGGATCACCGCCAGCGACATACGCCAGCCCCGTGCCTGCCGCGCCGCATCCGGCGAAACCACATGAACGTGGCCGCAATCGCCATCGTGGTGGTGATGGTGATGTTCGTCCCCGGCGGCGTGATGGCCATGCTTGCGCCCCACGAGACCGGCCAGACTGCGCCAGACAAGGTAAAGGCCCAGAGCCGCGATCAGCGCGAAACTCGCGCGTTCGACCCATAGCGCGGCGTCCTGGGTCTCTCTGCCCGCAAAGCCCGCCAGGCCGACCAGACCGAAGACCAGGACGATCGCAACAATGCCCTGGCACAGCGCGGAAGCCGCCGAGAGCGCCATCGCCCACCCGATATGCCGGTCGTGGCTGACGAGGTAGGTGGTGAGAACGACCTTGCCGTGGCCCGGCCCCGCGGCATGGAAGACGCCATAGAGAAAGCTGGAGGCGATGAGCGCCCAGGCCGCGTCGAGGGTCGTCTCGTGGCCCAGAGCGGAAAGCTCCGCGCTGAGCTGGCGGTGGAACAGCCTCTGCTGCTCCATGATGTAGGCCACCGTGCGGGACCACAGGGCGGCATCGTCGCCTGCGGCGAGCGCGGGTGTTGCGGAAAGGATGGCAAGGCAGGCGGCAAGGCCCGCCAGGATCACGGCGCGTCGCGGCACGAGATCGTCACCTGCTGGGCGAACTGGGCCCCCAGCGTATCGTCGCTGGTCTGCGTCACGTCGAGCGAAAGGGCATAGGCGACGACATCGGGGTCGGGCTCGGCATCCCGGATCGCCGCGCTGCAGCCGGGCGGCCCGCCTTCCAGCCGCAGGCCGTCTCCGTCGGGCAGATGCTCCATGGCGGCCAGGTAGGTGGGATCGAAGACGGCATAGGTGAAGGGCTGCCTGTCGCGCGGCACCGGCTCGGCAAAGAGCAGGGTAAAGGCCATGAACAGGCGCCCGCCGGCAAATGCCGTGCTCGCCTCGCTCGCCTCCGGGATGGCAATGGCTCCCTCGGCGTCATGCGCCTGGGTGAAATAATCCCAGCCCTGAAGCTGGGCGAGGTTCTCCATCGCAAGCGCCTGCAGCAGTTCGGTGTCGGGCATGCCGTCGCCATCGGTATCGAAGCCTTCGGTGGCGAAGGTGGAATAGGCCTCGTCGAACAACCAGTTCTCGCGCAGGCCGATCACGGCACCGCTGTCATCAAGCAGCACGGTCACCTGGAGATCGATCCAGCCATGGGGATGGGCCTGTGCCGGGGTTCCGGTCAGGCCGAACGAAAGCATCAATGCCGCTGCAGATGCGGCACGGCAAAGGCGGGAGCGCGCTGTCACCACGGCAGAACCTGTGTTGGTAGAAGCCCAGTATGGGTGGCTCAGTCGCGCGGCGCCATGCCCTTTTCGGCCAGTTCGTCGAGCGCCTTCTGCGACTTCTTCAGGTGCGAAAGGCCCATGCCGGCCAGAACGTGATCGGCCTTGGTGAACTGGATGTCGGTATAGGTCGTGATCTCGACCCGGTTGCCCCAGGGATCGAGGAAATCGAGAAAACGCCCGTCGAGCAGTTCCACGCCCATCTCCTCGAGCAGGCGGCGCGCCAGCGGCTTGTCGTCGACGGCAATACCGAAGTGACGGTTGTCGTCGGGACCCTGCCGCCGCCCCTTGGAGAAATTGATGAACTGGTCGCCGAAATAGACGAAGGCGGCATCCTCGCTCTGCGAGGCGACCTCGAAGTCGAGGAAGCGGCCGTAAAAGGCCAGCGCCTCGCCGATGTCGCCGACTTCCAGCGCGACATGGTTGATGCCGACGGGTTTGGCCCTGGTCATCTCCGCTCTCCCTCATGACAGTTCGCCTGGTCCCGCTGCAAGTGTCATGCGGGGACTGATGGGTGCATGATTGCAGATGGTTGCTCATGGACCGCTCGCAAGAGGTCGCAATGCTGCACCCCACTCTGGCCGGATCAGGCCTGCCCCGATCCCGGCTGTATCCGGAACGTCCCGCCGCGGAGGCGGCCGCTCGATGGCCTTTGACGGTCGTCGTTGCCGGCCCGCGCAAAGCAGCCTTCGCGCGGACTTTCACAACGTGTAAGGGTGCCGCCGGACACCGTCAGAAGAACACCAAAGTCTCCCAAAACAGGATACTTCCGGGAGAATCCCGGCTTTTTCCATCTTGCTCTTCATTTTTTACGGACTCTCTGTCTAAAGTGCCGTTGCAACGCGTGGTCGCAGCCACATCGCGTCAATCACTGGAAGTCAGGACATGAGCGCCGCCCGAACGACTAAGGTACCGCACCAGGGTACCTCCGACACTACACCTGCGCGCCGCCGCCACCGGCCGGCCGTCCTCATCATCGAAGACGATCTGGCCGTGGCCCGCGTCATCGAGCAGGCGCTCTCCTCTCAAGGATACGAATGCGTGGTGGCCGAGGTCGCCGAGGACGCCCTGCAGATCCTGATGCATGTGCCCTTCGACCTTGCCGTGGTCGACATCTTCATGCGCGGCCAGGGCGGGCTGGTCGCCATTCAGGCGATCCGGCGGCGTCATCCCGAATGCCGCATCATCGCCACAAGCGGGGGCTGGTCCTCCATGACCCCCGCCGAAGCCCTGCGCGCGGCATGGAAGGTGGGCGCCGACGAGACCCTGCCCAAACCCTTCCGCCTGGAAACCCTGATCGACATGGCCCAGAAGCACGTTCCGACCAGCTGAACGCAATCCCGGACTGGCGGGCGGGCGCGCCTGCACTTATCGTTCCGGCCATGACAGACGACGGCATCGGCGTCGCCCTGCGGCGCAAGGAAGATCTGCGGTTCCTCACCGGCAACGGACGCTATAGCGGCGACCGGCGCGAACGCGGCGAACTGGTCGCCGTGTTCCGCCGCAGCGACGAAGCGGCCGGCAGGATCGTCAACATCGATACGGCCGCGGCGCGCGACGTGCCGGGCGTCGTCGCCGTGTGGACGGCGCATGACCTGCCCGGCAACGGCGTTCCCGGCGTGGGCGCGCGCGTCGCCTACCGCAGGGCCGACGGTTCCCCCACACCTGAGCTTCTGCGCCCGATCCTGGCCGCAGACCGGGTGCGCATGGCGGGCGATGCGCTGGCCATCGTGGTCGCCGAAAGCGAAGCCGCCGCGCGCGACGGGGCTGAAGCCATCGAGGTCGAGATCGAAGCTCTGCCCGCAGTCGGCACCATCGCCGCGGCATGTGCCGAGGACGCCCCGGCGGTGTGGGAGAACTGCCCCGACAACCGCGCCTATGTCTGGGCCGGCGGCGACGGCGCGGCGGTCGCCCGCGCGCTGGACGAGGCCGCCCATGTCGTGGAGCTGGACCTCACCAACTGCCGCATCACGGCCAACCCCATGGAGCCGCGCTGCTGCCTGGCGGTACCGGAAGCCGACGGCAAGCTGCGCCTGATCATGGGCAACCAGGCGCCGCACCTGCTGCGCACCCGCATCGCCCCCCTGCTCGCCATGGCCGAGACCGACATCACCATCGTCAGCGAGGACATGGGCGGCGGTTTCGGCATGCGCGTCACCCCCTATTCCGAGGAAGTAGCCGTCAGCCGTGCCGCGCTTGCCCTGCAACGCCCGGTGCGCTGGACCGGCACGCGCAGCGAATGCGTCATCACCGACACGGGCGCGCGCAGCCATGAGACAACAGCCCGGCTGGGGCTGGATGCCGAGGGCCGCATCACCGGCCTTGCGGTGACGACCCGCGCCGAGATGGGCGCCTATCTCACCGGCTTCGGTCCCGGCGTGCCGGTGGAGCTTTACGCGCCGCTGATCCCCGGCGTCTATCGCCTGCCCGCCCTTTCAGTGACGGTGGAGGGCATCCTCACCAACACGGCGCCCACTGCACCCTATCGCGGCGCGGGGCGGCCCGAGGCGATCTATGTGATGGAGCGCATCATGGATGCCGCAGCCGCGCAGACCGGCATCGACCGCGCCGAGATCCGCCGCCGCAACATGATCACGCCCGACGAAGCCCCCTACACCACGGTCACGGGCCTCAACTACGAAGCAATCGACTTCCCCGGCCTTCTGGACACGGCGCTCTCCATGGTCGACCGAGACGGCTTCGAGGCGCGCCGCGCCGAGGCCGCCGGGCGCGGCAAGCTGCGCGGCCTGGGGCTCTCCATGTTCGTCGAGACCTCCGCCATGCCGGGGCCCAGCGTCTTCGAAACCGCCCAGGTGCGCGTCCATCCCACGGGCGATGTCGAGCTGGCCGTGGGCACCCACAGCCACGGCCAGGGCCATGCCACGGTCTTCGCCCAGATCCTGGGCCAGCGGCTGGGCCTGCCGACGAGCAGGGTCGAGGTCGTCTACGGCGACACTTCGCGCGCGCCCTATGGCCAGGGCACCTACGCCTCGCGCTCCACGGTGCTGGCCGGCCCCGCCATCACCATCGCGGCCGACAAGGTGATCGCCAAGGGACGGCGCATCGCCGCGCACCTGCTGGAGGCTGCCGTCGAGGACGTGGAGTTCGAGGACGGCAACTTCCGCATCGCCGGCACCGACCGTCTGGTCGGCTGGGGCGACGTGGCGCTGACCGCCTATGTGCCGCACAACTTCCCCCATGACGAGCTGGAGCCGGGGCTGGAGGAGCGCGCCTTCTACCATCCCGAGGATGGCACCTTCCCCAGCGGCTGCCATGTCGCAGAGGTCGAGGTCGATCCCGAGACCGGCGTCTGGCATGTGCTCGACTACGTCGGGGTCGACGATGTCGGCACGGTCATCAACCCGCTGCTGCTCGACGGCCAGATGCACGGCGGCATCGCCCAGGGCCTGGGCCAGGCGCGCCTGGAACACTGCGTCTACGATCCCGAGACGGCCCAGCCGCTCGCCGCCAGTTTCCTCGACTACGCCATGCCGCGCGCCGACGACATGCCGCCCATCCGCCGCGTCGACCGTCCGGTGCCCAGCGGCAGCAATGTGCTGGGCGTGAAGGGTGCGGGCGAACTGGGCACCGTGGGCGCAACGCCGACCGTGATGTCGGCCCTGCTCGATGCGCTGGCCCCGGCCGGCGTCACCGCCATCGACATGCCGGCCACACCCCAGGCCGTCTGGCGCGCCCTGCAGGCCGCCCGCGAGCGCCGGGCCTGACCGCAACCATGGCGGGCCTCGCGTGGAGCGACGAGGAAGTCGCCCGCATCGGCGAGGGTCTGCTGACGCGCGACCTGCCGCAGCCCGAGTGGACCCATCAGGCGCATTTCGCCGCCCTGGTCCACCTGTTGCGCGCCCATCCCGAGATCGATCTGGAGCGCCACCTGCCGCGCATCATCTGGCGCTACAACGCCGCCGTGGGCACGCCGAACAACGACGTGCGCGGCTATCACGAGACCATCACGCGCTTCTACCTAATGGCGGTGCACGGCTTCCTGGCGCGCCAGGGCGACGAGACCGGACCGGGTGAAGCGGTGACGCGTCTCGTCAATAGCGCCTTCGGACAGGTCGGCTTTCCGCTGCGCTACTACTCGAGAGAAGTGCTGCAATCGCCCGAGGCACGCAGGGTCTGGGTTGAGCCGGACCTTGCACCCTTCGACTTCGCCACCTGCGCCCTGGATACCGATGACGCCCTGGCCGACCGGCGCTGGAAGGCGGAGCGAACGGCGCCGTCAGGCTAGCCGAGGTTGTGGACGAGCCGCACCGAGGGACGCTCCGCGACCCTGGCAGCCAGGCGCGCCGCATGGGGGAATTCGCCGATTTCGGGGTGGCCCATCTCGGGCGAGAGCCAGGTCGAAAGCATGTGGAGATGGATGTCGGCGGCGGAGAACCGATCACCGACGAACCAGTCGCGCTCGCCGACGGCCTGGTCGATGAAGCCCCAGACCTCCCGCAGGCGGGCGCAGGAGCGCCGCTGCACGCTTTCGCGCGCTTCCTCGCCGCTGCAGTAGCGCGCCCAGTGATAGGTGAGCTGGTAGGCGATCTGCAGGGTGTTGGAGAGATAGACCATCCACTGCAGAAAGGGGCCGCGCGCGGGATCGCGGGGATCGGGGGCAAGACCCGCCTCGGGATGGCGATCGGCAAGATAGATGGAAATGGCCGAGGCCTCGTGCATCGCCATGTCGCCGTCGAGCAACACGGGCACCCAACCGTTGGGATTGACCGCCAGCAGCTCGGGATCGCGCGGCTTGTCCGTGCCGATTTCCGTGGGGATCAATGCATAGGGCGCACCGATCTCCTCCAGCACCACCCGCGGCCCGCAGGCAGCAGAGCCGTCCGCCCAGAACAATCGGTACATGCCGCTTCGCCTCGCTGTGTTGTCAGGGGCCCTGCTGGGGCTTGGTGAAGCCTCCCCGCCTGGGGCTGCGCTCCCGCTTCATGGGCAACACGATAAGTGCCACGAAGAGCGCGATAAGGACCAGAGCGTAGACGAAGACCACGAAGCTGACCGATGCCGCCGTGTGGATCAGGAAGGCGTCCGCGCCGGGCCAGATGTAGACGAAGAGAAGCACGGCGCCGAGGAACAGGGTCGCGACCAGCGAAAGCAGCGCGAACGCAACCCAGCGTCCCCGCGACGTGCGAATCGCACGCGAGCGGATTAACACCATGAGCCCGATGGCCGTTCCCCCCATGAACGCCGCCCACATCAGCCCGATCGGAACGGCAGAATCGATCATCGATGGAATCGTGAACCCCTCTTCGGGCCAAGGCAAGCCTTTGCCATGGCCTCAGCGCCGTACCGTGCCGACGGGACGGCGCGTACCGCTCCCGCCGCGGGCCGTCCGAAGCGGCAACACGACCACGCCCAGCAGGATCGCAGGGGCAAGGAGCGCATAGGGAGCAATCGCCAGGGCCAGCAGGACAGCCGTATCGAGTTCAGCAACCCCGAGTTCGGCGGGCCAGACGAAAAGCGCGGCAATGGCCACAGCGACAAAGGCCAGCGGCACGCCGTCGACCACCACAAAGGCCGCCCAGCGTGGACCGGGCCGCAGAGGCACGGTACGCACCGCAACGATCATGGCGACCAGCGTGGCCGCAACCATCGCCAGGTCCCAGGCGGCAACCAGCCAGAGAGCGGATTCCCAGGACAAGAATGGAACCTACTTCGCGCGGGCGTCGAGGAACTGGTACCAGCGCTGCACGATGGGCAGGAACCAGGGGTTGCCGTCGTAGAACGGGATGGTCGTGAACTCCAGCTCGTCGAAGGCGGTCTTGCCCTCGGGGCTGCCCAGGATCTTCATCGCCGTCTTGTAGCCAAGGTAGGTCTGCTTGACGACGCCCGAGCCGTTGCAGGCCAGCGCATAGTGGATGCCGTCGCGCACGCCGACGTGGGGCAGCTTGTCGAAGGCGAAGGCGACGTTGCCGGTCCAGCTGTGGGTGACCTTGACGTCCTTGAGTTCGGGGAAGATGCCGCACATGAACTGGTGCAGGATCTCGCCGCTTTCCCGCGTTTCGATGTCGCGGGTCTTGGCACGGCCGCCGAAGATGACGCGCTTACGGTCCGGAGAGGGCCGGTAATAATAGAGGATGTGCTTGGTGTCGGCGATCATGCGGTGATGCGGGAAGAGTTCGGTGACCCTTTCCTCGCCGATTTCCTCGGTCGCGATAATGTAGCTGCCCACCGGCACCAGGCGGCGGCGCAGGTCCTGCGCGGCAGACGGCGTGTAGCCGTTGGTCATGACGCAGACATTGTCGGCCAGCACCTTGCCGCGGGTGGTGGTGACCTCGAAGCCGCCGTTGGTGCGCGAGATGGCCGTGACGGGGGTATGGGCGCAGATCTTGATCCCGGCCTGGCGGACACGCTCCAGAAACTCCTGATGATAGATCGCGGGATGCAGGCCGCCGCCCGCCAGGGTCGCCTTGCCGCCATGATAGGCGTCGGTCTTGACCTCGGTATGCTGCTCGGCGCGCGGGATCATGTAGCCGGTCTCGATGCCGACCTCGCGCTTGACCTCCTCGATGCCGCGCGCCATCGCCTCGTAGTCCGAGGGGGCATGGGCGCCGATGAAACGGCCCACCTTCTGGTAATGGCACTGGATCTGCTCGCCGGCGATGAAGTCCTCGAAGAACTCCAGGCTGCGCTCGGTCTCGCGGATCATGTCGCCGGCGCGCTGCTGGCCGTACTTGGCCTTGAGATCGCTGTAGCCGATCTTCAGGCCCGAACCTGCCATGCCGCCGCTGCGCGAAGATGCGCCGTGGCCCGGCTCCTTGGCCTCCAGGATGACGACATCGCGCCCGCCGCGGGTCAGGTGAAGGGCCGCCGACATGCCGGCGTAGCCAGAGCCGACAATGGCGACATCAACCTTCTTGGGCACCTCGATGGTGGGCCATTCCGGGCGCGGCGCCAGTTCCCACCAGTAGGGGGTCGCCTTCCAGCCATCGGCAAAGATCGAGTCAGCCATCATGAACTCCAGTGCTTGATGGCGCGCAGCTTGGTCCAAGGCCATGCCGTCGGCAAGGGAGTGGAAGACGAAATCGGTCCGCAGGCGACCCGCAGGACCACGGCCACGACGAAATCTGACCGTTTCGCCCCCAGAGCGCGTGTCATAAGCGGACCAAATCAGGCCCTTTCGGGAGCACGAACATGACCGACGAAGCAGAGCAGGCTGGCCGCGGAGCGCGCCGCGGACGCGGCGAACGTGGCGGCAGCGGCGCACGACGCGCCACCCGCACGACGCGCTTCTCGACGGTGCCCCTGCCCTACATCCAGCGCAGGATCGCGACCTTCGACGTGCTCTCCGAGGAGGGCATGGAGATCATCGAGCGCAATGCCGAAACGATCATGGAAGAGGTCGGCATCGCCATCAAGGACGACCCCGAGGTCGTTGCGATGTGGAAGGAAGCCGGCGCCGAGATCGGCAGCGACGGCGAGCGCCTGCGCGTGCCGCGCGGTTTGGCCAGGGAGCTGCTGAAGACCGCCCCCAGCTCCTTCACCCAACATGCGCGCAACCCGGAGCGCAACGTCAAGATCGGCGACGGCAGCACCGTGTTCGCGCCGGTCTACGGCCCGCCCTTCATCCGCAACCTGGACGAAGGCCGCCGCTATGCCACGATCGAGGACTTCCGCAATTTCGTGAAGCTGGCCTATCTCACACCCGCCATGCATCACTCGGGCGGCACGGTGTGCGAGCCGGTCGACATCCCGGTCTCCAAGCGCCACCTGGACATGGTCTATTCGCACATCCGCTACAGCGACAAGCCGTTCATGGGTTCGGTCACCGCGCCCGAGCGTGCAGAAGACACGATCGCCATGGCCAAGATCGTGCTGGGCGACGACTTCGTCGAGAACAACTGCTGCATCATCAACCTGATCAACGCGAACTCGCCGATGACCTTCGACGGCACCATGCTGGGTGCCCTGAAGGTCTATGCCGCGCATAACCAGGCCTGCGTCGTCTCGCCCTTCATCCTGTCGGGCGCCATGAGCCCGGTGACGGTGGCGGGCACGGTGGCCCAGCTTTTCGCCGAGGCGCTGGTCGGCATGGCCACCACGCAGCTCGTGCGCAAGGGCGCGCCGGTGGTCTTCGGCACCTTCGGCAGCTCGATCTCCATGCAGTCGGGCGCGCCGACCTTCGGTACGCCCGAGCCCACCCTGGTGCTGCTCGCCTCGGCCCAGCTCGCCCGCCGCATCGGCGTGCCCTTCCGCTCGGGCGGCTCGCTCTGCGGCTCCAAGATCGCCGATGCCCAGGCGGCCTACGAAAGCGCCAACACCCTGCTGCCGACCCTGATGGGCGGCGTCAACTTCGTGCTCCATGCCGCGGGCTGGCTGGAAGGCGGCCTCGCCTCGGGCTACGAGAAGTTCGTCATGGACGCCGACCAGATCGGCATGATGCAGGTGCTGGCCGGCGGCGTGGACCTCTCCGAGAACGGCCAGGCCATGGACGCCATCCGCGAGGTCGGCCCGGGCAGCCATTTCCTCGGTTGCGCCCACACCCAGGCCAACTTCGAGAACGCCTTCTATCGCTCGACCATCGCCGACAACAACAGCTTCGAGCAGTGGGAAGCCGAGGGCAGCGAAGACGCCCAGGTGCGCGCCAACAAGCTGTGGAAGGCGATGCTCGCCGACTACCAGGAGCCAGGCATCGACCCCGGCATCGACGAGGCGCTGAACGCCTTCATCGACCAGAAGAAGGCCGCCCTGCCCGACAGCTTCGCCTGAGGACGCCTCTTCCGGCCGTCGTGCCCGACAAGCCGGAAGACCGCACGGTTGGCAGGAATCGCTAGCCGCGGTTGAAGCCGCCCTCGACCTTCGCGCGCACGCGTTCGCCGAAGATCTGGATGTTGATGGCGTCGCTTTCCCGCTTGTCGGGGATGCGGTCGTAGGCGAGCACGGCGGTCAGGCGCGGGATGCTTCCCTCCACGGGCAGGACGCGGTGGACGCTGTGATGGCCGCGCATGATGGTCAGCGTGCCGGCCTTGGCGCTGCGCCGGCGCAAGCCCTCGTAGGTTCCCTCGAAGGCGCGCGCGACATCGTCGTAGTTGGGATCGTCGTCGCTGCGCACGAGGCTGGCGCATTCCAGTTCGCCGCCGCCCTGCGGTGTCGTCAGGTAGAGCAGGACGACGAAGTCCATGTCGTCGAAATGCCAGGCCTGTTCGTCGCCGGGATTGAGGACGTTGATGTTGAGCGCCTGAAAGCGGTCGGCGTGGCGGTAGAGCGGGCGCACCTGCAGGGCTTCGGAGAAGAAGGCCGTCAGCCCCTCCCAGGCGTAGAGCGCGCGCAGGCCGTGATCGTCGGGGATCAGGTCATCGGCGACGACGCCCCACCAGGTGCGGAAGAACTGCCGGCGCGGATGGTCCTCCGGGAAGGAGGTATCCTCCTGGTCGGGCGTGTCGAGATAGGCGCTGCGCACCGCCTCGCGGCGCACCGTCAGGTCGTGCAGCGCCATGGATTCCCGCCAGAACCGATCGACCGCCTGGGGCGTCAGGAAATCGTCGAGCACGGCGAAGGCCTGGGTCTCCAGGTCGTTGCGGCATCGTGCGATCAGCGCCTGGGTGCGGGAATCGGCAAGATCGTGAACGGGGTAGCGCGCCAGATCGATGAACTGCGCGGGCTCTGGAAGTTCAACCATGGCTCTTGAGATATGCCGCGACCTCGTTGAGCGAGGCGCGTCCCTCGGGAACGGCGTGGCACCAGTATTCGGTGGTGTGGATGAGGCCCGGCAGGGTCTTGAAGTGGGCGTCGATGCCCGCGGCACGCGCGGCCTCGACGATGCGCAGGCCGTCGTCGTGCAGGATCTCCCGCTCGCCGGCGTGGACCAGGAAGGGCGGCAGGCCTGCCATGTCGCCATAGACCGGCGAGACGTAGGGGTGGTCGTGCGGCGTATCGTCCTGGATATAGAGCCTGGCAATCCATTCGATGCCATCGGGTGAAATCATCGGATCCAGAGCGGCACGTTCCCTGCGCGAGGGGCTGCGACCGAGGAAGTCGGTCGCGGGTGCGAAGGCGGCGGCCGCCTTCGGCAGGGGGCGGGCCTCGTCCTTCAGGCGCAGCATGAGGGCGAAGGTGAGATTGCCGCCCGCCGAATCGCCCGCCAGCATCGCGACCCTTGGAGCGCCCTGCCCCTCCGGCCCGTTTTCCAGCATCCAGGTCCAGGCGGCGACGCAATCGTCGAGCCCGGCAGGATAGGGGTGCTCGGGCGCGAGCCGGTAATCGACCGCCAGCACAGCCATGCCGGTCTCTTCGCTCAGCGCCTCCACCTGGTGCCGGTAACCCGCGAGCGTGCCCGCGATCCAGCCGCCGCCATGGATCCACAGCAGGCGTCGCGCAGGATCGGCACCGGCCGCCAGGATCCACTCGCAGGGCACGCCGCCGGCGGCAATGGCAACGACGCGGGTGTCTGCCTTCAGCGATGGCGCGACGCCGTCGAGCACCAGGCAGGCGTCGGTCTGCTCGCGGTAGGCTGCGACCGTCGCGGCAGTGTCGGCGGGCACATCGCTCGTGGCGCCGGCGCGCGCGGCCTCAAACATGGCGATGAGGGACTGGAGCTGGGGCGATGGCATGGCGATTCTCTGCTTCTGGCCCGAAAGACTAGCGCAGCAACAGACCATGCGCGACGAGCGCAACGCGCAAATCCTGCGGCGTGCGGAAATGATGGGCGTGGAATCCAAGGCCATCGGCGCTCTCCACGTTGCGGGCGCTGTCGTCGATGAAAAGGCACGCCGCTGGTTCCAGGGAGAACCGCTCGCACAGCAGGTGGAAGATCGCGGGATCGGGCTTTCTCAGCCCCTCCCTGCCCGAGACCAGGATGCCGTCGAAACGCTCCAGAAAGGCAAAGCGGCGCTCGCCGTGGTGGAAGGTCTCGGCCGACCAGTTGGTCAGCGCATAAAGCGGCGTGCCACGGGCATCAAGCGCCTCCAGCAGCGCTACCGTGCCGTCGATGGCACCCTTCATCATGCTGTCGAACCGGCCGTAATAGGCCTCGATCAGCTCGCGCTTGTCGGGATGCCGCGCGATGGCGTCGGCGTTGGCCTCGGCAATCGTGCGGCCGGCGTCCTGCTGCACGTTCCACTCCGGCCCGCAGACCTCGGTGAGGAAGTGTTCACGCTCGGCCTCGTCGGTGATCAGATCACGGTAGAGGTGGCGCGGGTCCCAGTCGATCAGCACGCCGCCCAGGTCGAAGACGACATGGGTCGGCGGCGGTTTCACGCCTCGCCGTCCTTCTTGCGCCGGGGCGGCCGGCGCCAGGAGGAGGTTTCGGGCTCGGCCGCGACGGCCACGCCATAGGGCGCGCCCGAGGTCTCGAACCAGTGGAAGAGATAGTCCGACTGGCTGCGCTCGACATAGATGTCATAGACCGGCGCGTCGTCGACCTGATGCACGATGACGGTGGAGCGCACGATGAAGCTCTGGGCGCAGCGGCCCGCACCGAAGACGCGGGGGTGCAGATCGAGCGGGCAGCCCATGGAGAGCACATCGCGGGCCATGGGGCCGGCGACGCGGATCACGGTGCGCCCCTCGGTGACATCGACGATGCCCGCGCTCATGCCCTCCAGCCCCTCGACCAGGGCGTCGTTCATGCCCTTCTCGGCATCGCTCGGGCCGACCAGCAGCCATTCCGCCGGGCCGAGCCAGAGGGCGGCGATATTGTTGCCCTCGGTCACGGTGTTGGGCTCTGCGGGCAGCTCGACGCCGACGGCCGCCTTCACGGCCGCGGAGTCGATCTTTCCGCGCAGGTTGATCTTGGCAAGGTACCGGCGCTCGGAAAGCACCAGACCGGCCGCCGACGTATCGTCCGCAACGCGCGTATCGAGCGCGCGCTGGGCAAGCGGGCTCTGCCGCAGATAGCTCTCAGCCACGCAGACGCTCCCCTTCTTCATCGAAGAACACCGGCTTGGTGATCTTGGCCCGCACCACCTTGTCCTCCAGCGGCAGGGCGACGGTTTCGCCGATCCGCTCGTTGCCCCGGCGCAGCAGCGCCATGGCGATCGAACGGCCGCAGTTCGGACTGTAGTAGCTGGAGGTTACCCAGCCTTCCATGGGTACCGGCTTGGCGCTGTCGGGCGCGGGCGAGATGTGCGCGCCCTCGGGTATCACCTCGTTGGGATTCTCGGTCAGCAGGCCGACCAGCTGCTTGCGATCCTCGCGCAGGGTGTCGGGACGCTCCAGGCCGCGCTTTCCGAGGAAATCGCCCTTCTTCCTGGAGACGATCCAGCCCATGCCGAGATCGTAAGGCGTCGTCGTGCCGTCCGTATCCTGGCCGGCGATGATGAAGCCCTTCTCGGCGCGCAGGACATGCATCGCCTCGGTGCCGTAGGGGGTGATGGAATACTTCTCGCCCGCGGTCATCAGGGCGCGCCAGAGCGCCAGCGCGTAGCTTGCCGGAACCTGCACCTCGAAGCCGGTCTCGCCCGAGAAGCTGATGCGGAAGATGCGCCCGGGAATGCCCGCGATCTCGCCGTCCTGCCAGGACATGAACGGGAAGGCCTCGTTGGAGAGGTCGGTCGCGGTCAGCTCGGCAAGCAGGCGGCGGCTGTTGGGGCCGGCGATGGCGATGGCCGCCCAGTGGGTGGTGACCGAGGTGCAATAGGCCTCCAGGTCCCGCCACTCGCACTGGAGCCATTCCTCCAGCCAGTTCAGCACGTTGGGCGCACCGCCCGTGGTGGTGGACATGAGATAACGGTTCTCGCCGATGCGCGCGGTGACGCCATCGTCGAAGACCATGCCGTCGTCCTTCAGCATCAAGCCGTAGCGGCACTGGCCGACCTTCAGCGTAGCGAAGTTGTTGGTGTAGACGCGGTTGATCAGCTCCAGCGCATCGGGGCCCTGGATGTCGATCTTGCCCAGCGTCGAGGCATCGAGGATTGCGACCGACGTGCGCGCGGCCAGCACCTCGCGGTCGACCGCCTGCTTCACCGTCTCGCCGGGGCGCAGGTAGCAATAGGGCCGCTTCCACTGGCCGACGTCCTCGAAATGGGCGCCGTGGGTTTCGTGCCAGTTGTGCATCGGCGTCTTGCGCACGGGATCAAGCAGTTCCGGCCCGCTGTTGATGCCCGCCAGCGCGCCGACCGTGACCGCCGTGTAGAACGGGCGGAAGGTGGTGTGGCCGACCTCCGGCACATCGACGCCGCGCAGCCCCGCCATGATGGCAAGACCGTTGACGTTGGAGGTCTTGCCCTGGTCGGTGCCCATGCCCGTGGTCGTGTAGCGCTTGAAGTGTTCGACCGAGCTGTAGTTCTCGCGGTGGGCCAGCGCCACGTCGGCGGCGGTGACGTCGTTCTGGAAGTCGAGGAAACGCTTGGCGCCCTTGCGGCCACAGGGCACGTCCCACAACGCCAAAAGCGAAAGAACACCGTCGCCGGGGGCGGCCTCGCAGGCGGGCACCTGCTCGCCCTCGACCTCGAACCCGGCATCGCGGGCAGCCGCAGCACCGGCGCGCGTGCCCTCGGCCAGCGCATCGGCCAGGCTGAAGCTGCCGTTCACCGCACCGACCTCGCGCGACTTCTGCGCGGCCGTGGCGGGCACGAAGGTTGCCAGTTCCTGGTTCCAGGCGAGCTTGCCGCCGGACTGGGAATAGAGGTGGACGGTGGGATTCCAGCCGCCCGACATCATCACCAGATCGCAGTCGAAGGAGCGGCGCGCGCCGACGACATCGTCGCCCGCATCGTTGAGCGCGGCGACCTCGACCTCGGAGACCTGCTTGGCCCCGCGCACGCCGGAAATGACGCTGCCGGAGACGATCTCGATGCCACGCTCGCGCACCAGGCGCACCAGGGCGCCCTCGGGGTTGGCCCGGCAATCGACGATGGCGGCTATGGAGATGCCGCCGTCGGCTGCATCCAGCGCGGCGCGATAGGCGCTGTCGTTGTTCGTGAAGACCACGGCGCGGTTGCCCGGGCGAGCGCCGTAGCGGTTGACGTAGGTGCGCACGGCGCCGGCCAGCATGACGCCGGGGCGGTCGTTCTCGGCAAAGACCAGCGGGCGCTCGATGGCCCCGGTGGCCAGCACCACCTGCTTGGCGCGGATCTTCCAGAGGCGCTGGCGGGGACCATGACGCTCGCCCAGCGGCAGGTGATCGTTCACCCGCTCGACGGCGACGAGATAGTTGTGGTCGTGGTAGCTGGCAACCGTCGTGCGCGGCAGGACACGGACCTCGGCCATGCCGGCGAGATCGTCGATGACGTCGCCCGCCCAGTCGGCGCCTTCCCTGCCCTCGATCCTGTCGCGCGAGGAAAGCAGGCTGCCGCCGAATTCCGAGCCTTCATCGGCCAGGATGACGCGGGCGCCGCTCGCCCCGGCGGCACGCGCCGCGGCAAGGCCGGCGGGACCGCCGCCGACCACCAGCACGTCGCACCAGACCGTGCGCTTCTCGTAGGTCTCGGGATCGGGCTCGCTCGGCGCCTTGCCCAGGCCCGCGGCGGAACGGATGAACTTCTCGTAGAACATCCAGGCGGCCGCCGGCCACATGAAGGTCTTGTAGTAGAAGCCCGAGGGGATGACCTTCGAGACCAGATTGTTGATCGCACCGACGTCGAAGCCGACACCCGGCCAGGCGTTCTGGCTCTCGCCGATCAGGCCGTCGAACAGGGCGATCTGGGTAGCGCGCGTGTTGGGCTCGGTATGGGCGCCCACACCAAGCTGGATCAGCGCATTGGGCTCTTCGGGGCCGGAGCCGACGATGCCGCGCGGGCGGTGATACTTGAAGCTGCGCCCAACCAGGCGCACGCCGTTGGCGAGTAGCGCGGAGGCCAGCGTATCGCCGGCAAAACCGTCGTAGTTCTGGCCGTCGAAGGTGAAGTTGAGGCGCTTGCCGCGGTCGATGCGGCCGCCGTCGCCGTTGCGGAATGCCTGGCTCATTGGCTGCCCGCCTTGCTGGGATCGATGGCCGGGGGCGGCTCGTCGATGCCGTAGATGGCGAAGATCTCGTGGGTCACGGTCGAACGCGCGGCATGGAACCACTGGCGGCAGCCGTGGGCATGGAACCAGCGCTCGAAATGCAGGCCCTTGGGGTTCTTGCGCATGAACAGGTAGTGGCCCCATTCGGCGTCGGTCGCGGTGGCGGGATCCGGGCGCACGATGTGGCCCTCGCCGCCGCAGGTGAATTCGGTCTGCTCACGGGGCCCGCAGTGGGGGCATTCGATCAGAAGCATCTTGCGTTCCCCCTAGTGCGCCACGGCGGCGGCGCCGTGCTCGTCGATCAGGAAGCCGCTTTCGAAGCGCTTGAGATCGAAGGCCTCGTTCAGCCGGTGCGGGCGGTCCTGGGCGATGGTGTGGGCGAAGACCCAGCCGGAGCCCGGGGTGGCCTTGAAGCCGCCGGTGCCCCAGCCGCAGTTCATGTAGAAGCCCTCCACTGGCGTCTTCGAGATGATCGGGCTGGCGTCCGGGCAGGTGTCGACGATGCCGCCCCAGGTGCGCATGACGCGCAGGCGCTTGACGATCGGATAGAGGTCGCAGAGCGCCTCGAGCTGGTGCTCGATGACGTCGAGCGAGCCGCGCTGGGCATAGGAGAGGTAAGGGTCGATGCCCGCGCCCAGCACCAGCTCGCCCTTGTCGGACTGGCTGATATAGACGTGGACCGTGTTCGACATGATGACCGTGTCGAGCACCGGCTTGATCGGCTCGCTGACCATGGCCTGCAGGGGATGGCTTTCCACCGGCAGGGTCAGGCCGGCCAGGCGGCCCACGACCGAGGCATGGCCCGCGGGCACCGCGCCCACCTTGCGCGCCTTGATCGGGCCGCGGGTGGTCTGAACGCCGGTGACGCGGCCGTTCTCGATGTCGATGCCGGTGACCTCGCAGTTCTGGATGATGTCGATGCCGTATTCGTCTGCGCGGCGGGCGTAACCCCAGGCCACGGCATCGTGGCGGGCGTTGCCGGCGCGGCGCTGGATCGAGCCGCCCAGGACCGGATAGCGGATGTTCTTGGAGATGTTGATGATCGGCGCGATCTGCTTGATCTGCTCGGCGCTGATCATCTCGTAGTCGATGCCGTTGAGGCGGCAGGCATGGCCGCGCCGCGTCAGCTCCTTCAGATCATGCTCGTTGTGCGCCAGGTTGATGACGCCACGCTGGCTGAACATGATGTTGTAGTTGAGGTCCTGGCTGAGGCCCTCGAACAGCTTCAGGGAATGCTCGTAGAGATGGGCGCTCTCGTCCCACAGGTAGTTGGAGCGCACGATGGTGGTGTTGCGGCCGGTGTTGCCGCCGCCCAGCCAGCCCTTCTCCAGGACCGCGACATTGGTGATGCCGTGCTCCTTGGCGAGGTAGTAGGCCGTCGCCAGCCCGTGGCCCCCGCCGCCGATGATGATGACATCATAGGAAGGCTTGGGCTCGGGGCTGCGCCAGGCCTGGGGCCAGCCGCGATGATAGTCGCGGGCCTGCCGAAGCAGGCTGAAGATCGAATATTTCGTCCGGGACATCCGCTTGTTCACCCACGCACACAGGCGCCATTTCGACCACAGTCGATGAATCGGCGCAAGCTAGGCAAAGCCAGGGCACAACTTTGTTCCCGCGACGACGTTTTCTGTGGGAATCTGAGCGGTCGGTGCCGCCGGGACCGTCGTTTCCGAGCAATTGGCCGCCCCAGAGGCCACGCTACGCTGCCGTACCGATCTGGCCGGAACGGATCATGGCGCCGATAGCGGTGAGCACCAGGCGCGTGCAGACCGTGGCGCCAAGGCCGCTGGGCGGATCGTAGGCGCTGCCGAATTCCACGATATCCAGCCCGGCGATGCGCCCCCTGGCGGCGATGCCCTCGATCAGGTCGAGCAGGTCGACATAGGCAAGGCCACCGGGCGCAAGCACGCTGATGCCGGGAAAGTCCGCCGGATCGATGCCGTCGCAATCGATGGTGACGAGAAACTCGCCGCCCTCTGGCAGGTGCTCCAGCGCGGCCGCGATGCCGCGCTGGCGGACCTCGCGCGCCGTCACGAGGCGGGAACCCCAGGCGCGGGCGTCGGCCACATCGGATGGGCGGGCGCTGCCTGTACCGCGCAGGCCGACCTGGACCATGCCGGTGATCCAGTCCATTTCCGAGGCCCGCCGCATGGGACTGGAATAGCCGAAACGCTCGCCGTGCAGCTCGTCGCGCCAATCGAGGTGGGCATCGACCTGCACCACGGTGAACAGCCCTCGCCCGCCAAAGGCGGAAAAGAAGGGGATCGGCACGCTGTCGTCGCCGCCCAGCACGATGGGCACCGCACCCGCCTCGAGGATCGCCTGCACGGCCTCAGTGACCATCGCCCGGTTGGCCGGACCGTCGGCGGGCAGCGCCCCGCCCGGCACATCGCCGCAGTCGACGATGCGGGGATCGGTGTCCGTGCCGGCCAGCACCGGCGCGCCGCTGTCGAAGTCGTAATGGTAGAGGTGCGAGGGCGCGCTGCGCGCCCGGATCGCCGTCGGCGAACCCGCGCTCTCGTTGACCGAACCCTGCACATCGTAGGTCGTGCCATAGGGCACGCCGAGGATCGCCACATCGGCCTGCAGGCCGGCCAGATCGGTCACGACCGGCACACCGGCAAAGCTGCGGCCGCCGTGCGGTGCGCGTGTCTGGCTCATGGCATGGTTCTCCGAGGGATTCCAGGCGAACGCTAGGACTGTTCGCGCCCGGGGAGAACGGTTTCGTGCCGCCTACTCGGCCGCATCCTTGTGGTGGAAG
>CALLQH010000350.1 GCA_938014945.1 uncultured bacterium | reverse complement strand
GAGCATCTGACTTTTAATCAGAGGGTCCTGGGTTCGAGTCCCAGCGGGCTCACCATTTTTTGGTGATTTTCGGCGCCACTCGGATCGGCCGAAAGCAGAGGAGGACTGTCATGAAACGTTATGATCGGCGTACTCTCGTCCTTGGCTCGGTCGCAGCCATGGCGGCTGCGGTTCCCGTCGGCTCGGTTTTCGCCGAGGACGACGGCGAGGAGAAGAAGCATCTTGAGGACGGCGAAGACGGCTGTCGCGGCTGCAGCGGCTGTGGCGGCTGCAGCGGCTGTGGCGGCTGCAGCGGAGACTGATACCGCGGTCCGGCTGCCTCCTCTCGAAGCGCTGCCAGAGAACGACCTCGAAAACCTGAGATCGGCCGCCACGGTGGTGGTCGAGACGTCGGGCGCTCTCGCGCGCCGGGACACAAACGTGGTCGGCGTACTGTTGCCTGAGACCGGCGCCTTCCATGTCAGGCGGCACTATCCGCCAGGGGATGTGCGCGATCCCGCCGCCGGAACGCAGTACTACTATCATGCCCACAGGCCGGGCGAGCACGGGCACTTTCACAGCTTCTTTCGCCGTACGGCCCTCGCGGGGGTCGAGCCGATCACTGCTGTCGGCGGCGATAGCGGGGGAGGGGCAGCACTGTCCCATCTGGTCGCCATCGGCATGGATGCCCATGGTGTTCCCATCCGGCTTTTCACGGTGAACCGCTGGGTCGTGCACGACACGGTCTATCCCGCCGCGGCGCTGATCGACCGCCTTCCGGCCTTCCGGATCGCGCAGGACGCCGGAGGCCACCCGGTGACCAACCGCTGGATCACCGCCATGGTCGCTCTGTTCCGGCCGCAGATCGAACAGCTTCTTCTGGCCCGCGACCGGCGGCTCGCCGAGGCTTTGGGCGACACGGTGTTCGAGGACAGGACCCTGGAAGTGCTGTCCTCCTGCCCGGTGTCGGTCGTGGATCAGCTCGATTGGCTCGGCATGCTTGCCTGAAAGCCGGGCAGGGCGCTAGCGTGCCCGCCGCCTGGCCCTAGGCTGCGCCAGACACAGCAACGGAGAAGACCATGGTCATGGACACGATCCAGCGCCGCCTGGCGGCCGGCGAGATCCTGCTGCTGGACGGCGGCACGGGCACCGAGCTGGAGAAGCGCGGCGCGGCGATGGTGGACGGCGCCTGGTGCGCCATGGCGACCCGCACGAACCCCGACATCCTGCTAGGCGTGCATGAGGACTACATCCGTGCCGGCGCCGACGTCATCGTCACCAACACCTATGCCAATGCGCGCCACATGCTGGAAGCCGCGGGCCATGCCGACAAGACGCAGGCGCTGGCCCGTGAAGCGGCCGAGATCGCCATGCGCGCGCGTGACCGTGCGGCAGGCGGACGGGATGTCGCCATCGCAGGATCGCTCTCGCACATGATGCCCATGGTGCCGGGCGACCAGCGCAACGATCCGAACCGCTATCCTCCCGACGCCACGGTGCTGGAGAACCTCCGCGAACTGGCGGGCCTGCACAAGGACGCAGGGGTCGACTTCATCATGCTGGAGATGATGTCGCGGCCGCGCCACATCCGGCTTGCCCTGCAGGCGGCGGAGGAAACCGGCTTGCCGGTCTGGTGCGGCATGAGCGCGCGCAGCCACGAGGGCAGGGTCGTCAGCTTCGCCTTCGAGAACCACCCCTTCGAGGAGGTGGTCGAAACGGCGCTGTCCGGCACGGCGCGGGTGGTGGGCGTGATGCATTCCAACGTCAACGTCACCGGCCCGGCACTGGCGCTGCTGCGCGAGCGTTTCGACGGTCCGATGCTCGCCTATCCTGATTCCGGCCACTTCGAGATGCCCCACTGGAACTTCAAGGACATCATCGATCCGCCGGATCTGGCGCGCGAGGCCCGTGCCTGGCTCGACATGGGCGTGCAGGCGATCGGCGGCTGCTGCGGCCTGGGGCTGGAGCACATCAAGGCGCTGGCCGCGGAGCTGCGCGCGGCCTGA
The DNA here is from genome assembly GCA_938014945.1 of uncultured bacterium. GTDB lineage: Bacteria > Pseudomonadota > Alphaproteobacteria > SP197 > SP197 > CALGGB01. Next base: position 1,757 of record CALLQH010000350.1, on the reverse strand, counting down.
GCCCCGCTACTGGTGGCGCGTCTTGGCCGGCAGCAGGCCGCGCGGGCTGAAGCGCAGGACCAGCAGCAGGATCAGGCCCATGACGAACAGGCGCATGTGCGGCGCGCTCTCCAGCAGGTGGGCGCGCAGGGCGCTGCTTTCGCCCAGGCCAGCGGTCGCCATGTCCATGAGCCACAGGCCGGCGGGTTCCGCCTCGACCCAGACGAACCAGATCAGGAAGCCGCCCAGCACCGAGCCCCAGTTGTTGCCGGAGCCGCCGACGATGACCATGACCCAGATCAGGAAGGTGTAACGCAGGGGATTGTAGGTGCCGGGCGTGAACTGGCCGTCGAGCGTGACCAGCATGGCGCCCGCCAGACCCACCACCGCCGCGCCGAGGATGAAGATCTGCAGGTGGCGGCGGGTGACATCCTTGCCCATCGCCTCGGCCGAGGTCTCGTTGTCGCGGATGGCGCGCATCATGCGGCCCCAGGGCGAATGCAGAGCCTTTTCGGCAAGCCACATCAGGATCAGCAGGACGGCGGCAAAGAGCAGGGCGTAGCAGATCTTCACGAAGACGCTGGAGGCTTCGATGGGAGAGGCGCCCAGGCTCTCGGTCAGGCCGAGGAACCAGTCGGTCGTCTGCAGTTCGATCTCGTAGGGCACCGGACGGGAGAGTCCCGTGACGTTTTTTACGCCGCGGGAGAGCCAGTCCTCGTGCTTCAGCATGGCGAGCACGATCTCGGAGATGCCGAGCGTGGCGATGGCGAGATAATCGGCGCGCAGTCCAAGTGCGATCTTGCCGACCATCCATGCAGCACCTGCCGCGATCAGGCCGCCGATCGGCCAGGCGAGAATGATCGGCAGGCCGAGACCGCCGAGGTAGCCGGTCTTGGAGGGATCGACCGCCTCGATCGCCTCGCTGGCCGGATCGAAGAAGATGCGCACGAAGCCGTAACCCGCCAGCGCCAGGACGAAGGTCACGAAGGTGCGCAGCGGTCCCTTGCCCATGGCCCGGCGCACCAGAACGATGACGGCGATGGATGCCGCAAGAGCCAGAACCGAGAGGCCGAGATCGACACCGCCTGCGGACCAGGCTTCGGCGACAGGCGGCTGGGAAACCAGCACGGCCGCAACGCCGCCCAGGGCGGCAAAACCCATGACGCCGACGTTGAAGAGGCCGGCGTAGCCCCACTGCATATTGAGACCCAGCGCCATGATCGAGGAGATGAGGCACAGGTTGAGGATGGTCAGCGAGAGCGACCAGGACTGCAGGAAACCGACGGCCAGCAGGGCCAGCGCCATGAGGCCGAAATAAATGCATGCGCGGGGGTTCACGGTCATATCACCTTGCCCCGGAAGACGCCGGTCGGGCGCACCAGCAGCACCACGACCAGGATGACGAAGGAGATCGCGAACTTGTAGTCGGTCGACAGGAGCTGCACGAGACCGTCGGGCACCCATTCCTTGGGCAGCAGATAGAGCAGGAACTTGCGGTAGGCGTAGGTGATCGTCACCTCGGAGAAGGCGACGATGAATCCGCCCACGATCGCGCCCAGCGGCTGGCCGATACCGCCGACGATGGCCGCCGCGAAAATCGGCAGCAGAAGCTGGAAGTAGGTGAAGGGCTTGAAGCTCTTGTCGAGGCCGTAGAGCGTGCCGGCGATGGTGGCGAGCGTCGCGGCGATCACCCAGGCATAGAAGACGACGCGGTCGGGATTGACGCCCGAGAGCAGGGCAAGGTCCTCGTTGTCGGAATAGGCGCGCATGGCCTTGCC
>CALLQH010000349.1 GCA_938014945.1 uncultured bacterium | reverse complement strand
TAGCCCCGGGCCTCGAGCGCCTCGGCGGCACGACGCATGGCCTTGCCGGCGCGGGTGCGCTGCAGAAACCAGAAGAGCGCGCCGACCGCGATGACGGCGACGATCAGGGTCAGCGCCTGGCTCATCTTGATCGCAAGGCCTTCCTTGAGACCCGTCCACTCGCGGAACTGGGTGACCTCGATCAGGAAGCGGGCGCCGTCGCCGAAACTCTGGTCGTCGGGTCCGATGACGACGCGCACGATGCCGTTCATCATGAACATGACGCCGATGGAGGCGATGACGAAGATGACCGGCGCGCTCTTCTTCTGGCGGTAGAAACGATAGACCGTCCGGTCGGTGAGCAGGCTGATGGCGACGGCGGCGAGGATGCCGACGGGCAGGGCGATCAGCGCCGTCGGCAGCGGCGCGATGCCGATGCCGGCGTCCTGCAGCACCCAGGTCACCAGGATGACGACCATGGTGGCAAAGGCCATCAGGTCGCCATGGGCGAAGTTGGCAAAACGCAGGATGCCGAAGATCAGCGTCACGCCCAGCGCGCCTAGCGCAAGCTGCGCGCCATAGGCCAGCCCCGGCACGATGACGAAGTTGGTAAGCAGGACGATGGCGTTGAGGATGTCGTCCATGATCAGCCCCCCAGGAAGGAGCGCCGTACTTCGGCGTTGTCGAGCAGCGCCTGCCCGGTGTCGCTGAAACTGTTCTCGCCGGTCACCAGCACATAGCCGCGGTCGGCGATGGCAAGGGCCTGGGCCGCGTTCTGCTCGACCATCAGGATGGCGATGCCGGTGTTGCGGATCTCGATGATGCGGTCGAAGAGTTCGTCCATGACGATGGGCGAAACGCCGGCCGTGGGTTCGTCGAGCATCAGCACCTGCGGGCGTGTCATCAGCGCGCGGGCGACGGCGACCTGCTGGCGCTGGCCGCCCGAAAGCTCGCCTGCCGCCTGCTGGCGCTTTTCCTTCAGGATCGGGAACAGGGTGAAGACCTGCTCCAGGGTCCCCCGCCAGTCGTCCTCGCGCAGGTAGGCGCCCATCTCCAGGTTCTCCATCACGGTCATGGTGGAGAAGACGTTGTTGTTCTGCGGCACGAAACCCATGCCGCGGCGCACGCGCTCCTGGGGGCTCAAGGCGGTGATGTCGTCATCGCCCAGGCGCACGCTGCCCTCGCGCAGGTCGAGCATGCCGAAGACCGCCTTCATCGCGGTCGACTTGCCCGCGCCGTTGGGCCCGACGATGACGACGATCTCGCCCTTTTCGACGGCGATGGTGCAGCCCTTCAGGATGTCGGACCCGCCGTAGCCGCCGACCATGTTTTCGCCGATCAGGAAGCTCATGCCATGACCTTCCGCGTGGCGCGCACGCCCCGGCCGAGATAGGCCTCGATGACGCGCTCATCGGACTTCACCTCGTCCACCGTGCCTTGCATCAGCACCTTGCCCTCGGCCATGACGATGACCGGGTCGCAGAGGCGGCCGATGAAATCCATGTCGTGCTCGATCATGCAGAAGGTGTAGCCGCGCTCCTGGTTGAGCCGCAGGATGGCATCGCCGATGGTGCGCAGAAGGGTGCGGTTCACGCCGGCGCCGACCTCGTCGAGGAAGACGATCTTGGCGTCGACCATCATGGTGCGACCGAGTTCCAGGAGTTTCTTCTGGCCGCCGGAAAGGTTGCCCGCCAGTTCGCCGGCAACCGCCTCCAGCCCCAGGAAGGCGACGACCTCCTCGGCCTTTTCGCGGTTGGCGCGTTCCTCGGCGCGGATGCGGCCGGGCTTGAACCAGACATCGACCAGGCTCTCGCCGCTCTGCTGGGCAGGGACGGTCATCAGGTTCTCGATGACGGTCAGCGAGCCGAATTCGTGAGCAATCTGGAAGGTGCGGAGCAGGCCGCGGTGGAACAGCTCGTGGGGCTTCAGGCCCGAGATGTCCTGCCCATCGAGAAGGATGCGGCCTTCGGTGGGCGCGAACATGCCGGCGATGACATTGAACAGGGTGGTCTTGCCCGCGCCGTTGGGGCCGATCAGCCCCGTGATCGAACCCTGGGCGATCTCCAGCGTTGCGCCGTCGACCGCGCGCAGGCCGCCGAAGTGCTTGTGAACGTTTTCGACGCGGATCATGGGATGGACGCTGGCAAGAAAACGGCCCGGCCCCTTGGATGAGGGAACCGGGCCGTCTCTATGCGTGGCGTACTAGCGGACCTGAATGGTCGAGAAGGCGCCGTCCATGACCTCGAGTTCCTTGTAGGAACCGAAGGCCTCGCCGACGTCCGTCATTTCCACGTTGGTCGCACCGACGTAGTCGATCTCGCCGCCATCGGCCAGGATCTGCAGGCCCTTGGCCAGCTCGCCGGGGCCGATCGGCTCGCCGGGGGCATTGGCGACATTCATGATCTCGCCCTGGATGGCCGCACGGTCGGACGAGCCGGCCGCCTGCATGGCGAGCAGGATCAGAGCCGCGGCGTCATAGGACTCGGCACGGTAGGGACCATCGCCCTCGATGCCGCTGTCCCTGGCATAGACGTCGAAGTTGGCCGCACCCTCGGAATCGCTGCCGGGAACCGTGCCGATGGTGCCATTGAGGCCGTCGCCGATGTTGTCGATCAGCGACTGGCCGATCATGCCGTCGCCCAGGATGAAGCTGGAGAAGGCGCCGGTGTCCAGGGCGGTCTGGATGATGCCCTTGCCGCCCTGATCGACGTAACCGAAGACCGCAAGCGTATCGGCGCCCGAAGCGGAGAGCGCCGCGACCTCGGCCGAGTAGTCGGCCTTGCCGTCCTCATGGGCGGCGGTGGCGGCAACCGTGCCGCCGAGCGCCTCGTAGGCGGCGGCGAAACTGTCGGCCAGGCCCTTGCCGTAGTCGTTGTTGGTGTAGGTGATGGCCACGGTCTCGATGCCGCGCTCCATGACGACATTGGCCAGAACCTCGCCCTGGCGCGCATCGGAAGGCGCGGTGCGGAAGAAGTAGCCGTTGTCGGTGATGGTCGTCAGCGCCGGGGAGGTCGCCGAGGGCGAAACCATGACGACGCCGTTGGGGATGGCCACGCTCTCGGCGATGGCGGTCGTCACGCCCGAACAATCCGCGCCGACGATGGCAACGACGTTGTCGGAGGTGATCAGGCGTTCGGCAGCGGCTGTTGCGGCCGCGGCGTCAACGCAGGTCGAATCGCCGCGTATCGGAGTTACCGTGGCGCCGCCCAGCAGCAGGCCGGAATCGGAAACTTCCTTCATCGCCAGTTCGGCGGAGGCTGCCATGTCGGGGGTCAGCGATTCGATCGGCCCGGTGAAGCCCAGGATGACGCCGACCTTGACCTCCTCCTGCGCCATGGCGGCCGAGCCCAGGGTCAAAGTGGCCATCGCTGCCGAGGCCATAAGTACCTTCTTGATATGCGCGTGCATGCCCATGTTTCTCCCGAATTTGGTATTGGATGCCCAGCAGGGGCCGCCGAATTGTTACCGGCGTTATGCCCCTTCACTGTCCCCGACCGTAGAGGATTGCCGGGTGCTCCTACAAGGGGCAACGCATTGGCCCCGGGCAGACGGAGGTCCGGTCAGTTGTCCGAAGCGCGGCCCAGACCGATCTGCTTGGCGAAGGCCGACCTGGCCTTGGAGTAGTTCGGCGCGACCATCGGATAATCGGCCGGCAGGCCCCACTTTGCGCGGTAATCGGCAGGCGAAAGATCGTGATCGGCGCGCAGGTGGCGCTTGAGGGTCTTGAGCTTGCGGCCACAGTCCAGGCAGACGATGTGCTCTGCGCCCACAGACTTTCTGATGGCGACCGCGGGTTCGGCGTTCGCGGCGGCCTCGGCTGCGATACCGCCCTGGGAGACCAGAGCGCGATGAACGCTTTCGATCAGGCCGGGCAGGGCGGTCGAATCCACCATGTTGTTGCTGACATAAGCGGAGACGATCTCAGTGGTCATTTCAAGCATTTCACTAAGCGTCAACTCGGTATCGGACGGCTGTTCATTCATTTTGTGACCTCATGGGGGAACTGTTGCTTGGATAATAGTTGCTCGGGCCGATCAAGTCCATCTTGGGTTGATGCGACCGTGAGTTCACGCAATTGCCGCCAATGCTGGTGCGGCGCTGGCAAGCAAATCCCGCCTATGGTAGTTCTCGCCCCAAGAAACGCCCGATATGGGGGGCAAACGGTGAGCAAGCGTCGGGTCGTCATTGCATCGGATCATGCCGGATTCGAGCTGAAGCAGGCGTTGGTCGCCGAGCTGCGCAGCCTCGGCTGCGAACCCGTCGATCTGGGCACCCACGGCGCGGATTCCGTCGATTACCCCGATTTCGCCGAAAAACTGGCCTCCGCCATGGCGGAGGGACAGGCCCAGACCGGCGTTCTGGTCTGTGGCACCGGTATCGGCATCTCCATCGCGGCCAACCGTCACCGCCACATCCGGGCGGGTCTGGCCCATGACGTCACATCCGCCCGCCTCATGCGCGAACACAACGATGCCAATGTCCTGGCACTGGGCGAGCGCCTGATCGGCATTCAGACCGCCCGTGATTGTCTCAAAGTGTTTCTGGAAACGTCGTTTGAAGGCGGACGCCACCAGCGGCGCGTGGACAAATTGTCGCCGCCGGACGCCTAGGCGCGCCCGGTCTGATTCTCTCTTCCTCGGAGCTCAACGTCATGTCTGACAAGCAGCCTGCCTCGGGCGATTTCTTCACGCGACGCCTGGCCGATAGCGACCCCGCCGTGCTCGACGCCATCCGTGGCGAGCTGCACCGCCAGCGCGATCAGATCGAGCTGATCGCTTCTGAAAACATCGTGTCGACGGCGGTCCTCGAGGCCCAGGGCACGGTGCTGACCAACAAGTATGCCGAAGGCTATCCCGGGCGCCGCTATTACGGCGGCTGCGAGTACGTCGATGTCGTCGAGCAGCTGGCCATCGACCGCGCCAAGGAACTGTTCGACTGCGCCTATGTGAATGTGCAGCCCCATTCGGGCGCGCAGGCCAACGGCGCCGTCATGCTGGCGCTGGTGAAGCCGGGCGAGACCATCATGGGCATGTCGCTTGCCCACGGCGGCCATCTGACCCACGGCGCGGCACCGGCCCAGTCGGGCAAGTGGTTCCACGCCATCGGCTATGGCGTCTCCAAGGAAACCGGCAATATCGACTATAACGAGGTCGAGCGCCTGGCGATGGAGCACAAGCCGAAGCTGCTGATCGCCGGCGGTTCGGCCATTCCCCGCGTCATCGACTTCAAGCGCATGCGCGAGATCGCCGACAAGGCAGGCGCGCTGCTCCATGTCGACATGGCCCATTTCGCCGGTCTGGTCGCTGCGGGTGTCCATCCCAGCCCGCTGCCCCATGCCCATGTCGTGACCACGACCACCCACAAGACCCTGCGCGGTCCCCGCGGCGGCATGATCCTCTCGAACGACGAGGAGATCGGCAAGAAGATCAACTCGGCGGTCTTCCCCGGCCTCCAGGGCGGTCCGCTGATGCATGTCATCGCGGCCAAGGCGGTGATGCTGGGCGAGGCGCTGCGGCCGGAGTTCAAGGTCTACAGCCAGGCCGTGGTCGACAACGCCCGTGTCCTGGCCGAGACCCTGGTCAAGGGCGGCCTCGACATCGTTTCGGGCGGCACCGACACCCACCTGATGCTGGTCGACCTGCGGCCCAAGAAGCTCACCGGCAACATTGCCGAGAAGAGCCTCGAGCGCGCCGACATGACCTGCAACAAGAACGCCATCCCCTTCGATCCCGAAAAGCCGATGGTCACCTCGGGCATTCGTCTGGGCACGCCGGCCGGCACGACACGCGGCTTCGGCAAGGCGGAGTTCCGCCAGATCGGCGAGATGATTGTCGAGGTCCTTGATGGCCTTGCCGCCAACGGCGAGGACAACGGCAAGGTGGAAAAGGCGGTCGCCGAGCGCGTCGCCGATCTCTGCCGCCGTTTCCCCGTCTACGGCGCCATGAACCTGGGCTAGAGAGGAACGCCATGCGCTGCCCCTTCTGCGGTCACGAAGAGACGCAAGTTAAGGACTCCCGTCCGACCGAGGACGGCGCCACCATCCGGCGCCGCCGCCAGTGTCTCAATTGCGGTGGCCGTTTCACGACCTTCGAGCGCATCCAGCTGCGCGAACTGACGGTGGTGAAGAAGTCGGGCAGCCGTGCGCCCTTCGACCGCGACAAGCTGGCGCGCTCCGTGGAGATCGCCATCCGCAAGCGGCCGGTCGATCCCGACCGCGTGGATCGTCTGGTGACCGGCATCCAGCGCCGCCTGGAGAGCATGGGCGAGGCCGAGATCCCCTCCAGCGTCATCGGCGAGATGGTCATGGAGGGCCTCGCCAATCTCGATCCCGTGGCCTACGTCCGCTTCGCCTCGGTCTATCGCAACTTCCGCGAGGCCAAGGATTTCGAGCAGTTCGTCGAGCAACTCGATGGCATCGCAACGATCCCGCGCCGCATCCGCGACGACGACTGAGGTCGATCACCGCCACATGACCGCGGCGCTGGAGCTGGCGCGCCGCGGACTTGGCCGAACCTGGCCCAATCCTTCGGTCGGATGCGTCATCGTGCGCGAAGGCGTGGTCGTCGGCCGCGGCGCGACCCGGCCCGGAGGCCGCCCCCATGCCGAAACCGAGGCGCTTGCCCATGCGGGCGAAGCTGCGCACGGCGCCACGGCCTATGTCAGCCTGGAACCCTGCGCCCATCACGGCAAGACGCCGCCCTGCGCCGACGCTCTGATCGCTGCCGGTATCGCGCGTGTCGTGGTCGCCATGAAGGACCCCGATCCGCGCACCGCTGGCCAGGGGATCGAACGCATGAAGGCGGCCGGAATCGCTGTTGATGTCGGTGTCGCGGAGGAGGAAGCCGCCCGCGTCAACGCGGGCTTCGTTTCCCGCATCACGCGCCTGCGCCCCGCCGTCACCCTCAAGGTCGCGGCTTCGCTGGACGGTCGTGTTGCTCTGGCGTCCGGGGAAAGCAAGTGGATCACGGGCGAGGAGACCCGCCGCCGCGGCCATCTGCTGCGCGCCAGCCACGACGCGATCCTTGCCGGCGCGGGCACGGTGCACGCCGACGACCCCGCTCTCACCTGCCGCCAGCCCGGCTTGGAAGGGTGCCAGCCGGTGCGTGTCGTGGCCGACAGCGGACTGCGCATCAGCATGGGCAGCCTGCTTGCCCGCTCCATGGATATCGCACCGCTTTGGCTGGTCTGCGGCGAGGGTGCGCCCCCCGAGACTGCCGCCGCCTGGCGCGAGCGCGGCGCCGAGGTCATCACGGTGCGCCGCGGCGACGACGGGCGCATCTCGCCTGCTGCGATGATGATCGCGTTGGGGGAGCGCGGACTCACCCGGGTGCTGGTGGAAGGGGGGCCTTCGCTTGCCACCACGCTGCTGCGCGAACGACTGGTCGACACGCTGGTCTGGTTCCAGGCCGCCACCCTGCTGGGCGGCGATGCGAAGGCTGCGATCGGAACCCTGGATCTCCATGCCCTCGACGAGGCAGTCCACGGCCGGCCGATCAGGCTTGCGCGCGTGGGCAACGACACCATGTTGACCCTGGATCTGGCCAGGGCGTGAAAGGACAGCCGACGTGTTCACAGGCATCGTGACCGACAAGGGGCGCGTGCGCGCCGTCGAGGCGCGGGGCGACACCCGTTTCGTGCTGGATACCGCCTACGATCTCGATGGCGTCGCCATGGGAGCCTCGATCTGCTGCGCCGGTGTCTGCCTGACTGTGGTCGACAAGGGGTCGGGCTGGTTTGCCGTCGATGTCTCCGCCGAAACCTTGTCGCGCTCGACGTTGGGGAACTGGCGCGAAGGCACGCCTGTGAACCTGGAGCGCTCGCTGCGTATGGGCGATGAACTGGGCGGCCATGTCGTGTCCGGACATGTCGATGCCGTGGGCAGCGTCGCCGACCGTCGGTCAGAGGGCGATTCCGTGCGTTTCGATTTTGCCGCTCCGGCCTCGCTCGCGCCCTATATCGCCGAGAAGGGCTCCATCACCGTCGACGGCGTATCGCTGACGGTCAATGCTGTGAGCGATACGCAGGATGGCTGCATCTTCGGCGTCAACATCATCCCGCACACCCAGCAGGTGACCACTCTGGGGACGCTGGCCAAGGGCGATCCGGTGAATCTGGAGATCGACACCCTGGCGCGTTATGTCGCGCGCATGGCCGCCTCGCTGCACCGGCCCGGCTAGCAGGGCAGGGTTGCGTATTCCGCCAGCAAGATCAGGGTGACAGCGGCCTTCGTTTTGTGTGAAGGGAAGGGGCCGGAAGCGCGCCGCGGCCGGTCACCCGTTTCGAGAGAAGGCTTAAGGACGCTTTTCATGGCCACGACCCCGCACATCCTGATCCTGGAAGCCCGTTACTACGCCGACATCTCGGACCTTCTGGCACAGGGCGCCATCGCCGAGATCGAGAAGTGGGGCGCGACCTACGAACGGGTCGAGGTCGCCGGATCCTTCGAGCTGCCGGGTGGCGTGCGCATGGCGATCGCCACGGGCAAGTACGACGGCTACCTGGCGCTGGGCTGCGTCATCCGTGGCGAAACCAGCCATTTCGACTTCATCTGCGCGGAGGTCGCGCGCGGCCTGGGCGACCTCGCCATGCGCCACATGGCGCCCATCGGCTTTGGCGTGCTGACCTGCGAGAACTATCAGCAGGCCCTGGTGCGCGCCGATCCGGCCCAGAAGAACAAGGGCCGCGAGGCGGCGGTCGCCTGCATCAAGATGGTTGAGCTCGCCGACACCCTCCGGGTGACCGGATGAGCGGCAGCCGCCGAGGCCGTAACGAGCGCTCCACCGCATCCCGTCTGGCTGCGGTTCAGGCGCTCTATCAGCTCGACATCGAAAGCAACTCCGTCGAGGAGGCGCTCGACAGCGTCAAGCTGCGCGGCGCCCAGCTGGACGAGGCCGGCCTGACCGCCGAGATCGATGTCGAGCGCACCGAAACCATCGTCCGTGGCGTTGCTGCCGACAAGGCCGGCCGCCTGGACGAAATGATCGACGGTTCGCTCTCGGGCGGATGGAACAGCGGGCGGCTGGAAAGTCTGATGCGGGTCATCCTGCGTGCCGGCATCTATGAACTTCTGGAGTGCTCGGACGTTCCGGCCAAGGTGGTCATCAACGAATACGTCGATGTCGCCCATGCCTTCTTCGACCGTGGCGAGCCCGGCATGGTCAATGCGGTACTCGACCGGCTCGCCCATATCCTGCGCGCCGCCGAATTCGGATCCGCGGCCAGCGCGCGCTAGGACAGGGCGTTCAGCCCGTGCGGCGCAGCAGCATGAGACCGTTCCACACGGTGGGGTGCGTCTCGAAGCCCGTCTTCACGTCCCAGATCAGGTTGTAGCGGCCCTCGCGGCGGCTCAGGAAGTCGAGCGTCGCCTGCCGGGGCGCCTCGCGGTTCGTATCGTCGACCAGGATCAGGGCATCGGGCGTCAGGAACGGTTC